>NZ_JBQVNP010000047.1:0-33493 GCF_052436255.1 Roseateles sp. | reverse complement strand
GCGGCGGTGTCGGCATGGGCGGCCCATCGGCTCCGCCACCGCCACAGGCCGCGAGGCCGACCAGCAGGGCGGATGCGGCGAGCAGGGCGTAGGGCGGGGACGGCGTGGGCGGCATGGCGCTGGCGATGATGGTTCAAAGCGCGCCATGCGCGGTAAGCAAGTATTGCCGGGTCAGCGCCTGGGCAGCGGATAGCTCGCCAGGCCCGCAAAGCCTCTTCTGGACACCGCCTGCACGCCAAAGACGACGTTGTCCTTGGACACCGGCAGCGTCACGCGGGTGGCGCGGCCAACATCCTTGAACTGCTGCCACGTGGCCGCATCGGTGTCGCGCCAGACCACGCGATAGCCGGCCACCTCGGGGTCGTCGCTGGCCTGCCACTCCAGCGTCGAGTCGTTGGTCAGCTCGCGCGCATCCAGCCTCACACCCTTGAGCGGCGCGGGCGCCCAGGCCAGCGTCGCCAGGCCGGCGAGGTTGGCGCGCGTCACGTCGGCCACGTAGGCGAAGTCGACGAACTCCGGCAGGTCGCCGTAGACGACGCCGTTCTCGGTCCGAGGGTTCTGGTGCTGGTAGGCGAAGTTCTCGAATGGCTCGCTGAAACGGACCGCCGCATAGCCGCGCTCCAGGAAGGGCAGGTGATCGCCGCCGCGCAGATAGCGGTCGCGGCGCTGGATGAGCTGCACGGTGAAACCCGGCATGGCGGCCTCGGCGGCGGCCTTGAGGTGGCGGCCCAGCTGGTGGGTGGGCAGGTCCTCGCTGCCGCCGGCTTGCAAGAGCGGCACCAGCTCGGCCTGCATCGCGGCGGTGGACCGGGCATCGGCCTCGCTGGGCGGGCGGTTGGCGCTGGCGGCGGTCAACAGGCGCACAAGAGGGTCGAGGCCGTCGGCGAACAGGCGCATGCGCCTGGGGTCGCGCTGGCCGGCGTCGCCGGTGGCGCTGCCGATGATGTCGTTGGTGATCATGGCCTCGACATTGGTGCCGGCCGCGCGCGCCTCGCGCGCCCATTGGGCAGCGCCGAGCAGGCCCTGCTCCTCGCCCGGCACGGCCATGAAGACGAGGGTGGCGTCGAACTGCCGCTTGGCCATGACACAAGCCAGCTCCATGACCGCCGCCGTGCCCGAGGCGTCGTCGTTGGCGCCGGGCGCCTCGCCGAGCGAGTCCATCACATCGCTGTTGCGCGAGTCGTAGTGGCCGCTGACGACCAGCACGCGCGACTTGCTGGCGCCGCGGCCGGGCAGCGTCGCGACGATGTTGACCAGTTCGGTCGGCTGCGGCATGCGGGCGCCTGCCGGCTCGATGAAGCTCTGGTCCTCCACCTGCAGCCGCCCGCCGGCGGCCTTGGCGCAGGCCGACAGCTCGGCGGTGATCCAGCGCCGGGCGGCCCCGATGCCGCGTGTCTCGGACGCGATGTCCGACAGCGTGTGCCGCGTGCCGAAAGCCGCCAGCCTGCGGACGCGCGCCTCGATGCGCGCGGGGCTGACCTCGGCCAGCATGGCCCTGAGCTCGTCGGCCGGGCTGGGGGTTTGAGCCTGGGCCACGGGGGCTCCCAACGCAAAGGAAAGGGCGAGGGCGAGAGCGGTCGGTTGGGCATGCATACAAAGATTCTGCCCTTGCCGCGCGGGCCGGCTTCTTCTACGCTGGCCCCTCACCAAGGAGAGTCCGATGAGCGCAGGCCTGGATTCACGAGTGAACGCCATCCGCACGGTGGCATTGGTCGGGCCGGCGGCAGCCGGCAAGACCTTGCTGCTGGACGCGCTGCTGGCCCATGCCGGCGTCATCCCTCAGGCGGGCAGCATCGAGCGCGGCAGCACGGTGAGCGACCACGACGCGCTGGAGAAGCGTCTGGGCCATTCGCTGCAGTCCAGCCTGGCCCACTTCACGCACTGCGGCATCCGCGTGCACGCCGTCGACACGCCGGGCGCGGCGGACTTTGTCGGCCACGCGCTGCCGGCGCTGGAGGCGACGGACACGGCCATCGTCGTCATCAACGCCGTCAACGGCATCGAGCTGATGGCGCAGCGCCTGCTGACCGCCGCCGGAGAACGCGGCCTGGCCCGGCTCATCGTCGTCAACAAGATCGACTGCCCCGACATCGACCTGCCCGGGCTGCTGGCCCAGATCCGCGAGGTGTTCGGCCGGGAGTGCCTGCCGCTGAACCTGCCGACCGACGGCGCCCGGCGGGTCGCCGACTGCTTCTTCGCGGCGTCTGGGGACGCCGATTTTTCGTCCGTGGCTGACGCGCACCGCGCGCTGGTGGAACAGGTCGTCGAAGTGGACGCCGCCTTTGTCGACCGCTACCTGACCGAAGGCGATATCGACCCGCGCGAGCTGCACGCGCCGCTGGAGCAGGCGCTGCGCGAAGGCCATCTGATCCCGGTGTGCTTCTGCTCGGCCAAGACGGGGGCGGGCATCGGCGAGCTGCTGATGGCCATCGAGGCGCTGATGCCCAACCCGGCCGAAGGCAACCCGCCGCCGTTTCTGGAGGGCAAGGGCATCGAGCCCACGCCCTACCCGGCCAGGCCCGACCCGGCGGGCCATGTGCTGGCCCATGTCTTCAAGATCGTGGCCGACCCCTACCTGGGCAAGATGGGCGTCATGCGCGTGCACCAGGGCCGCGTCGCCAAGGGCGGCCAGCTCTTCGTCGGTCACGCCCGCAAGCCCATCCGCGTCGCACACCTCTTCATGTTGCAGGGCGCCAGGCATGTGGACATCGACGAGGCGCTGCCGGGCGACCTCTGCGCCATTGCCAAGGTCGACGACCTGGCTTTCGACGCCGTGCTGCACGACGCCCAGGAGGACGAGCACATCTACCTCAAGCCGCTGGACTTCCCGACGCCGGTGCACGGCCTGGCCATCAGCCCGGCACGGCGCGGCGACGAGCAGAAGCTGTGGGAGGTGCTGGCGCGGCTGGTGGACGAGGACCCCTGCCTGCGCATCGAGCAGGCTGGTGAAACCCACCAGACCCTGATCTATGGCTTGGGCGAGCTGCACCTGCGCCTGCTGCTGGACCGGGTGCGCGAACTCTACAAGGGCGAGATCCTGACCGAGCCGCCGCGCATCGCCTACCGCGAGACGGTCTCGGCGCCCGCCGAGGGCCACTACCGCCACAAGAAGCAGAGCGGCGGCGCCGGCCAGTTCGGCGAGGTCTACCTGCGCGTGGAGCCACTGGCGCGCGGCGCGGGCTTCGAGTTCGTCGACGCGGTCAAGGGCGGCACCATCCCGGGCCAGTTCATGCCGGCCGTCGAGAAGGGCGTGCGCTCGGCATTGGCCAGCGGCGTCATCGCCGGCTACCCGCTGGTCGACCTGCGCGTCGTCGTCTACGACGGCAAGCACCACTCGGTGGACAGCAAGGAGATCGCCTTCGTCACCGCCGGCCGCCGCGCGCTGATCGAGGCCGTGCGCGAGGCCAAGCCGCTGGTGCTGGAGCCCATCGTGCAGGTCGAGATCACGGCGCCCGAGCACGGCATCGGCGACATCACCGGCGACCTGGCCTCACGCCGCGGTCAGGTCAATGGCACGCGCTCGGCCGTGCCGGGCAGCCTGACTGTGCAGGGCCTGGCTCCCCTGGCCGAGCTGGCCAGCTACCAGTCACGCCTGAACGCGCTCACGGCCGGCGAGGGGCGCTATACGCTGCTGCTGTCGCACTACGAAGCCGTGCCGCCCAACACACAGGCCGCCCTCGTTGGCGCCTACAAGGGAGGCGACGAAGCCGACTGACGCCCCGGCCAGCGCGCGGCGGCGTGAGGTGAACGCTCATTTATCATTGCGCCCCATGCCCAGCGCCCCCCGCGACGTCGCGCAGATCCGACTGGACAACGCGATGCGCCTGTTCGAAGAGTTCGTCAGCGCCACCGTCAAACACGCCGATGCGGCCACCCTGCGTGGCCTGGAGCGGCGCTTTGCCGAACGGCTGCAGATCCAGCCCAGCTACTGGAGCCAGATCAAGGGCCGCTCGCGCCAGATCGGCGAACGCCTGGCGCGCCAGTTCGAGCAGCTCTGCCACAAGCCGCCGGGCTGGATGGACATCGAGCACGGCAGCGCCGCAGTACCTGTCGCTACCGGCTTCGCGCCGACCATGTCGACTGAATCCTTCAATGCGGGAGGCAGCAACGAAAGCCTGCCGCAGGACGACGACGAACGCTTCATCGTCGGCCTCGTGCTGACCTACTACCGCCGCCACCCGCAGCGCGCCCGCACGCGGCTGCTGGACCTGCTTGGCGAGGTGTTGACGCCCAGCAGCGCGGCACCGCCGCCCGTGACCAAGCCCGCCGCGCCCAGCCCGCAGGCGGAGCTGGACGAATGGCGCAAGTTGCAGGCACGGATCGCGCCGCTCAAGCCCAAAAAGCGCTAGAAGCGCTTTTGGACGGAGGCATCCGTCATCGGACAGCCACGCTCCCGCACGTTAGGGGTGTTGGATAAAAACCGCTTGCGCAAGAGAAACGTTTGTTTATCATTTGCGCAAGTCGTGCCGCCCGCAGTCCTCTGGCGCCACGGCGAGGTCGCCCACCCCAAGCCCCCTGACCGCCCGGCCCGCCTGCCTCGAGCGCAGGCCCCAGGCACCCCGATCCTTTCACGCAAAGGCCGGCCCACACCGGGTCGAGCCGCTGCATCGCCGCCGCCTTCTGGCGGCCTTAACCGGAGCCCTCCATGCCCCAGTTCACCTCCCCGCGCCCGATGCAGATCAAGGCGCGCAAACCGCGCAATCCGCTCGTTGCCCCGGCCATGCAACGCCAGGCAGGCGCTCACCGTAGCGCGCACGAAGCCCATGCGCAGCGGCAGCAGGCCCGCCTCGAGCTGCGCCGCCTGCTGCGCGACAGATTCCCCGACGACAGCCCCTGACACACAAGCGCCGCGTGCCCCTCATCCATGTCATGAGGGCCGGCGCCAAGGAGACCCTCATGAGATTGATCGAGTTGCGCGGCCCCGATGCCGCCGAGACCCACCGGGCGTGGGCCCTTCGCTTCACCCGCTTGAAGCGTGCCGTGCGGGCGATCCGGCTGGTGTTTTCGCCTGCCTACCGCCGCCGCCGCGCGCGTCACCAGCAGCTGGAGTTCTACGCCGAGGCCGGGGCGCCCGAAGGGGCGCTCTACATCGACGGTCAACTGACAGCGCAGCTGGACGGCGTGCGAAGGTTGTGAACTGAAGCGCAAAACGGGGTCGCCTCCGACGAGCAGGCGGCTCCGCACAGGCCTAGCATCCGCGCATGTCTGACCGCCTGCGCCTGACTGCCCCGCTGCCCAGCCTCGACGCCTGGGTCGACGCATTCGCCCGTGCCGAGATCCCGGTGCTGACCGAGACGGCCGAGGCCCTGGAGCACATGCGGGCGACCGAGGACGATGTCGATGCCCACGGCATCGGTGAAATGATCGAGGCCGACCCCCTGATGACGCTGAAGGTGCTGGTCCACGCCGGCAAGCAGCGCCGCAGCCGCAGTGAAGGGCTCAGGGCCGACGCCGAGACGGTCACTGCGGCCTTGGTGCTGATGGGCATCACGCCCTTCTTCCGCGATTTCGGCAGGCAGCCGACGATGGAAGAGGTTCTCGCCGACAACGAGGACGCCCTGCTCGGCCTGTCACGCGTGATGCAGCGCGCCGAGCGCGCCTCGCGCTTCGCGCTGGGCTTCGCGGCCCACCGCGCCGACCCGGACGCCGCCGTCATCCACAGTGCTGCGCTGCTGCACGACTTTGCCGAGATGCTGCTGTGGGTCCACGCGCCGGAGCTGGCGCTGCAGATCGCGGCGCTGCAGGAGGCCGACCGCCACCTGCGCAGCACGGCCGCCCAGCGTCAGGTGCTGGGCATCGCGCTGGCCGACCTGGAACAGGCGCTGATGCGGCGCTGGCATCTGCCGGAACTGCTGATGCGCATCACCGCCAACAAGCACGAGCGCGACCCCCAGGTGCGCTGCGTGCAACTGGCCGTGCGCCTGGCGCGGCACACGGCCCGGGGCTGGGATGACGCCGGTGTGCCGGACGACCTGCACGACATCGCCGAGTTGCTCAACCTCAGGGAAGCCCATGCCCTCAAGCTACTTCACGAGTTCGACTGACGACGGCGGCCCAACAGGGCCACGAGCCCCAGCCCGCCCAGCAGCATGGCACCGGTCGCAGGCTCGGGCACCGGCGAGGTCGTGAAGTTGGCGTTGTTGGGCGCGAAGTCCGAGATGGCGGCCGTACCGGCAAAGGCGCCGTCGCGCGGCCACAGGTTCCAGGTGTAGTCGAACATGTTGGCGAAGCCGGTGCTGGGCAGCAGGCTACCGCTGACGGTGGCCGTGATGGTCTTGCCGCTGAGCGTGACCGAGCCCGCGGGCAAGGCGCCGACGCCGCCAATCGTGCCAGTGCCGTCGGGGCGCAGGATGATGACGCGATCAAAGCGCACGCCATTGATGCCGATGCCGGCGAAACCGGCCGTGCCGGCGCCGCGGTTCACGCCCCACACATACAGGCCGGTGGCGGTGCTGCCGATGACGCCGTCCATGGTGGCCGTCAGCGTGAAGAGGTCGGTGCCCGGCGCGTAGGTGACGCTGGCGCTCAGCACGTCGAGGTCGGTGCTGGCGCTGCTGCCGGCGAAGGTGGCGAGGAAGTCGCCCTTGGCATCGTCGATGCTGGTGAGGGCATGACCGGCCAACGGCAGCGCGAGCAGCGTGGCGGTGGACAGGGAAGCGAGAAGGCGCATGCGGAACTCCTGGGTGGGTGGAACTGGGATGGATGGCGGCCGGGACGGCCCGCCCTGCATGGACGGCTGGGGCGGAGGTCTATTCCGGCACCCCCTAGAAAGGCCTCACATCAGGCCCCTCAACCGCGCCCGACCACGCGACAGCCGCGACATGACGGTGCCGATGGGGATGGCCAGCGTCTGCGCGATCTCGGCATAGGCCAGACCGTCGAGTGCCGTCAACAGCAGCACCTCGCGCTGCTCGGCGGGCAGCACGGCCAGCGCTGCGTCGAGGTCGCGCACGACCAGGATCTGGCCCTGCGTCGCGGCCACCGGCACCTCGGGCGTGTGTTCATTGAGGTCGACGGTGTCGAGCCGGCCGCGGCGCAGGGCATCGACGTGCAGGTTGTGCATGATGCTGAACAGCCAGGTGCGCATGTCGCCCACACCGCGCCACTGGGCGGCGCGCGACCAGGCGCGCTCCAGCGTGTCCTGCACCAGGTCGTCGGCGTCCTCGCGGTTGCGGCGCAGCACCCGCGCATAGCCGCGCAGCCGCGGCAATGCGGTGAGCAGCTCCGCCGCTTCAGGATAGGCGGCAGTGGTGAAGGGAGGTTCGGCGACAGCCATGGCCGGTGAATGCCGCCGGCCGGCGCCAAGGTTCAACCGCTAGACCGGCACCGCAGTGGTGTTCTTCAGGCGCTCCAGCACGAAGCTGGTCTTGCAGTCCTGCACGCTGGGGTGCTTGAGCAGCGTGTCGCTGATGAAGCGGGCGTAGTGCTGCATGTCCTGCACCAGCACGCGCAGCAGGTAGTCCATCTCGCCCGTCAGCGCCGCGCATTCGACAACCTCGGGCCAGGTCTGAACGGCGGCGCGGAACAGGTCGCGCGGGTTGCGCAGGGGGTTGTCGGTCTGCTTTTCCAGGCGCACGTTCAGGTAGGCCGTCAGGCCCAGGCCGACGCGCTCGGGCGGCACCAGCGCGACATAGGACCCAATCACGCCCGCCTCCTCCAGCCGGCGCACGCGGCGCAACACCGCGGACGACGACAGGCCTGCCTCGGCAGCCAGCGCGTCATAGGTCAGGCGACCATCGGCCTGCAGCGCGCGCAGGATGCGGCGGTCGATGGCATCAAGTTCGAGAGCAGCGTCCATGCCACTAATTTTGCAGGATTCCTGCGCATATGCCGCAATTGGCGCCCGTGATTGCATGAAACCTGCGCCTGCCGCGCCGCAGAATTTCTGGCTTCACCGCATACGACGCGAGGCAGCCATGGCCAAGTTCACCCCCTGGGACAACCCGATGGGGACCGACGGTTTCGAGTTCATCGAGTTCGCCGCACCCGACCCCGCCGGCCTCGGCGCCCTGTTCCTGACCATGGGCTTCCAGGCCGTGGCCAAGCACCGCCACAAGAACGTGACGCTGTATCGCCAGGGCGGCGTCAACTTCATCATCAATGCGGAGAGCGACTCGTTCGCGCAGCGCTTCGCGCGCCTGCACGGCCCGTCGATCTGCGCCATCGCCCTGCGCGTGCAGGACGCCGGTCACGCCTACCAGCGCGCGCTGGAACTGGGCGCCTGGGGCTTCGACAACAAGGCCGGGCCGATGGAGCTGAACATCCCGGCCATCAAGGGCATCGGCGATTCGCTGATCTACTTTGTCGACCGCTGGCAGGGCAAGGGCGGCGCTGCGGCCGGCGCCATCGGCAACATCAGCATCTACGACGTCGACTTCGTGCCCGTGCTGGACGCGCAGGGCCAGCCGGTCGACCCCAACCCGGTCGGCCACGGCCTGACCGAGATCGACCACCTGACGCACAACGTCTTCCGCGGCCGCATGAAGGAATGGTCGGAGTTCTACGAGCGCTTCTTCAACTTCCGCGAGGTGCGCTACTTCGACATCGAGGGCAAGCTGACCGGCCTGAAAAGCAAGGCCATGACCAGCCCCTGCGGCAAGATCCGCATCCCCATCAACGAGAGCAGCGACGACAAGAGCCAGATCGCCGAGTACCTGGACCTGTACCACGGCGAGGGCATCCAGCACGTGGCGCTGGGTACGACGGACATCTACAAATCGGTCGAGGGCATGAAGGCCACCGGCGTCCACTTCCAGGACACCATCGAGACCTACTTCGACCTGATCGACAAGCGCCTGCCCGGCCACGGCGAGAACGTCGACGAGTTGCGCCGCCTGCGCATCCTCATCGACGGCGCGACCCACCTGGGCGTGGACAACGAGCTGCTGCTGCAGATCTTCACCAAGGAAGTGATCGGCCCGATCTTCTTCGAGCTGATCCAGCGCAAGGGCAACGAGGGCTTCGGCGAAGGCAACTTCAAGGCCCTGTTCGAGAGCATCGAGCTGGACCAGATCCGCCGCGGCGTTCTGAAGGACGAGCCCGCGAAGGCTGTCTAGCTGCCCGAGGCCTGCAAGGCCTCCTGAAGGCAGGCCCAGGCCTCGGGCGAATGCACGAGGCCCATATGCCCCACGCCGTCCAGCCGGTGCGCGCGCGCGCCCGGCAGGATGGCCGTCTCGGCCGGGTTGACGATCTGGTCACAGGGCGTCCAGAAGCAGTCGACGTCGGTCAGCAGCGACAGCTCGGTCACCCAAGGGCTGCCGAGGCGCATCTGCCGGGCGTTGTGCCCCTGCCCGAACCGCGCCATGCGCGTGCCGCCGTGTGGCGACCCCAATGTGATGACGCGCGGCGGCCTCGCGTGGCCGGCACCGAACCTGCGCCACCAGGCCCGCAGCGCCAGGCCGCCCATGCTGTGCGCGACCAGTACCGGCGGGCGGCCGGTCGCGGCCTCCAGCCGGCGCACGCCGGCCTCGATCTCGTCGGCGTAGTCGTCGATGCTGCCGAAGGCCGGCTCCAGCGTCGGCGCGACGAAGGCGACGCCCTGGGCGCGCAGGCGCCTCATCCAGCCGTTCCAGCGCGCGCGGTTGCAGCCGAAGCCATGCACCAGCAGCACGCCGGTCCGGGCGCTCGGGGCCGATTCAGGCAGGTGATCAGGCTCGGCCCATTCGCGCCAGGGCTGGCGCCAGGAGAAGGCCAGCTCGCTGGCCACCACCTCGCGGGCCCAGGCGCGCAGCAACTGCGCCCAGGTCGGCGCCGGCCGGTTGACCCAGCGCAACTGCACGAAGCCCAGCGCCAGCACGGCGGCATGCAGGCTCAAGGTCAGCACGCCCCAGATCCAGCCGACTTGCCAACCCACGCCCAGCGCCACGGCCAGGCGCACGATGACCCAGATCCGCTGAAGCCTCCCATTCATCGGCCCAGTCTAAGCGGGCAAAATCCCCGTCGCCCCATGGATGAACTGAGCGCCGATTCCCTGCTGAAAGAGCTGCGTGCCGTCGACGCCGAACGCGCCCGGCGCGCGGCCGACCCGGCGCTCGCGGCGCGCGTGCAGGCGCTCAAGGCCTGGCAGCAGCGCCGCTTTGCCACCACCTATGCCGACCTGCTGGCCCACCCTCGCTACGAGGCCGCAACGCGCTTCTTCCTGCAGGAGCTCTACGGTCCCGGCGACTATCGCCAACGCGATGCGCAGTTCGCCCGCGTCGTGCCGACGCTGACCCGCCTGTTCCCGGCCGAGGTGGTCGACACCGTCGCCAAGCTGGCGCGACTGCATGCGCTGTCCGAGCACCTCGACACGCGCATGGCCGACCACCTGCTGGCGCCGGACATCACGCCCGCCGACTACGCCATCGCCTGGCGTGCCTGCGGCGAGCCCGCGTCGCGCCAGCAGCAGATCGACCTGACCATGGCCGTCGGCGAATCGCTGGACCGGCTGACGCGCAAGCCGCTGCTGCGCCAGACGCTCAAGCTGATGCGCGGCCCTGCGCAGATGGCAGGGCTGGGAGCGCTGCAGCACTTCCTGGAGACCGGCTTCGACACCTTCCGGGCGATGCGCGGCGCGACCGAGTTCCTGGCCACCGTCAGGCAGCGCGAGGAGGCGCTGGCGCGCGACTTGTTCGGCGCTTAGGCGCGCTGTCACTGCGGCGACGTAGGGCAACCCCCCTAGCCGTGTAACACGACCGAATCCAAGATCAGCGATCTTCTCGCCCGAGGCCCGCTGATGACCGCCGCCGTTGCCGCCTTTGATGAAGCGCCCGTCCTGACCGCCAGCCACAAACCCTGGCTGGCCAGCTATCCGGCCGGCGTGCCGGCGCAGATCGACACCAACCTCTACGGCTCCCTCGTCGACCTGCTGAACGAAGCCTTCCGCAAGCATGCCCAGCGTGACGCGGCCGTCTGCATGGGCCAGCGCATGCGCTTCTCGGAGCTGGATCAGCTGTCCACGCAGCTCGGCGCCTGGCTGCAGGCCCAGGGGCTCAAGCCCGGCGACCGCGTCGCCATCATGATGCCCAACCTGTTGCAATACGGCGTGGCCATCGCGGCCATCCTGCGCGCGGGCTTCGTCGTCGTGAACGTCAACCCGCTGTACACGCCGCGCGAGCTGGAGCACCAGCTCAAGGACTCGGGCGCGCGGGCCATCGTCGTGCTGGAGAACTTCGCGCACACGCTGGCCGAGGTCATCGACGCGACCGATGTCAAGCACGTCGTGCTGGCATCCATGGGCGATCTGCTGAACTGGTGGAAGGGGCCGCTGATCAATTTTGCGGTGCGCCATCTGAAGAAGATGGTGCCGGAGTTCCGCCTGCAGCTGACCTCCGGGAGCGGCGAAGGCCGCACCGTCGTGCGCTTCAACGAGGCCCTGGCCCATGGCGAGCGCATGCCCCTGAAGAAGCCCGAACTCGGGCCCGACGACGTCGCCTTCCTGCAGTACACCGGCGGCACCACCGGCCTGTCCAAGGGCGCCACGCTGCTGCACCGCAACATCGTCGCCAACATCCTGCAGGTCGAGGCCTGGTTCCAGCCCATGCTGGCCAAGCTGCCTGGATTCACCAATGGCGACAAGCAGTTCACCAATGTCTGTGCGCTGCCGCTGTATCACATCTTCGCGCTCACCGCCTGCTTCATGCTCGGCGCGCGCATGGGCCACCTCAACATCCTGGTGCCCAACCCGCGCGACATTCCCGGCTTCATCGAGACGCTGCGCGGCCACAAGATCCACATCTTCCCGGCCGTCAACACGCTGTTCAACGCACTCGCCAACGACGCCGGCTTCTCGCGGCTGGACTTCTCCGAGCTGGTCATCTGCAATGGCGGCGGCATGGCCGTGCAGCAGGCGACGGCGGAGAAGTGGCTGAAGGTCACCGGCTGTCCGGTCGTCGAGGGCTATGGCCTGTCCGAGACCGCACCCGCCGCCACCATCAACCCGCTGGACCAGCGTGCCTTCAACGGCAGCATCGGCCTGCCGATCTCATCGACCGAGATCGCCATCCGCGACGACGACGGACATGACGTCGCCATCGGCGAGCGCGGCGAGATCTGCATCCGCGGCCCGCAGGTCATGGCGGGCTACTGGAAGCGCCCCGACGAGACCGACAACGTCATGTATGCCGACGGCTTCTTCAAGAGCGGCGACATCGGCATCATGGACGAGCGCGGCTATGTGCGCATCGTCGACCGCAAGAAGGACATGATCCTGGTCAGCGGCTTCAATGTGTACCCGACCGAGATCGAGCAGGTCGTCAACCTGCACCCCGGCGTGCTGGAGTGCGCCGCCGTCGGCGTGCCGGACGCCAAGTCCGGCGAGGCGGTCAAGCTCTTCGTCGTCAAGAGCGACCCGGCCCTGGCCGAGGAAGACCTGGCCAGCTATTGCGCCCAGCAGATGACGGCCTACAAGCGGCCCAAGTTCATCGAGTTCCGCGACGAGCTGCCCAAGAGCAACGTCGGCAAGATCCTGCGGCGCGAACTGCGCACGGCGACCGCCTGAGCCGGCCGCCTGCGCGGGGGCGTCAGAACGGGTTCTGCGTGGCGCGCCTGACGAACAGTTCGCCGATGCGCTGCTGCGCGTTGGGGCCCAGCAAGGTGTCGCCCGCCCACAACCACTGATTCGGGCTGGCATCGGGCACCAAAGTCGACGTGGTGCAGTCCTGCGGCGCGATGTCGCTGCGGCAGGCGGACTGGGTCACATTGACGTAGCCAAAGGCGCCCGGGAAGCGTGCGATCTGCTGGATGGTCTCGTCCGCCAGCACCAGTCCGATGAGGCGGCCATCGTTGATCACGTTCAGGCGCAGGGCCGTGTTGAAGGCCTCGCTCATGTCGTTCAGAAAGATCGCGCGGTCGATGTCGGTCTGCTGCTCCCGCTCCTTCCGACCGAAGGGCGTCAGGCCGACGTCGAAGATGGTGCTGACCACCACGCGGCCGTCGGCCCGAGCGATGCGGTTGACCTGGTCCGCCAGCAGCTTGCCGCGTGCCTTGGCCTCGTTGATCAGCGAGTCGCGGCTCTGTGCCGGGAACTGGCGGTACAGCTCGACGATGTCGTTGACGCCGACCATGATGCCGACGATGTCCTTCGGGCCGAAACGGTCGTTGGACAGGTGCTGGTCGATCTTGTCACGCACGTCGGCCACCTTGTTGCCAGCCGCCGCGTACATGATGCCCTGCGGCAGCGCAACGAAGTCGGAGTTGCACTGCGGGTAGACAAAGCCGAAGGCGGTGCTGGCCAGGAACTGGCTCCAGATCGGGCTGGTGCGGCAGTCGACCTGCTGGGTATCGGCGTTCACGCCGTTGATCGTGTACTTCTTGCCGCTGGCGAGGATGACGCCGCTCTCGTCGCCAAAAGCGATGGCGCGCTTCGGCGCGAAGGGGTCGATCTGCGATGTGCCGCCTCCGCCGCAACCGGCGATCAGTGCGGCCGCCGCTACCGTGGCCAGGGCCAGGCCGCTTTTCAATTTCCGGGACACAACACGTTGCATGACGATCAACTCAGGACAGGAAAACTCAATCGGTGAAGGCGGCGGCGGCCCGGCTGAGCCGGTCTCGCACGCCATCCCAGGCAGGGTCGCCGGGTGGAGCCTCGACCCAGATCTCACGGGCGCCGGCCGCGTCCAGGGCCCGCAGCACCGCAAACAACTCGTGGGCCGCCGCCGCCGGGTCACCCGGCTGCGGCTGCCAACGCCAGGCCGGCAACTGGGCGCGTGAATATACCGCCACCCCCTCAAGCCCCCCGCTGGCGGCCAACGTCGCCAGACGTAAAGCCAGCGCCTCAGATGCAAGCAGGCGCAGGTGGGCGCTCGGCGCATAGTGCGCGGCCAGTGTGCCCGAGGCCTTGGGCGCCGCGGCATCGGGCTCGGCCAGCGGCTCACCGAGCGCGGCCTCGATGGCGGCGCGGCTGATCAGCCCGGGGCGCAGCAGCGCAGGGCCATGACTGTCACTTCGGCTGCAGTCAACGATGCTGGACTCGATGCCCACTTCGCAGGCGCCACCGTCCAGCACCATCAGTTCCGGTCCGAATTCCTCGACGACATGCCGGGCCAGCGTCGGGCTGACGCGGCCAAACCGGTGGGCGCTGGGCGCGGCCACGCGGTTGACGCCCAGCTCCCGCGCGGCGGCCAGCACCGCGCGCGCGACCGGGTGGGCAGGCGAGCGCAGTGCCACCGTGGCCTGCCCGCCCGCGGCGGCATCGGCAACGCCCGCCTTGCGCGGCACGATGACCGTCAGCGGCCCGGGCCAGAAGGCGTCCATCAACCGGCGCGCGGTGGCGGGCAGGTGGCCGGCAAATGGCTCCGCGCCGCGGGCATCCAGCACATGGACGATCAGCGGGTGGTCGCTCGGTCGACCCTTGGCGGCAAAGATCTTGGCCACCGCCTCATCGCCGTCGGCCCGCGCGGCCAAGCCGTAGACCGTCTCCGTGGGCAGGCCCAGCAATTCGCCATCGGCCAGGCGGCGCGCGGCGGCCCGCACGGCTTCTGGATCGTGACCGGGCAACAGCATCAGAAGTCGGCGGGCAGGCCCAGCATGGCGGCGGCCTGCAGGGCCACGTCGTGGGCTGCGGCCGGCGTCTCGGCCGTGATGTTCAGGTGGCCCATCTTGCGGCCATGGCGCGCCTCGGCCTTGCCGTAGAGATGCAGATGGGTGCCCGGCAGCGCCAGCACGCGGTTCCAGGGCGGCGGGGTCGGGCCCCCGGCCCCTGTGAACCACAGGTCGCCCAGCAGGTTCAGCATCACGCTGGCCGAATGCTGGCGCGGCATCGTCAGCGGCAGGCCGGCCAGCGCCCTCACCTGCAGCTCGAACTGCGACACATCCGCGCCGTTCATCGTCCAGTGGCCGGAGTTGTGCGGCCGCGGCGCCATTTCGTTGACGACCAGGCGGCCATCGTCCAGCCAGAAGAATTCGATGCACAGCACGCCGACATAGCCCAGCGCCTGGGCCACCTGACGGGCAGCGGCGACGGCCAGCTTCTCCACCTCGGCCGGGATGTCCGGCGCCGGCACCTCGGTGACGGCCAGGATGCCGCTGCGGTGCAGGTTCTGCTGCGCGGGGTAGTTGACGAGCTGCCCGTCCGCACCGCGCGCGACGATGACGCTCAGCTCGCGTTGAAGCGGCAGCAGTTGTTCCAGCACGCAGGGCACGCGTTTGAGGTCGTTCCAGGCCTGCGCCAACTCCGCAGCCGTCGAAACCCGCACCTGACCCTTGCCGTCGTAGCCCATGCGGCTGGTCTTGAGGATGCCGGGCAGCAGGGCCGGGTCGACGGCGGCAAGTTCGATCTCGTTGGTGATGACGGCATGCGGCGCGCAAGGCACGCCGGCCGCCTCGAAATGCGCCTTCTCGACGGCGCGATCCTGGCAGACCGCGACGGCAGCGGCCGCGGGCGCGACGACGCGCATGCCCGCCAGCGTCTCCAGCGCCAGCGCCGGCACGTTCTCGAACTCGGTCGTGATGGCGTCGCAGTCGCGCGCCAGCTGGGCCAGGCCGAAGGAGTCCAGATAGTCGGCCTTGACATGCTTGTCCGCCACAGCGCCGGCCGGGCTGATCGCATCCGGGTCCAGCACGACGCAGCGGTAGCCCAAAGCCTGGGCCGCCTGGACGAACATGCGGCCCAGCTGGCCGCCGCCGAGCACTCCGAGCGTTGCCGCGCCGGGCATCAGCGCGCTCAACGCAGCTCCTGGCTCATCGCGCGGGCGACTTCCGTCTGCTTCGCGCGGTAGGCATTCAGCGTGTCCAGCAGCGCCGCGTCACCGGTCGCCAGCATGGCCACCGCAAACAGCGCCGCATTCGCTGCACCCGCGTTGCCGATGGCGAAGGTCGCGACCGGGATGCCCTTGGGCATCTGCACGATCGAGTGCAGGGAATCGACGCCTTGCAGATGTCGGCTCGCCACCGGCACACCCAGCACCGGCACCGTCGTCTTGGCGGCCAGCATGCCCGGCAGGTGGGCCGCGCCGCCAGCGCCGGCGATGATGGCCTTGAGCCCGCGGGCAGCGGCGCTTTCCGCGTAAGCAAACATGTCGTCGGGCATGCGGTGGGCCGACACGACCCTGGCCTCGAAGCCGACGCCGAACTCGGTCAGAATCTCGGCCGCTAGTCTCATTGTTTCCCAGTCGCTGCTGGAGCCCATGACGATGCCGATGACGGCATCCGGGTTCAAGGTGGCTGAGATTGGCAAGGCACGCTCCGGGGCTCAGGAAAGCCTTGAATTGTAGAAGCCGAGGCTCAACCTCCCGCTCGAGCCCAATCTCCTGTCCGCCATGATCGACATCACCCTCCAGAACTTCGAAGCCGAACTCATCACTGCCTCCCGGAGCCAGCCCGTGCTGCTGGACATCTGGGCGCCCTGGTGCGGCCCCTGCCGCACGCTCGGCCCCATCCTGGAGAAACTCGAGACCGCCTACGCCGGCCGTTTTGCGCTGGCCAAGCTCAACAGCGACGAGGTGCCCGAGATCGCGACCCAGCTCAGCCAGATGTTCGGCGTGCGCTCCATCCCCTTTTGCGTGATGTTCATCGACGGCCAGCCGGTTGATGGCTTCGTCGGTGCCCTGCCGGAGGCGCAGATCCGCGAGTTCCTGGACAAGCATGTGCCGCCGGGCGAAATGCTTGAGGCGCAGGCCGACGTGGCCGAGGCCGAAGGGCTGATGGCCGAAGGCGACCTCGAAGCCGCCCTGGGCAAGCTGGCGCATGCCGTGCAGACCGACCCGTCCAATGACGCTGCGCGTTTCGACTACGTCAAAGCGCTGCTGGAGTTGGGCCTGGTGGCCGAAGCGCGCGAAGCCTTCGCGCCGGTGGCCGTCAAGGCCGCCGACACCCTGACGCCCTCGCCGCGCCTGGCCGCCCTGGCCACCTGGCTGGCCGCCTTCGACGCCGCCGAAGCCGCCGACCCTGCCGCGCTGCAGGCGGCGATCGTGACCAACAAGCGCGACTTCGACGCGCGCTTCACACTGGCCCAGACGCATCTGGCCGCTCAGCGCTTCAGCGAAGCCATGGACGAGCTGCTGGAAATCATCATGCGCGACAAGGCCTGGAACGGCGAGGCCGCGCGCAAGACCTATGTCGCCATTCTGGAGCTGCTGACCAAGCCGGCACCCAAACAGGCCGCCGAAGCCAAGGCGGGTGCGCTCGAGCTGACCGGCAAGGCCGCTGTCGGGCACAGCGACCCGCTGGTCGACAGCTACCGGCGCAAGCTGTCGATGGCGCTGTTCTGACCCGGCTTGGCCGGCGGCCTGTCAGGGCACGCCGCCGCGGTTGCTGCGCAGTTCGCGCAGCTTCACGCACTCGGGGTCGTTCTGGTAGATGGGCTTTTCGCACTGCCGGTCGATGCACCAGGCGCGCGCGAACAGGACGCGGCTGCCGCAGGCCTCGCCGGCCGTGCGCGGCTCGGCGGGCGTCTGCACCACCGCGGCCGGGGCGGGCTTGGCGGCGGTATTGCTTGCACGGACCGGTGCTGCCGGCTCGGGCGCTGCGATGACGGGGCTGCGCGGCGCAGGGCGGAAATCGCCGGCTTTCTCGGTCAGCACCGGCTTGGGCGCGGTATCACGGCGCGGTGCGACCACTGCGGGGGCGGACGCAGGCCGTGTGGCCGCCACGGGCACCGGCTTGCCAGGGTCGGGCAGAGGCGCCGACGCCTGAGTCACCCCGGCAGCGCTTGGCACCGAAGCAGCCTGCGCTTCGGGCGGCGCGGGTGGCGTCGCCGCGACGACGGCCGAGGCGGCGGGTTCCGGCAGCGCCTGCGGCGCAACCCCAGGGCGCAACTGCAGGATGAAGAGGCCGAGCAGCACCAACGCCAGCACGCCGCCGCCAATAGCGGCTGGGCCCTGCCAGGAGCGCGGCGGGGCGGCCCCGGGCCTGGCGGGCGGCGCCGCAGGCGGCTTGGGCTTGTCGGCCTTGGGCGAGGGCGGCGGAGGTGGCGCTGCGTTCTTGCGCAGCGGCACGATGACGGTGGCCGAGAGATCGTCCAGCTCGGACGGGGTGCCCTGCACGGTGTCGGCGAACTCGATATCCAGCGGCCCGACAGGTGCAGGCGCCGGTGCCAACGTGATCCGTGGCGGCGTCGGCTGGGCGGCCGGCACGTCGGCACGGCCGTCGAGCACCTCGCGCCAGGCGGCGGCGGTCTGTGGGCGCTGCTGGGGGGGCATGCGCAGCGCCCAGTCCAGGCCGGCCAGGAAGGCCGGCGAATAGCCCTCGACCTGCAGCGGCGCCAGCTCATCCCCCATCGCCCGCGCGGTGGCGGGCGGCGGCGGACGGCCGGTCAGCAGCTCGTGCATGACCGCAGCCAGCGCATAGAAATCGGTCCAGGGGCCTTGGCGCAACGCGTTGGACTCGGCGTACTGCTCAATGGGCGCGAAGCTGGGCTTGAGGATGGCCGTGAAGACCTGGGTGCGGTCACCGATGGCTTGGCGGGCGGCGCCGAAGTCCAGCAGGATGGGCGGGCCGCCATCGGCCGGCATGAAGATGTTGTCGGGCGCGACGTCGCGGTGCCAGACCTGCTGGGCATGCAGGATGGCCAGCCCGCCCAGCACGGCGTCGAAGATGCGCCGCACCCAGGCCTCGGGTGGCGGTGTCGGCTGGGCCTTGCGCGCCTCGCGCAGGTTCTGGCCGACCAGGCGCGGCATGGCCATGTAGGCAGTCCCGTTGGCTTCCCAGAAGCGGTAGACCTTGAGCAGCGACGGGTGGTCGAAGCGGGCCAGCAGCTTGGCCTCGTTGACAAAGCTGCGCCGGCCCAGCTCGAAGGTCTCCTTCATGGAGACCGAGCGCACCGACACCTGGGAGCGGCCGTCGCGCGAGGCGAACTGGCTGGGCATGTACTCCTTGATCGCCACCTCGCGCTCCAACGAGTGGTCGCGTGCGAGGTAGACGATGCCGAAGCCGCCCACGCCGAGCGTGCCAAGGATTTCCAGCTCGCCGAAGCGGGTGCCCGCGGGCAAGGCGTTGATGGCTTCGTCGTCGCGGGCGTCGGCGGTCATAGGCGGGCGAGGGTAACGCAGCCCCGGCGCGCCGACAGCCCGGAGAAAGCCCGGTTAGCGTGGCGGAGTGCCCAAACCGGCCGAACCCAGGCGCTCGGCCCACAGGCGGCGCTGCGCGGCGTCCTGGGTCCAGGCGGCCTGGGCAGCGTCGGCGTGGCGGGCCGAGAGCGCGTCCTCGCGCAGGCGCGCGTAGACCTGCGCCAGGCGGGCGTGCAGGGCGGCGCATTCGTCCAGGTCGCAGTGGGTCGCGTCCTCGGCCTGCACCTCGACGGCGGCCTGGTCGGCCAGCGCGCGGGCGCGCAGCGCATCACCGGTGTTGGACCAGCACCAGGCCAGGTCGGCCAGCAGGCTGCCGCCGGTGCGTGCCAGCCCGGCGGCGATGGCCTCGGGCAGATGGGCCTCCAGCAACGCGGCGGCCGCGGCGAAGTCGCCTTGCACGGTCAGCAACTGGGCGCGCAGCAGCGGCGTCAGGTCGGCGCGTGGCGAGCCGCCGACGGCGTCGTCGAAATGGCCGATGGAGTCGACGCCGAGCAGCACGGCCGGCGCCTCGCCGGGTTGGCCGGCCAGCGCCGCATGGCGGATGCGCAGCGCGCGCATCTGCATCTGGTTGTAGAGCAGCGCGGCGAGGCCGGCGTCGTCGCCCTCGGCACTGGCGGCGCGGCGGCCCCAGGCATACCAGGCGGACGCGGCCGCCGGGTCATTGGCCAGGTCCCAGGCCATGCCCAGCGACGACGCGACCCGACACGCGGCCGCATTGTCCGGCGGGCCCGCGAGCACAGCAGCGGCGTGGCCGACCAAGCGCTCGATGTCGCGGTCCACAAAGGCCATCTGCGCCAGCCAGGCGTCGCACAGCGCCTGCAGCGCGCGCAGCCCGGCGGCGGCAGCCATGACCTGGGCACGGCGCACGCGCTCGCAGGCACCGCCGCCGAAGGCGCTGAAATAAGCCGTCAGGCCCTCGGCCAGGTGCAGCCAGGCCGCCAGCTCGATGCGCGGATGCACGAGGGCGCGCACCTGCAGGCGGTTCAGCTCCTCGCGGGCCTCGGCCTCGCGGCCATGGCGTAGCCACAGGATGGCGCGCTGGGCCTGCAGCACGGCGGCGCGCGCCGGCATGGAGGCCACGGCGGCGATCTCGCCGTCCAGCCTTTGCGCCAGCCGGCTGCGCAGCTTCTGGCTCATGCGGTCAGCCGCTGCAGCGCCTCTTCGTACTTCTGCACGGTTCGCTCGATAACCTCGGCCGGCAGCGCGGGCGCCGGTGCGGTCTTGCCCCAGGGCTGGCCGTCGATGCGCACGGCCTCCAGCCAGTCGCGCACGAACTGCTTGTCGTAGCTGGGCGGGTTGCTGCCCGGCGCGTAGCTCTCGACCGGCCAGTAGCGCGAGGAGTCGGGCGTCAGCACCTCGTCCATCAGCGTGAGGGCGCCGTGGGCATCCAGGCCGAACTCGAACTTGGTATCGGCAATGATGATGCCCTTGGTCAGCGCGAAGTCGGCCGCGCGCTGGTAGAGCTGAATGGAGATGTCGCGCACGCGGCTCGCGAGGTCGATTCCGATGATGTCCGCGGCCTGTTCGAACGAGATGTTCTCGTCGTGGTCGCCCATCTCGGCCTTGGTGGCGGGCGTGAAGATGGGCGCGGGCAGCTTGTCGGCGTTGCGCAGGCCGGCCGGCAGCCTGACGCCGCAGACGCTGCCGCTGGCCTGGTACTCGGCCCAGCCGCTGCCGGCCAGATAGCCGCGCACGACCGCCTCGATGGGCAGCGGCTTCAGGCGCTTGACAAGCATCGTGCGGTCGCGCAACTGCTCGGCCTCGGCCGGTGTGACGACGGACAGCGGGTCCTCGCCGGTCAGGTGGTTGGGGACGATGCCCTGCAGCTTGTCAAACCAGAACAGCGCCATCTTCGTCAGCAGCGCGCCCTTGCCGGGAATCGGCTCGCCCATGATGACGTCGAAGGCCGAGAGCCGGTCGCTGGCGACCATCAGGATGCGGTCATTGCCGACGGCATAGTTCTCGCGCACCTTGCCGCGGCCGAGCAGCGGGAGGGAAGTCAGGGTGGATTCGTAGAGGGCTTGGGGCATGGGCGGCGATTTTACGTGCCGTCTCCAGCCAATTGGCCTCGTGCCGCGGCAGCATTGCCGGGATCAGCGCAGCGGCTCGATCAGGTCGAAACCGACATAGCGGGCGACGAAGCGCGCCCGGCCTTCGCTGCCGAAGGCCTCGACATCCCAGTCGCCCGGCAGCAGCCGGTCGGCGAGCGTGGTGCGGAAGTGGTAGGCCTGGGCCGGCAGCTTGCTGCCGTCGGTCAGCGTCACGATGACGCCGATGCGCTCGTACTCGACGCCCTCGAAGGCGTCTAGCCGCGCCAAGGCGGCGGCGTCGACGTCCCGATAAAGACGCCCCGGCACGAGGCCGCCGGGGAACTGCTGCAGGCCGGGATAGTCCTGGCCATGCACGGGGCGGCGCGTGTGGTCCGGCAGCGAGGCGGGCTCGCTGGCGAACTCACTGCCGCAGACGCGGGCCATGATGTCGGCCCACATCAGCGAGCCGTAGGTGAAGACGTGTGCCGTCACTGCACCTTCTGCGCCAGCTCGCCACGCGCATAGGCGGCGGCGATGTCGGCCAGCGTGCGGCTCTTGATCTTGGCGGCCTGGCCTTCGCAGCCGAATTCCATATAGCGCTGCTTGGCAATGACCTTGGCAGCCTCGCGGGCGGGCTTGAGCCATTCGCGGGCGTCGAACTTGTCGGGGTTCTCGGCAAGAAAACGTCGAACCGCGCCGGTCATTGCCAACCGGATGTCGGTGTCGATGTTGATCTTGCGCACGCCGTGCTTGATGGCTTCCTGGATCTCCTCGACCGGCACGCCGAAGGTCTCTTTCATCTTGCCGCCGTACTGGTTGATGATCGCCAGCAGCTCCTGCGGCACGCTGGACGAGCCGTGCATGACGAGGTGGGTGTTGGGGATGCGCGCGTGGATCTCCTTCACGCGGCCGATGGCCAGGATGTCGCCGGTGGGCTTGCGGCTGAACTTGTAGGCGCCGTGGCTGGTGCCGATGGCAATCGCCAGCGCGTCCAGCTGCGTGGCCTTGACGAAGACGGCGGCCTCCTCGGGGTCGGTCAGCATCTGGAGTGATCGAGCTTGCCTTCGGCGCCGATGCCATCTTCCTCGCCGGCCTCGCCCGTCTCCAGGTTGCCCAGGCAGCCCAGTTCGCCCTCGACGGTGACGCCGACGGCATGCGCCATCTCGACGACCTTGCGGGTGACTTCCATGTTGTATTCAAACGAGGCCGGCGTCTTGCCGTCCTCCAGCAGCGAGCCGTCCATCATCACGGAGCCGAAACCCAGGTCGATGGCGCCCGCGCAGACCTTGGGGCTGGTGCCATGGTCCTGGTGCATGACCAGCGGGATATGCGGGTAGGCCTCGCAGGCAGCCTGGATCAGGTGCTTGATGAAGGGTTCGCCGGCATATTTGCGCGCCCCCGCCGAGGCCTGCAGAATGACCGGCGCGCCGACCTCGTCGGCCGCGGCCATGATGGCCTGCACCTGCTCCAGGTTGTTGACGTTGAAGGCTGGGATGCCGTAGCCGTTTTCGGCGGCGTGGTCCAGCAACTGGCGCATGGAAACGAGAGGCATGGGAATTTCCCCGGGTGGAGTTGAGAAATCTGGGCCGACTGCGATACGCACACTAGGCCGTAACCGCGTCGTAACTGGTTGGGGATTCTATGGAGTGCCGGGCATGCCCCACCCCCACGGATGAGAGTAGTCAGCACAATGCGCGGTCATGACAAGACTGGTGTTCGACCACCTCACCAACTGGATCACGGCCGCCGCCAGCGAGCATTCGCACGATCTGGCCGCCCACATCGAAGAGCGCACCGGCGCGAGCCGCCGCGCCGCGATGGCCGCGTTGAAGCGCCTTGCCGAGGCCGGCTGGCTGGCCCGCTCAGGCACCTCGCGCCGGCCGGTGTTCTCGCCCGGCGCCCTGCGCCAGGTGGCACGCAGCTACACCCTCTACGGCCTGCAGGAAGACCTGCCCTGGCAGCGCGACTTCGCGCCCCACTTCGCGCTGCCCAAGCATGTCGAGCGCATGGTGCAGCACGGCTTCACCGAGTTGGTCAACAACGCGGCGGACCATTCTGGCGGCAGCAGCGTCACCGTGTCGCTGCGCCAGACGCCCACCCATGTGCAGTTGCTGGTCAGCGATGACGGCATCGGCGTGTTCGACAAGATCTGCAACGCCTTCCAGCTGGAGGACACGCAGCACGCGATGCTGGAACTCAGCAAGGGGCGCCTGACCAGCGCGCCCGACGCCCACACCGGGCGTGGCCTGTTCTTCAGCAGCCAGCTGGCCGACGTCTTCGATATCCACGCCAACAACACCGCCTACCAGCGTCGCGCCTGGGAAAGCAGCGGCTGGAAGAAAGGCCGCGCCCTGCCGCGCCAGGGCAGCAGCATCTACATGGCCATTGCGCTGAACACGACGCGCACGCTCGACGGCGTCATGGCCGCCTGGAGCATCCAGGGCGACGGCATCGAATTCGACCAGACCCGCGTGCAGCTGCGCCTGCTGACGACCGAGGGCCAGGCGCTGGATTCCCGTGCCGCCGCGCGCCGCGTGGGCTCGCGGCTGTCGGCCTTCAGGCGTGCGGAGATCGATTTCGACGGCGTCACCGACGTCGGTCATGGCTTCACGGACGAGCTGTTCCGCGTGTTCGCCAAGGCCAACCCCCAGATCGAGCTGGTGGCGGTGAACACCAGCCCGCGCATCGCGGCGCTGGTGAAGAGCGCCCGGGCCGGCTAGGACTTACGCAGCGCCGGCACGGGCGGCACCGCGATGCGCGGGCCCTGGTAGCCCTGCACGACACCGAAACGCCCGCCATCCTCGCGCGCCCAGTCCAGCGCCCACGCCTGCATCTCCGCCGGTTCGCGGCCGACGAAGTTCCACCACAGCAGCGGCGGCGCAGGCCAGGGCGCGCCGCCGAGCAGCAGCAGCCGCGTCGATGCCGCGCAGCGCAGCTCAACCGCGGCGCAGCCCGCGCCGATGCAGAGCAGCGTGCCCGGCGTGACGGGCTCGACCGCGTCGTGGCCCGTCGGGCTGACCGCGACCTCGCCCTCCAGCAGCATGACGCCATGCTCGAAACCCTCGTCCAGCGCCAGCGTCGCGCAGGCCGGGCCGGTGGCGGCAAGGTCCAGGCCCAGCAACGGCGTGAAGCTGGGCACCGGCGAGCACTGGCCGCCGAACTCACCGACCAGCACGGTCGCCTCCCAGCCCTCGCCGAGCAACGCGCGGGGCAGGTCGGGGAAATGCTGGAAGCTGGGCGGGCGCTCACGCTCGGCATCCGGCAACGCGATCCACAGCTGCGCCAGGTGGATGCGGTCGGACAGCGACTCCTCGCTGTGCGAGATGCCGTGCCCGGCCGTCATCAGGTTGACCTGGCCGGCACGCAGCACCTGCTCCGACCCCAGGCTGTCGCGGTGCAGGATCTCGCCCTCGATCATCCAGCTGAAGGTCGACAGGCCGGTGTGCGGATGCGGGCCGACGTTCATGCGCTTCTCGGGGCTCGCCGGGCCGGCATGGTCGGCAAAACACCAGGCGCCGATGGTGCGGCGGCCCTTGTTCGGCAGCGCGCGCTGGATGGGCAGGCCGCCGACGTCGCCCAGGTGGCTGGTGATGCGTTCGACCAGGATGCTCATGCCTGCCTCCGCTTCACGAAGTCGACGAAGCCATGCACGAAGCGCTGCAACTGCTCGCGCACTTTGTCGTCCACCAGTTGGCCGTCGGCGTCGAACACCGTGCCGGCCTTGGACACCATCAGCCGTCCGCCCATCCAGAAGTCGTTGCCGAAGGCGCGCAGCACCGACAGCAGCGCGTCCTGCGACTGCACGGTGCCGAAGCCGCCGGGCGTGGCGCCCATCAGGCCGGTCGGCTTGCCGCCGAACAGCCTGGCGCCCTCGCCGCTCGGGCGCGACAGCCAGTCCAGGCCGTTCTTCAGCACGCCGGGGATGGCGTTGTTGTATTCGGGCGTGCTGATCAGCAACGCGTCGGCGGCGCGGATGGCCTCGCGCAGTGTCGTGACGGCCTCGGGGATGCCGACGGCCTCGACGTCGCCGTCATAGGGCTGAATGCCGTGCAGCGTGCGCAGCTCGATGCTGACGCCCTCGGGCGCCAACGTGATGGCCGCGCGCAGCAGGGCGGTGTTGTAGGAAGCGCGGCGCAGCGCGCCACTGAGGGCAATGATGTGCATGGCGGCTACCGCAAGCGAGGACGCAGGCATGATGCCAGCGATGCACCACTTCACCCTGCCCGACATGAGCTGCGGCCACTGCGTGGCCGCCATCACCGATGCGCTGAAGGCGGCCGACGCCCAGGCGCGCGTCGAGATCGACCTGCCCACCCGCAGCGCCGCGGTCGACAGCGACCTGCCCCGCCAGACGCTGGTGGCCGCGCTGACCGAGGCGGGCTATCCGCCTTCGATCACGCAAAGCTGAACGGCAACTCCCGCTGGCGCTTGCCCGTCAACCGCGCCACCGCATTCGCCAGAGCCGGCGCCAGCGGCGGCAGGCCAGGCTCGCCCATGCCCTTGGGCGGGTCGTTGCTGGGCACGATGCTGACCGTCATCACCTTCGGCGCATCGGTGATGCGCGGCATGGCCATGTCGTAGAAGTTGTTCTGCTCGACGACGCCGTCCTTGAAGGTCACGTGGTGGGTCGGCATCGTCGTGCCCAGGGCCATGAGGGCGGCGCCCTGTACCTGGGCCTCGACGGCGCGCGGGTTGATGCAAAGGTTGCAGTGCACGCCGGCATGCACTTCCTGCAGCACCGGCTGGCGGGCGTTGCCCTTGCCCTTCATGCTGGCGACGACGACATAGGCGACGACGGACTCGAAGCTCTCGTGCAGGGCCACACCCCAGGCCTGGCCGGGTTTGAGCTTGCGCTTGCCATAGCCGCTCTTGTCGACGGCCGCCTGTAGCGCCGCGCGGTGGCGGTCCGCCTTGGCGTTGCCGTCCATCAGCTTGATGCGATAGGCGACCGGGTCCTGCTTGGTGGCAAACGCGATCTCGTCGACCAGCGTCTCCATCACATAGGCCGTGTGGGTGGCGCCGACCGAGCGCCACCACAGCACCGGCACGTTGACCTCGGGGTGGTGCACGCTGAGGTGCATCGGGATGGCGTAGGGGTCGCGCATGCCCTCGGTGGTCGTGCCGTCCACGCCCTTCTGGTAGCCGAAGCCCTCCAGCGGCGAGCCCTTCAGGATGCTCTGGCTGACGATGCGGTGCTGCCAGCCGGCCACCTTGCCGGTGGCGTCGAAACCGATCTCGGCGCGGTGCACGGTCATGGGCCGGTAATAGCCCGACTTCAGGTCATCCTCACGGCTCCAGATCACCTTGACCGGCATGCGCTGGCCGGCCTGGGCCAGCGCCACGGCGACGGCCGCCGCCTCGCGCGGCCATTCGCTGGTCGGCGTGGCGCGCCGGCCAAAGCCGCCGCCGGCCATCTGCACATGGATCTGCACCTGCTCGGGCTTGAGGCCCACCGTCTTGGCCAGGGCCATCGCGTCGAGACCGGGCATCTGCGCTGCGTAGTACACGTCGCAGCGGTCGGCCTTCAGGTCCACCGTGCAGGCCAGCGGCTCCATCTGTGCATGGTTGAGATAGGGGAAGACGAAGTCGGCCGTGATCTTCTTCGGCGCCTTGCTCCAGCCGCTGACGTCGGCCTGGAACTCGGGCTTGGGCGCGGGCGTGCCGGGCGTCTTGGCCAGGGCCAGGTATTGCTGGGTCAGCGCCGCCGTGTCGGCCTTGGCGACGCCACCCAGGTCCCAGTCGACCTTGAGCGCGTCTCGGCCCTTTTTGGCCGCCCAGTAGCCGCTGGCGACGACCGCCACGCCCTGGCCGCCGCGGTCCAGCGTGACCGGCAGCACGGCCTTGACGCCCTTGACCTTCATCGCCTCGGCCACGTCGAGCTTGGCGATCTTGCCGTTGAAGACCGGCGGGCGCTGGATGACGGCCACGGCCATGCCGGGCAGCTGCACGTCCATGCCATAGGCCTGGGCGCCGGTGCTCTTGTCCTTGGCGACGACCAGTGTCGTGGGCTGGCCGATGCGCTTGAAGCTCTTGGGGTCCTTCAGCGTGACGGCCTCGGGCACCGGCAGCTTCATCGCCGCGTCGAAGAACTCGCCATAGCCGGCGCTCTTGCCGACGCCCGCAATGACCCCGTTCTCCGTCGTCAGCGAAGCCGCCGGAACGCCCCAGGCCTGCGCCGCGGCAGCCACCAGCATGGCCTTGGTGCGCGCGCCCAGCTCGCGGTATTGCAGGTAGCTGTTCTTCACCGAGTTCGAGCCGCCGGTCAGGTGCATGCCGAACAGCGGGTCGACGTACTCACCGCGCTGGTCGCCAAAGCCGGTCCTCACCTTGCTCCAGTCGGCGTCCAGTTCTTCGGCGCAGATCATGGCCAGGCCGGTCTCGATGCCCTGGCCCATGTCCATGCGGTTGCACAGGATGGTGGTGGTGCCGTCTTTCGCAATGGTGACGAAGGCCAGCGGCTGCTCCGTCGGCTTGGTGCCCGGCTTGGCCGGCGCGCCTTGCGCCGTGACGGCGCCCGGCAGCAGGGCCAGGCCGACGGCGCCGCCGACGGTGGTGGTGACGAAGGCACGGCGGGACAGGCCGGCAGAGCCGCCGGTCAGGACGGCATCGATGCGACGGGGGTTCAGCATGTCGGCCTCCTCAAGCGAGATGAGCCGCGGCCGCATGGATGGCGGCGCGGATGCGGGTGTAGGTGCCACAGCGGCAGATGTTGCCGGCCATGGCGGCGTCGATCTGCGCGTCAGTGGGCTTGTTGTTGCCCTTGAGCAGCGCGACGGCGCTCATCACCTGGCCGCTCTGGCAGTAGCCGCACTGGGCCACGTCGTGCTCGACCCAGGCCGCCTGCACGGCTTGCCCGACCTTGTCGGTGGCGATGCCCTCGATGGTCGTCACCGGGCCCTGCACCGAGGAGATCGGCGTCATGCAGCTGCGCACCGGCGCACCGGCCACATGCATGGTGCAGGCGCCACACTGGGCCGCGCCACAGCCGAACTTGCTGCCGGTCAGCTGCAGCTCTTCCCGCACCGCCCACAGCAGGGGCATGTCGGGGTCGGCGTCCAGCGCGACAGCGCGACCGTTGACGGTCATGTTGATCATGGGAGTTCCTGGCAGGGGGTGGGAAGCGAGCGACTCTAGCGAGAAGCGGTCGCCCCGTACATCAGTCAGGCTTTGGTGCCGACCGGCGCCGTGGGCTGGATGGCCTGGGCCAGCGCGTCCAGGCCCACCGGCTTGACGAGATGGCCATCGAAGCCCGCGGCGGTGGAACGCTGCATGTCCTCCGGCCGGCCGTAGCCGGTCAGCGCCACCAGACGCAGCGGCGCGGCGGGCAGCTCGGCGCGCAGGCGCCGGGCGACCTCGTAGCCATCCATGCCCGGCAGGCCGATGTCGAGCAGGGCGACATCGGGCCGCCAGGCCTTGGCCATCGCCAGCGCATCCGGCGCGCTGAAGCCGGTGCGCACCTCGTGGCCATCGGCGCGCAGCTTCATGGCCAGCGACTCGGCGGCGTCCACGTTGTCGTCGATCAGCAGCACACGGCGCGGCGGGTTGGTGGCCGCCTGGGCAGGCAGCTCCGCGACCGCCAGCTGCTTCGACAGCGGCAGGCGGATCTCGAATGTCGCACCCTGCCCCACGCCGCGGCTGCGGGCGCTGACGCGGCCGCCATGCATCTCGACGAGGCGGCGCACGATGGACAGGCCCAGCCCCAAGCCACCCTGGGCGCGGTCCAGCGTGCGCGAGCTCTGCACGAACAGGTCGAACACGGCCGGCAGCATGTCGGCCGCGATGCCGGCGCCGCTGTCGCGCACCTGCAAGACGGCCTCGTCGCCCTCGCGCGCCAGCTCCACGGTGATATCGCCGCCGGGGTCGGTGTACTTGGCCGCGTTGGACAGCAGGTTGACCAGGCATTGCTGCAGGCGCGCCGCATCGCCCCGCACCGTCAGCGGCGGGCCTTCCACCACCTTGAGGCGGTGGCGGCGCTCCTGCATCGCCGGCACCACGGCCTCCAGCGCCGACGCGACGATCGCAGCCAGCGCCACCGGCGCGTGCTCCAGCTCGATGCGGCCATGGGTGATGCGCGACACGTCCAGCAGGTCATCCACCATGCGCGTCATCTGCTTGACCTGGCGGTTGATGATCTCCACGGCGCGGCGCTCGGTCGCGCCCGGTGCCGTCGTGCGCAGCATCAGCTCGGCGGCATTGCGGATCGGCGCCAGCGGGTTGCGCAGCTCGTGAGCCAGCATGGCCAGGAACTCGTCCTTGCGCCGGTCCGCATCGCGCAGCGACTCCTCCATGCGCTTGCGCTCGGTCATGTCGAAGGAGAGGCCGGCAAGCCGCAGCGGCCCACCGGCGGCGTCGCACAGCGTCTGGGCGCGCACCTCCACCCAGCGCAGCTCGCCGTTGTCGGGCCGCACGATGCGCAGCTCCAGCGTGAAGCCGCCACGGTCGCACACCGCCGTCGCCATCGCCTGGCGCAGGGCGGGTGCGTCGTCGCCATGGACGATGGCGAAGCCTTCGTCGACATCGCGCAGCGTTGCGCCCAACACGTCGGCGGCGTTGTCCGACAGCGTCAGCCGCCGCGTGCGCAGCTCGAACTCCCAGCTGAACATGCGCGCATTCACGAGGAACAGGCGCAGCTGCTGCTCGCTGGCGCGGCGTTGCATGTCCAGCTCGATCAGCGCCGACACGCGCGCCAGCATCTCGCGCGCTGTGAAGGGCTTGATGAGGTAGTCGTCGGCGCCCGCGCCGAGGCCCTCGATGCGCGCCTCCTCGCCGGCGCGGGCCGACAGCAGGATGACGGGCAGGGTGTGCAGGCGCTCATCGGCGCGCAGCGCGGCCACCAGCTCGAAGCCATCGAGCCTGGGCATCATCACGTCGGACAGCAGCAGCGCCGGGCGCTCGCGGCGCACGGCGGCCAGCGCCTGCTCGCCATCAGCCGCCTCCTCGACGCGGTAGTACGGCGCCAGCAGGCCGCGCAGGTACTGGCGCATGTCGGCGTTGTCGTCGGCGATGACGATGCGCGCGCCCAGCGTGGCCCGGTAGCGTGCGCCGATCTGGTCGCCGGCATCCGCGCCGGCATCGGCAGCGGCACCATCGACCGCACCGGGCTCGTCGGGCAGCCAGCGCAGCGCCTCCTGCACATAGGACGAAGCCAGGCTGACGCCATGCGGCTCGGCCCGCTCGTGCCGGACCTGCTCCGGCGGCAGGCGGGCGTGGCCGAACGGCAGGCGCAGCGTGAAGCGCGTGCCCTGGCCGAGCTGGCTCTGCACCTCGATGCTGCCGCCGTGCAGGCGCATCAGCTCCTGCACCAGGGCCAGGCCGATGCCGCTGCCCTCGTGCGTGCGCGCCCGCACCCCCTCGACACGGTGGAAGCGCTCGAACAGCCGCGGCAGCTCGTGCTCGGCCACGCCGACGCCGGTGTCCTCGATGTCGACGACGGCATGGTCGTCCAGCGCGCCCACCCGCACCGTCACGCTGCCCTGCAGCGTGTACTTCAGCGCGTTGGACAGCAGGTTGAGCACGATGCGCTCCCAGTGGTCACGGTCCACGTAGACCGGCGCCGGCAGCTGCGGGCAGGCCACGCGGAAGGCCAGGCCGGCCGACTCCATCGCCGAGCGGAAGCTGCTGGCCAGCTCGCCGGTCAGCGCTGCCAGGTCGGTCGGCCGGAACACCGAGGTCGCGCGGCCGGCCTCGATGCGCGAGAACTCCAGCAGCGCGTTGACCAGCTTGGCCAGGCGCAGCGTGTTGCGCTCCACCATGCGCAGCCGGCTGCCCGCCGCGGGTGGCAACTGCGGGTGGCCCATGGCGTCCTGCAGCGGGCCGAGCATCAGTGTCAACGGCGTGCGGAACTCGTGGCTGATGTTGGAGAAGAACTGCGTCTTGGCGCGGTCCAGCCGCGCCAGCTCCTCGGTACGCCGCTGCTGCAGCTCGTAGGCCTCGGCATTGCCGATGGCAGCGGCGAGCTGCTGCGCCACCAGGCTCAGGAAGTCGGTGTAGCGCCCCTGGGACAGGCGGTAGGGGTTGAGGCCGACGATCAGCACGCCCTCGTGGCCTTGCTCGCCGGACGCGCGGATGGGCAGCACCATCGCCCGGCGCGGCGCCTGCGGCCAGTCGCCGCCGGGCCAGTTGATGCCCGCCGGCAGCGCGTCCACGAGATGCGGCTGCTGCACTGCCAGCACGGCGTCGGCGGACCAGGGCGCCTCGCGCACGTCGAGCGTGCGCACCGCCTGCGCCCAGGAGCCCGCCCCGCCTGCCGTTGCGGCCAGTTCGAAAGTCGTCTCGCCATGCGCACGCAGCAGCACCAGCGCGAACAGCACGTCCTTGCGGTTGGTCTCCAGCGCCGCGGCGCAGCGCTGCACGGCGTCGGCCACGCTGCGCGCATCGGCGCCGCGCGTCGCCAGCTCGCGCAGCAGCGCCAGCTGCCGTTCACCGATGACGCGCAGGGTTTCGTCGGAGTTGGCGCAGATGATGCCGGCCGGCACGCCGTCGTCGCCGGGCACGGGGCTGTAGGAGAAGGTGTAGTAGGTTTCCTCGGGGTAGCCGTTGCGCTCCATGATGAGCAGCTGGCTCTCCACGAAGATGCCGTCGCCGTTCATCGCCGTTTCGAGCATCGGGCCGATGTCCCGCCACAGCTCGTGCCAGACCGTCGCCGTGGGCTGGCCCAGCGCCCAGGGGTGGCGGCCGCCGATGATGGACTGGTAGGGGTCGTTGTAGAGGTAGATGAGCTGCGGCCCCCAGCCGATCCAGATCGGCTGGCGCGACGTCAGCATGATGCGCACCACGGTCTTGAGGCTGCGCGGCCATCCGGCGGGTTCGCCCAGCGGCGTGCCGGCCCAGTCATGGGCGCGCATCAGGGCGCCCAGCTCGCCGCCGCCGGCCATGAAGGACGTGTCTAAATCTCGCGGCGCGTGGGCGGGCTCGGTCATGCGGCAGGCGTTCGATTCGGCTTTCGGGCGTACACGATAGCGTCCCGACGCGCAGGGCCGGCGCCGGCATGGGCTTACAGCCCACGCGGGTGGTCAGCGGCTGCTGTGCTTGACCTTGGATTGGACGGCCGCGCAGGTTGGCGACGCTCTGCGCATGGCCGGCGCCCAGGGTCGTGTCCGGCTGCAGGGCTGCAGGGCTGCGGGGTCGCGCCGGTGCGGCGCAGGCTGCGCCTCGCACCGGGCCGGCCGACCCGGTCGGCCTCAGGCGCGCGCGTAAGTCGCCAGCGCCTGCAGCAAGGCGGCCAGGCTGATGGGCTTGGTCAGGTGGGCGTCGCAGCCCGCGGCGAGCGACTGCTGCACGTCGGTGTCGAAGGCGTTGGCCGTCAGTGCGACGATGGGCGTGTGGCGGCGGCGCTCACGGGCTTCGATGGCCCGCCACTGCCGCGTGGCCGAGAGCCCGTCCAGCCCCGGCATGAGCATGTCCATCAGCACCAGGTCGAAGTCGCCATCGTGGAGCGCGGCCAGCGCCTGTGCGCCGTCGCGCGCCCGGGTGATGCGGTGGCCCAGCGGCGCCAGCATGCCCTCGATGACCAGCACGTTGACCTCGTTGTCCTCGGCCAGCAGCAGCGCCAGCGGCCGGGTTGGTGTGACACGTTCGGCGCGCCTGACGTCGCCCAGCGCCAGTGCCGCCGCGGGCGCCACCGTGGCCGGCAGGTCCAGGCTGACCTCGAAGCGGCTGCCCTCGCCTGGCCGGGTGTGCACGCTGACCTCGCCGCCCATCAGCCGCGCCAGGCTGCGAGTGATGGCCAGCCCCAGGCCCGTGCCGCCGAACTCGGCCGAGATGGACGCGTCGGCCTGGGCAAAGGGCAGGAAGATGCGCTCCAGCCGCCCGGCCGGAATGCCGATGCCGGTGTCCTGCACGCCGACGACCACGCGGCCCGCGGCATTGCGCGACAGCTCGACGGTGACGCCGCCGGTCTTGGTGAACTTGATGGCGTTGCCGACCAGGTTGGTGATGATCTGCGCAACGCGCTGCGCATCCCCCAGCACCCAGCCAGCGGCCTCGGCGCGTGCCAACACGCGCAGCCACAGGCCCTGGCCCTGGGCGCGCTCGCGCAGCAGTTCCAGCTGCAGCTCCACCAGCTCGGTGAGGTTGAAGGGATGCACCGCCAGCTCCAGCCGGCCGCTTTCGATGCGGGCGTTGTCGAGGAGGTCGTTGATCAAGGCGAAGACCTGGCGGCCGGCATGGCCCAGCAGCTCGACATGGCGCGCCTGCTCCGGCTGCAGCGGCGAGCGGGCCAGGATGTCGGAGAAGCCGAGCACGGCGTTCATCGGCGTGCGCATCTCGTGGCTGACCTGGGCCAGCAACTCGGTCTTGGCACGGCTGCGTGCCTCTGCCAGCTCGCGCTCGCGCATCAGCTCACGCTCACGCTCGCGGGTATGGCGCTCATGCTCGACGGCTGTCAGCAGCAGCGCCAGCGCCAGCAGGTAGAGCGCCGGCGCGGGGGTGGGCAGCAGGCCGGCCAGCACGGCGCCCCAGGCGCCCAGCGCCAGCACCGCC
>NZ_JBQVNP010000046.1:0-33710 GCF_052436255.1 Roseateles sp. | reverse complement strand
CCTGGCGGGCACGCCGGAGGCGGCTGCGGCGCGCGCTCGCGCCGATGCGCTGCGCCCCGGCAGGCTGGCGGCGCACCCGCTGGACGCGCTGCGGGCCGAACTGGGGCGCGGTCAATGGCGGGCATCGTGGGCGGGCCAGTTCTAGAGCCTTCCCTCTAGGGTCTGTGGGTAGCAGGTCACGCCGCAGGGTGTTTTCCCGTAGGGGCGGGTCGTTTACACCCGGTTAACTTTGCGGCTCCCGAAAAGAACCGCCCAGGAGACTCACCCATGGCCACCATCGCCGCCGACACGCTCGCCCTGCAACGCCTCTATCACTGGGAGCGCACCGCAGGCAGCACGGTCTCCCTGACTCAACCGATGGGCGGCCCCGAGGTCAAGGACTTCACCTGGGCCCAGGTGGGCGACCAGGTGCGCCGCATGGCCGCCTTCATCAAGGCCCGCGGCGAGGCCGAGGGCTGGCCGGCGGACGCCAAGGTCGCGCTGCTGTCCAAGAACTGCGCCTGGTGGCTGATGACCGACCTGGCGATCTGGATGGCGGGTTATGTCAGCGTGCCGCTGTACCCGACGCTGGCGGCCGAGACCATCACGCAGATCCTCACGCACAGCGAGGCCCGCTTCATCTTCATCGGCAAGCTCGACGGCTGGGAGGGCATGAAGCCCGGCGTGCCGGCCAGCCTGCCCGGCGCGAGCTATGCGCTGTCGCCGCAAGACGTGAAGAAGAACTACGAGAGCTGGGACGCCATCTGCGCCCGCACCGAGCCGCTCAAGGGCGAGATCACGCGCGGTGCCGACGAACTCTGCACCCTGATCTACACCTCGGGCACGACCGGCAACCCCAAGGGCGTCATGCACAACTTCGGCGGCTTCGCCTGGGCCGTCGGCGAGGGCCTGGAGCGCTTCCCGATGACCGCCCAGGACCGCATGCTGTCCTATTTGCCGCTGGCCCACGTGGCCGAGCGGGTGCTGGTCGAGCACGGCTGGCTGAAGACCGGCATGCGGCTGTACTTCGCCGAGTCGCTGGACACCTTCACCACCGACCTGCAACGCGCCCGACCGACCATCTTCTTCAGCGTGCCGCGCCTGTGGGTCAAGTTCCAGCAGGGCGTGCAGGCCAAGATGCCGCCGCAGAAGATGAACAAGCTGCTGCGCCTGCCCATCATCGGCGGCATCGTGCGCAAGAAGGTGCTCAAGGCGCTCGGCCTGGACCAGTGCCGCATCGCCGTCGGCGGCGCCGCACCCATGCCCATCGCGCTGCTGGAGTGGTACGACAAGCTCGGCCTGCCCATCAACGAGGGTTATGGCATGACCGAGAACCTGGCGCTGTCGCACATGACGCTGCCGGGCAAGAACCAGCGCGGCACCGTCGGCCCGGCCTACCCCGGCGTGCAGACGCGCATCGACCCCGCCAACGGCGAGCTGCAGATGCGCAGCCCGGCACTGATGCTGGGCTACTACAAGGAACCCGGCCTGACCGCCGACGCGCTGACACCCGACGGCTGGCTGCACACCGGTGACAAGGTCACGCAGGACGCCGATGGCTGCGTGCGCATCACCGGCCGCGTGAAGGACCTGTTCAAGACCAGCAAGGGCAAGTACGTCGCGCCCGCGCCCATCGAAGACAAGCTGGGCATGAACCCCAACATCGAGGCCTGCTGCGTGGCCGGCGCCAACATGGGCCAGCCGCTGGGCATCGCGATGCTGTCGCCGCAGGGCATCCAGCGCGCCAGCACCGAGGCCGAGAAGACGGCGCTGATGGCCGAGCTGAGCAAGCACCTGGACGACGTCAATGCCCGCCTGGACCCGCACGAGCAGCTCGACACGCTGGTGCTGATCAAGACGCCCTGGACGGTGGACAACGGCTTCATCACGCCGACCTTCAAGGTCAAGCGCAATCGCATCGAGGAGGCCTATGCGGGCAATTTCGACGCTTGGGCAGGCAAGCGCACGAAGGTGCAGCTCGGCGATTGACGCGTTGGGCCGCGGCCTGCTGCTTGCGCTGCTGGGCAGCGTGCATGCGGCCTGTTTCGGCCATGTGACCGAGACGGCCGAGCGCCTGAACTACGAGGTCAGGCAACGCCCCGGCATGAGCCTGCTTCAGGCGCTGAACCATGCGACGCCGATCCGCGGCGAAAACGGCAGGCCTTTCTTCGGTCACACGCAATGGCGGGTCAACTGGCAGTACCGCTACGACGTGCGACCGGACGGTCTGTGCGGCATCACGTCCGTGGCCGTCAAGCTCGCCGTGACCATGACCCTGCCCGCCCTGAAAGAGAGCACGGCTGCCGTCGCGGCGCAGTTCGCGTCATATCTGCCGGCGTTGATCGAGCACGAGGAGGGCCATCGACGTGTGGGGCAAGCCGCTGCCCAGCAGGTTGATTCAGCCATCGCCCAGATGGCCCCGATGGCAAGCTGCCGCCTGTTGGAAGCCGAGGCCAACCGCCTCGCCACTGAACGGGTTGAGCGCGCCACCCGCGAAGACAAGGCCTACGACGCCGCCACGCAGTACGGCTGCACGCAGGGCGCCTGCCTGCAGCGCTAGGCTTTCGAGCTTCGCCAGTAGTCGGCGCGGCCGTAGTGGGCACGCAGATGCTCCACCCAAAGCCGCGTGCGCAGCGGCAGGTGGCGCGATTGCGGGAACACGGCGTAGATGCCGTTGGGCGGCGCCGAGAACTCGTCCAGTACGCTGACCAGCCGTCCCTCGGCCAGGTCGGTCTCGACCTCCCAGGTGCTGCGCCAGGCGATGCCCAGCCCCGCCACGCACCAGTCGTGCAGCACCTGGCCATCGCTGCAATCGAGCCGCCCCTGCATCCTCGTCTCGGGGCGCAGGTGCTGCACGGCGCCATCGACCTGGAAGGCCCAGCCGCGCACCTGGCTGGCTTCGGAACTCAGCGTCAGGCAGGCATGCCGGCCGAGCTCGTCGGGATGCTTGGGTACGCCGGCCCGCTTGAGGTAGCCGGGCGCGGCGACGCACAGCCGACGGTTGTCGGCCAGCCGCGTGCTGACCAGGCTGGAGTCCGGCAGGTCGCCAACGCGCACGGCGCAGTCAAAACCCTCGTGGACGATGTCGACGACGCGGTCGCTCAGGTTGAGCGACAGGCTGAGGTCGGCGTGCTCTGCCAGGAAGCCCGGCACCAGCGGCGCCACATGTCGGCGGCCAAAGCCGGCCGGGGCCGTGATACGCAGATGGCCGCTGGCCTTGAGGCCGCCGGCGCTGACGGCCGCCTCGGCGTCGGCCAGCGAGGCGATGAGGCGCTGGCAGTCCTCCAGGAAGGACTGCCCTTCGGGCGTCAGCGTCAGCCTGCGTGTGGTGCGCAACATCAGCTTGACGCCCAGCCGCGCCTCCAGCGCGTCCAGCCGCCGACCCATGACGGCCGGCGCCACGCCCTCGGACTGGGCCGCAGCAGTCAGGCTGCCCTTGGCCGTGACGAGCACAAAGGACTCGATCTGCTTGAGCTTGTCCATGCCCGGCATTGTGCTGGCGCGCCAGCGCAGTGGCAGCCGATTCGGCGGGCATCTTTGCGTTTGGGTCACAGATGAATGACGCGGCGGACAGTCAATCCAGCCCCCAGCCCGGCTAGATTTCGACATCTGTTCTTGCCGGAGTTCGCCATGCCTCGCACCCACCTCCACCGCCTGCAGGTCGACGCCGACCTGGCCCGCTTTATCGACACCGAGGTGCTGCCCGGCACGGGCATCGCCACCGACGCCTTCTGGGCGGGCTTCAGCGCGCTGGCCCACGAACTGGCGCCGAAGAACCGCGCGCTGCTGGCCGAGCGGGACCGCCTGCAGGCCGAGCTTGACGCCTGGCACGAGGCCCACCCGGGCCCAATCACCGACATGCCGGCCTATCGCGGCTTCCTGAGCCGCATCGGCTACCTCGTCGAGGCGCCGGCGCAAGTGCAGGCGACAACCACCCATGTTGATGCCGAGCTGGCGCTGCAGGCTGGGCCGCAACTGGTCGTGCCCATCCTGAACGCGCGCTATGCGCTGAACGCGGCCAACGCACGCTGGGGCTCCTTGTACGACGCGCTCTACGGCACCGACGCGATTCCCGAGACCGATGGCGCCACCCGTGAGGGCGCCTACAACCCCGTGCGCGGCGGCCGCGTCGTGGCCTATGCACGCCAGGTGCTGGACCAGGCAGCGCCGCTGGCCGAGGGCTCGCACGGTCAGGCCGTGGCCTACCGCGTCGAGGGCGCCCAGCTGTCCGTCACGCTGGCCTCGGGCGACGTGACCGGCCTGGCGGATGCGGCCACCTTTGCCGGCTACCAGGGCACGCCCGATGCGCCGAGCAGCGTGCTGCTGGTCCACCACGGCCTGCACCTGGACATCCGCATCGACCGCACGACGCCCATCGGCCGCACCGATCCGGCCGGCATCGCCGACATCGTGCTGGAGTCGGCCCTGTCCACCATCCTCGACTTGGAAGACTCGGTCGCCGCCGTCGATGCCCAGGACAAGCTGCTGGCCTACCGCAACTGGCTGGGCATCCAGCAGGGCACGCTGACCGAGGAAGTCGCCAAGGGCGGCAAGAGCTTCACGCGCCGCCTGAACGCCGACCGCGTCTACACCGCGCCTGACGGCGGCACGCTGACGCTGCATGGCCGCTCGCTGATGTTCGTGCGCAATGTCGGCCACCTGATGACCAACCCGGCCATCCTGCTGGACGACAGCAGCGAGATCCCGGAAGGGATCATGGACGCCATCGTCACGACGACGATTGCGATGCATGACCTGCAGCGCCGCGAAGGAGTGAGAAACAGCCGCGCCGGTTCGGTCTACATCGTCAAGCCCAAGATGCATGGCCCGGCCGAAGTGGCCTTTGCGGCCGAGCTGTTCACGCGCGTTGAGCAGCTGCTCGGCCTGCCCGACAGCACCGTCAAGCTGGGCATCATGGACGAGGAGCGCCGCACCGCGGTCAACCTGAAGGCCTGTATCGCCGCCGCCGCCAGCCGCGTGGCCTTCATCAACACCGGCTTCCTGGACCGCACCGGCGACGAGATGCACACCGCCATGCGCGCCGGCGCCATGCTGCGCAAGGGCGACATGAAGGCGTCGAGCTGGATCACTGCCTACGAGCGCAACAACGTGCTCACGGGCCTGGCCTGCGGTTTGAGAGGCCGCGCCCAGATCGGCAAGGGCATGTGGGCCATGCCCGACCTGATGGCGGCCATGCTGGAGCAAAAAGTGGCCCACCCCAAGGCAGGCGCCAACACCGCCTGGGTGCCGTCGCCCACCGCCGCGACGCTGCATGCGCTGCACTACCACCAGGTCGACGTGACCGCCGTGCAGCGCGAACTGGAAAAGGTCGACCTCGGCGCCGAGCGCGAGGCCATCCTGAATGCGCTGCTGACCGTTCCGGTCGCCCCGAACGCGGATTGGACGCCCGAGCAACGCCAGCAGGAGCTGGACAACAACGTGCAGGGCATCCTGGGCTATGTGGTGCGCTGGATCGACCAGGGCGTGGGCTGCTCCAAGGTGCCCGACATCAACGGCATCGGCCTGATGGAAGACCGCGCCACGCTGCGCATCAGCAGCCAGCACATCGCCAACTGGCTGCGCCATGGCGTGGTGTCGGCCGAGCAGGTGCGCGAGACCTTCGCCCGCATGGCCCAGGTCGTCGACGGCCAGAACGCGGACGACCCGGCGTACCGGTCGCTGGCCGCCAACCCGCAGGGCGCGGCCATGCAGGCGGCGCTGGACCTGGTGTTCAAGGGCGAGGCGCAGCCCAGCGGCTACACCGAGCCGCTGCTGCATGCCTGGCGGTTGCGGGTCAAGGCTGGCGACTGATCGGGCCGCTGTTCGGGGCCGGATCCCCCGGCTGGGACAAGGCCTCAGCCGTGATTGCCCGACTGACTCCGATCGCGCATCCACTTGGACAACAGGTACTTCATGCCCTGGGTCGGCGGCCGACCGGCATGCAGAGTCAACGGATCGACCGCCCCATGCGGCCCGACGTTGTCCCAGGCCAAGGCATCACCCACGCCACCGCGATGCTCTAGCCCGAGCTCCGGGAAGTCGGTAGTACCGCCCTCGAACCCATCGTTCAGGTAGACCACACAGGTGGCGACCCGCTGGCCCCAGCGTTCGAGGTCGGCACGCGTTGCTGCGTGCTCCGGGTCGATCCAGTCGCAGTGCGGCAGATATTGCTGACCGACCTGGTATCGAAGCAGCGCGAAACCCTCCCCGTTCTCCGCGGGGTGTCCGAGCGCCGCTGCCACGCGCAGGTCCAGGCTCTGCACGACCGCGTCGGCCTCCAGCAAGCCGAACTTCCCAGCCTCGTTCGAGCGGATCGGGTCGACCGCAGATTTGCCGTCAGGTCCGACGATGCGGGCCGGCCGCAACAGCGGCAAGCCCTTCAGGGCCATGTAAATGCACTCGTCCGGGAACAGCAGCCTTGGCAAGGCGACGATGCGCGGCCGTTCGCTGCGCGTCTCTAGCGCCGGCAAGGCCCGCTCGTGAGGCCAGGCGACGCGGGACCGGACGGCGTCCCAGTCGAGAGGCAGGTCGGGCGTGTGCGGGGCCATGCGCTCGATGAACATCCTGGCGATCGGCTCGCCCCCTGCAGCAGCAAGATGCAGCAGCGCCACACGCACCTTGGCGTGCTCCGGGAGGTCGGGGATCAGGATCGCCAGTTGCACGGCTGCCCGCGGCTCCCCGCCTCGCGCGGCCGCCAGAAGCCGCGCCAGGACCTGCGTGAAATCGCGCGCCAAGCCGCCCGCGCCGGCCGCGACGAGTTGTGCATACAGCGTGATGGCGGGAAGGTGCCCGAGGTCCGCCGCGTCGCGCACGCGCGCCACCGCAGTCGGCAAGTCCACCGGCCCCGCCAGGCCGAGGATGTCCCAGACGCCGAGTTGCAGCAGCGCAGGCAAGTGGCCGGCCTGCGCCGCCTCTTGCAGCAACCTGCGCGCGCCATCGGCGTCCCCGGCGCGGGTGCGCACCTGCGCTTGGCCGAACAATCGCGCGGAGTGCGCGTCATCGGGGCTGATCGAGTCTGATGCGATTGCCATGTATCCGGGCTCTTCCCAGGTTGGAGTTACGGTAGCGGTGGCCGCTGACTGCACGCTTCCACGCGCCGCTGTCAGGCCGGCAGCAGATCGAAGGCAACCGTCAGCCGCGGCAGTTGGCCTCCGAATGGTTCGGTGCCATGCCACATATACGACGGAAACAGCACCAGGCGCCCCGGTTGAGGGCGCACCCAATGCTCGGCCCCCATTTCCCGGCCGACCGGAATGCCCGGCTTGCCGAAACGCAGCCAGCCCTCGCGCCCGCCGGCATCGACGACTGCCGGCAATTCGATATGGCAGGCCGTGGACAGCCAACCTTCCTGGTGCACATGGTCGACATGATGCCCGCCCGGCCACAGCCAGACCGACCAGTCGCCCTGGATCCGGGCCCGGCCGGCATTGCGTCGGCACACCGGATCGCCGCCTTGCCCCAGCCGCTCAAGATGGCGCTTGATCGGCGCCATCACTGCCCCGGCCAGGGCCGACAGGGCCGGGGTGCGACGGCAAAGAACATGCGGCAGCTGGCTGCCGCCGCGCACCGAATGACCGAAGGGGTGGGCACGAAACGGATGCGCGGCCTTCAATTCGTTTGCGAGATCGGCCACATAGGCATCCAGACTGTCCCAGCCTGAGGGTGGGTCGAGCTGGTAAGACGCCACCAAGCGTTCATAGTCATACAAGCCGTGGTAGCGGGCATCGCCTGTCATCCGCCAGGCGGTGGCTTGCAGCGCGATCGCGTGCTGGTTCAGGGGCTGGGCCGCGACAAGATGGCCTGCCGCCTCGCTGGCGCCTGGCCCGTCGCCAACGGCAAGGCGTGCCCGCGTCAGCGCCTCGACCGCGCCGTGGTCGCCCGGTGCAGCCCGCAGACAGGCTTCGGCCAGCGAAGTCGCCGCGTCCGGCCTGCCCAACAGTGCCTCCAGATGCGCCGCATAGGCCAGCACCACCGGCGTGCCACCAGCGCGCGCGACAAGCGGCTCCAAAGATGCACGCGCACCCCGAACATCGCCCATCTTTTCCTGCGCCTGCGCCTTGACGAAGGCCAGCATGGGATCGGCGTCCGCGCGGCCTTCGGCTTGCCTCAGCCCGACCAGCGCATGCTCTGTGTCGCCGGTCGACATCCAGGCAAGCTGAGCTGCCTCGAACTGAGCCGCGAGCAAGTTCGGGCGCAGCGCCAGTGCCCTGCGATAGCTTTCAGCGGCGGCAACGAGATCGAGCAGCCCAAGCTCTGACCGCGCCCGCACGAGCCAGGTTTCGGGTGCATCGAGCCCGGCACCCAGCGCCGCCTTTGCAAAGACCAGCGCCTCGTCGTGCCGGCCGAGGTCACCGAGGGTCGCCGCCAGGTTGTGGTCCGTCACGGGCTCGGCGGGAAACAGCCGCCGAGTTTGGTGATACAGGCTCAGCGCCTGTTCCAACTGCCCGGCAGCCCGCAGCCGGTCGGCTTGCTGCAACAAGTCCATCAATGTCGGATGCATGGCCTATCCCCCGGGGGTACAGATCGTCGTTCAAGGGAGCCGCGTTGCGCACCTCTGCAGGCACAGCCACCAGTGGGCCGTCGGTGCCGCACCCTCAGCAAGTCCTCGTTGTCCGGGCTGCGCCATCCAAAAAAAAGACGGTGGGATTCAGCCCCACCGTCTTGCGTCTGCGTCAGTGACGCGGTTCGATACGCGTGATCAGAACTTGGCGTTCAAGCCGACGAAATAGCGCCGGCCGAGCACGTCAAACGTCGACGGATCGGTGTTGGCCTGGATGTTCGGCGTGTACAGCCTCGGTTGCTGATCGGTCACGTTCGACACACCGGCACGCACCGAAATATTCGACGTGATGGCGTAGCGCGCGGAGATGTCGTGGTACCACGTCGCAGCGGTGCCCGTGTTCGACACCGGCGAGCCACCGGTGACGGTGTTGGCATGAACCATCTTGTCGATATAGCGGTTGACCAACTGCAGGCTCAGGCCGCCCAACGAATAGGTGGTGGACAGGGTGCCGCGCCACTTGGGAATGGCAGAACCCGTCGTGGAGCCGATCGTGCCGACAAAGTCATTGACGGGGTCGACCACCGTGGTTTGCGACGTGTTCTTCTCGGCCCAGGTCGCAACCAGATTCCACCTCAGCGAACCCATTTGCTGCAGGCTGAGCGCATAGTCGACGCCGATGTCAACGCCCGTGAGCTTTTGGAATGCCTGATTGCGCGAGAGTTGCTTCAGACGGATCACGCCACCATTGTTCGCATCGCGATTGAAGAGTTGGCACCAGTCATTGGTCGGGCTGAAGGTGGGGTTGGCACCATCACGGTTGAAGCAACGCTGGACGATGGTCGTCGCGTTGACGGACCCAATCACCTCCTTGAGGTCGATGGACCAATAGTCGATCGTTGCCGACAGATCCCTGGTAGGTTGCAGCACAAGACCCGCCGTGAACGACTTTGACTTCTCAGGCATCAAACCCGGATTGCCGCCCACGATGCCGGTTGCCTGGCCACTCGGCTGTACATAGCCAGCCCCGCCGGCCACGACCGACTGGGCCGCACATAGGGCTTGCACCTGCGCAGCGCTCGGACCGTTGCGGTAGGTCGCGGCAATTGCGCCCGCCGTGTTGCAAGGATCGGAGTTGGTAAACGTTGGGAAGTTGTTCAGTTGCGGCGCAAAGAGTTCGTTCACATTCGGTGCACGGACGGCCGTCTGAGCACCGCCACGGAAGCGAACCGTGTTGTTGACGGCCCAGTCCACTGTCAGCTTGTAGCTGGAGTCCTGGCCGGTGATGTTGCTGTCCGACACCCGCGCGCCCACCGTGGCAGCAAGGTACTTCACGAAGGGTTTGTTCTTCAGCAGCGGGAACACCGCCTCGGCGAAGACGTCCTTGAACTCCAGCTTGCCCTTCACAGGCAGTTGCTCGTTGAAACCAGCAACTTGCCCGGGTTGCAGCCCGGAGTCGGGCTTGAAGTCAAAGTCGAGCGCCCGATAGGTCATGCCGAAGACCGCATCCAGGCTACCGGCCGGCAGTTGGACAACCGGCCCCGTGACGGTGCCTTCGACCACCTTCTGAACCACAGTGGTCAGATTCTTTGCCTGCAAGCCGATGTAGCTTTGGCACTCCGTGGAGAGTGAAGACGGACCAAACGGATTGAAGCCGCCTGCGCAGAGCGAGGTACCTCCATTGGCTGCGTCGATCAAAGCCTGCACACGGGGGATGCGCACGTTGCCGCCCTGGGTTTCGTTCTGCACGGAACGACCATAGGTCGCGTAGACGTCATAGGTCCAGTCGTCCAGCAGCCCCAGATCGCCGGTCGCACCGGCGATACCCTGCCAGACGTCGTGCGTGTTGAAGGACGTGCGCCCACCCAGTGTGTTGAATCGCTTGCTAAAGGCGACCGGTGCCGTGGGATTGGCGCGGGCCGCCAGCAAGGTCTTGGCTTCGGCGCTCAAGAACGGGTTGGTCACGGGCACAAAGAAGCCGGTGGTACCGCCGGCCGGCGTCGGCGCCAGCTCGGATTGAGCGTTGTAGTTGGTGAACTGGAACGACGCGTAAGGACGGAAATTCTTGTTGACCTCGTAGTTCAGCGACGAATACAGCGACCAGCGCTCCATCGGCAGGACAAGTGCGTTGTCCGGCTCGAAGTTGTACGAGAAGGTATCCGGGAAGAAGGCCGTGGCGATGTCGCTCTCAGGACCCTTGTAATTGACGACGTTCCGGTTCGCGTTGCCACCCACGCCGGTACAAAAGAGAGATCCGTCCGGGTTGAAACCGAATCCGGTCGAACCACCGTTGGTGTTGCACTTGTCGGCGCCGAAGATGGCATTGACCGCGGCCTGGGTGGGCGCGTTGGCTCCGACCGAAATCGAACCGCCTGGGAAGATTCCCGTGGTGTTCGATGCCTGGGCTGAAAACTCGCGCGCTCCTTTGTAGATGGAGTCACGCTTGAAGTACCCGCCCCCGAACACGGCCGAACCGCGCCCGCCGTCGAAGGCGCCGCCCATCGTCATCGACGCCGAGCTCTCTTTGCCGTCGCTGCGATCGGTCATGCGGTGCTGGGCATCCAGCTCAAGGCCCTTGAAATTCTTCTTCATGATGAAGTTGACGACGCCCGAAACCGCGTCCGCACCGTAGGCCGTCGCAGCGCCGCCGGTGATCACTTCAACCCGCTCAATCAGCGAGGTCGGGATGGTGTTCGTGTCCACCGTACCGCCGCCGGTAGAACCCATGGCGCGGCGGCCGTTGATCAACACCAGGTTCCGGCCAGAACCGAGCCCGCGCAGATCGATAAATGCGCGGCCGTTGCTCGACGGATTGTTGGACTGCGAGCTGAGGCCAGCCGTGACCTGTGGCAGGGTGTTGAGAAATTGCTCGACGGTCACGATACCGCTCTGCCGGAGCTCTTCCGCGGTCACCGTCACGATCGGGCTTTCCGCCGTCGCGTCGGACTTCTTGATGCGCGAACCGGTGATCTCGATGCGCTCGAGCTTCTCCGGCACGGCTTGTTGGGCCATTACCGAGACGGCACTCAGCGTGCCGATCATCGCCAGCGCGGCTGCGCTGCGGGCGTTTCGTTTAAACATGACTACTCCTTCGTGAGGACGTTTCTCAACGATGTGGTGGATAACTTTCGGAAATGCGATCCGTTTTGCGGCAGACGCTTTCGCCGCAGGAGTCTGGCGAAGCCGGCACAGTCACCTGCTCCGTGTTGCCCCCAATGGACGTGGAAGCAAGCATCCGCGCACCCCCGCACGTGCCGAAAGTTAGGGGTTTAACCTTGTCAAAAGGACGTCTCAAACGTGCCGAAACGTTGCTTGGGGCCAACTTATCCCCCTTTCGGCCCAACCTGCCTTTTGGCATGACAGCTCGCAAACAGCTTCAGAAGTTGACTGGTCATGAATTTCGTGTCTGTTTACCAACACATCGGTGCGTCAAATTTCGAAAGCGCCAGCGGCCTTGTTCGCGCCGCGAAAAACATGAATTTGTAAATGCATCAATGACTTACGCGCGAAATTCAGAGCTTCTCGTGGGGTCCGTGGGGAGCTGGACGGGGCTCTAAAGCCTGACCTCTGACTTTCCCTGAGTCACTCGCGGTGACTCCGCTTCGGACAATCGGCGTCGTTCCCTTCCGGGATGAACGTGTTGGCGTCTGATCAGGGCGGCTTCGCGCGGCGTTAATGGCCTATCGGTCACATTGGAGTTTTCATGCATAAACGGACCCTGCTCTCCCTGGCTGCTCTCGCGGCCCTCGGGGCACTTGCCTCGCCTGCCTTCGCACAAACGAAGCCTGACCAACTTGAACGCGTCGAGGTGACGGGTAGTCGCATCTTGTCGCTCAATGCGGAGTCCGCTGCTCCTATCCAGGTGCTCAGTGCCGCCGACATCGCGGCCTCCGGCGTCGCCAACCTCCAGGAACTGCTGCTGAAGAGCCCGGTGTTCGGTACGCCGGCGATCAGCCGCACCAACTCCAACTTCTCGACCTCCAGCGCCGGTGTGTCGACGGTTGACCTGCGCAACCTCGGCTCCAACCGCACGCTGGTGCTGGTGAACGGCCGCCGCTATGTGTCCGGCGTCCCCGGCGACTCCGCAGTCGACTTCAACACCATCCCCGCCGACTTCATCGAGCGGGTCGAGGTCATGACGGGCGGCGCTTCGTCGACCTATGGTTCCGACGCCGTCGCCGGTGTCGTCAACGTCATCTTGAAGCGTAACTTTCAGGGTCTGCGCCTGGATGCCCAAATGGGCCAGAGCGAGGAAGGCGACGACAAGAAGAAGAAGGTCAGCATCACCTTCGGCATGAACGGCGCTGAGGGCCAGGGCAATCTGATGGTCAACCTGTCGGCCAGCCAGCAGGGCGCCGTGTACTCGCGCGACCGCGATTTCGCCGCCGTGGATCAGGCCTCGCGCGGCGCATTCGTGACGGGTGACGTTGCCGACATCTTCACAATCCAGCGGCCGTTCTATTCGAGCTTCGCGCCGCAGGGCCGCTTCTTCTACAGCCCGGGCTTCAACGCTGACGGTACGCGGATCACACGCAACTTCACCTTCAACGGCAGCGGTCAAGAGATCCCCTTCTCTACCAACGGCCCTGCCGGCGACGGCGTCGGCGCCACCGGTTACAACCGCTCGGCCATCCGCACCATTGCCATCCCGACCGACCGCCTGATGTTGGCCAGCAAGGGCGAGTTCAACCTGAACGACTCGAATTCGGTCTTCTTCGAAGCGAACTACGCCGCCACCAAGACCAAGACCCGCCTCGAGCCCTTCCCGCTGGACTCCACCGACCTCGGCGGCCTGATTCCCGCCGAGTTCATGGTCAATGGCGTCAAGATGCGCAACCCGCTGGTGCCCGATACCATCTTCAACAACGCGACTGACCGTGATGGCGACGGCCTGAAGGACTACAACTTCACGCGCCGCATGTCGGATATTGAAAACCGCGGCAACAAGGCGAACCGCGACACTTTCCGCCTGCTTGCCGGCGTTAAGGGTGACATTACCAAAACATGGTCCTATGAGGCCTATGCCGCTCATTCCTTCACCAAGGAAGGGCAGACCGGTACCGGCCAGGTCAACGTCATGAATTTCATGAATGCTCTGAGCGCCGTGGCCGACGTCAACGACGTGAACGGGAACGGCAATAGGACTGAGGCCATCTGCAAGGACGCTATTGCCCGCGACCAGGGTTGCGTGGCAGCCAACATCTTTGGTGCTAACAAACTGAGCGCCGCAGCCGCGCGCTACATCCATGCGCCGTCTTCGCTGAATACGCGCCTGACGCAGAACCTCGCCGGCGTCTCGATCAGCGGCGAGCCGTTCAGCATGCCCGCCGGCCCGGTGGGCATGGCCTTCGGTGCCGAGTACCGCAAGGAAACCTCCAGCACCGAATTCGACGCGCTGACGCAAACCGGCCTGAACGCTGGCAACGCCCTGCCCAACACGGCCGGTGCGTTCGACGTTCAGGAAGCCTTCGCTGAAGTCCGCCTGCCGCTGTTGAAGAACCTGCCGCTGGTCAAGTCTCTCGACGCGCAGGCTGCTGTCCGCCAGGGCAAGTACTCCACCGTGGGCAACACCACCAGCTGGAACAGCGGCCTGGATTGGGGCATCAACTCCACCTTCCGCGTCCGCGCCAACTACTCGGTGTCCACGCGCGCTCCCAACATCGACGAGCTCTACTTGGCGCCGTCGCAGACCTTCCCTACCGGTTTGGCTGACCCTTGCGTTGGCGTGACTGCGGCGGACACCTCGGCGACCGCTGTGGCTTGCAAGGCCGCACCGGGCGTCGCGGCCAACATCGCAGCCAACGGCAAGTTCACGCTGACCCAGGCTGACCTGCAAGGCGTCAGCGGCTTTGACAGCGGCAACCCCAACCTGGGGGCCGAGAAGGGCAAGTCGACGACCATCGGCATCGTTGTTACGCCGAAAACCATCGACTTGTTGCGCGACTTCACGTTCACGGCTGACTACTACAAGATCAAGATCGCCGATGCAATCAACACACCTGGACGCCAGTACGCGCTGAACCAGTGCTACGGTGGTGGCAACACTAGCTTCTGCAACTTCATCAAGCGCCGTCCGGCCGACATCGGCCCGAACAGCGCCGGTTCGCTGGAGTTCATCGACGAGACCTCTGCCAACACTGGCGGCGACCTGGTCGAAGGCGTTGACCTGACCGCTTCGCACCGCACACGGCTGGGTGGTGGCACATTCAATTCGCGCCTCGCTTACACCTACATCATGCAGGCCTATAACCAGCCGACGCCGGAGGCCGACAAGAACTACTCGCAGGGCGAGGTCGGTAACGCACGCCATCGCTTCGTGCTGAACTTGGGCTACAACATCGGCAACATCGGTGTGGCAGCCACGGCAACGTACTTCGGCAAGTCCTACCTGGAGGACAACTTCATGCGCGACAACTTCCCCGGTTCGACGAAGAACGACGGCAAGATCGGCTCGCGCACCTATCTCGACCTGCAGGCCAACTACAAGCTGGGCAAGAGCGAGATCTACTTCGGCATCGACAATGCCCTGGCCACCAAGGCGCCGTTGATCATCTCGGGTCTGCCGGGCAACACGACCGGCGCGGAAACCAACGCCAGCGTCTACGATGCCATTGGTCGCCGCTACTACGTCGGTCTGCGCTACAGCATGTAAGCCTGACCACCCAGCACCTGCGCACGCAGGTGCTGCCCCCCCGAAAAGCACATCGGCCCGATGTGCTTTTTTTTGGGCGCCTCTGTCGTCCTCGCTCGCCCGTTTGTACCAAGCACCATGACGATTTCCTCTCCTTCGCCACTTGATGTCCTCATCATCGGCGCCGGTCCCGCCGGCAGTGCCTGCGCGCGGGTCCTGGCGCGGACCGGTCTCGCCGTATTGCTGGTCGACCAACACCCCCCCGGCCGAGACAAGACCTGCGGCGACGGGCTGATTCCCGACGCGCACCGCGCGCTGGCCCGGCTCGGGCTGCTCGACGAGGTCATGCGCCTGGCGCAGCCGGTGGCGCATGTCGGCTGCATCGGCCCGCGCGGCGGGCGCATCGATGTGCCGGGCTCGCTCGCCGTGCTGCCGCGGCGCGAGCTAGATGCGCTGCTGTTGCGCGCCGCCCAGGACGCCGGCGCGCGCTTCGAGCAGGCACGCTTTGAGGCCCCTCTGGAACAGGACGGCCGCGTCGTCGGCGCGCGGCTCAAGCGCGGCGACGACAGCGTCGAATTCCGCGCACGCTGGGTCGTGCTGGCCACCGGCGCGGTTCCCAAGGCGCTGACCGCCGCCGGCATGTGCGAACGCCACACCCCCAGCGGCGTTGCGCTGCGCGGCTATGTGAAGGCGCCGCAGATGGTCGGCAAGATCAAGGCGCTGGAAGTCGTCTGGGACAGGGCGGTGCGACCGGGCTATGGCTGGATCTTTCCGGCCCCGGATGGTCACTTCAACATCGGCGTCGGCGTGACCGACTCGCACAAGGACCTCGGCGGCGGCAAGGGTGTCAAGAAAGACGTCAACCTGCGCGCCATCTTCGACGCCTTCGTCGACAAGTACGCGCCGGCGGCGGAGCTGATGCGCGTCGGCGAACTCGTCGGCGAGCTCAAGGGCGCGCCGCTGCGCTGCACGCTCACGGGGGCCAAGTGGTCGCGCCCTGGCCTGCTCGTCACCGGCGAAGCCGCCGGCTCCACCTACTCCTTCACCGGCGAGGGCATCGGCAAGGCGATGGAGACGGGCATGCTGGCGGCCGACGCCATCCTGGCCCACACCGATGACGCCGCGGCGCGCGCCGCCTACGAGGCGGCGCTGACGGCGCTCAAGCCCAAGTTCGACCTCTACGAGCGCGCCAACCGCGTCAATGCCCACCCTTGGCTGGCCGACCTGCTGATCTGGCGGGCCCAGAAGAGCCCGCGTCTGCTCAGGCGCATGAGCGGCGTGCTCAACGAGACCAGCAATCCCGGCAACCTGGTCAGCTTCAAGGGCCTCAGCCGACTCTTCTTCGAGTAAACGAGTTTCGCGGGCTGAATGCCGGGCCGCTCCCAAGCCGGCCCGCCTTGGGCGATGTGCTTGCGGCTCATCCCCTCGGGGGACCGTCCAGGGTACCCCTTGGACGAGGGGCTACGTTGCTCGCTCGACGACGAGCGCGATGCCCTGCCCGACGCCGATGCACATCGTGCACAGCGCATAGCGACCACCGGTCACTTCGAGCTGGTTGATCGCCGTCGTGACCAGCCGCGCGCCGCTGGCGCCGAGCGGATGGCCCAGCGCAATGGCGCCGCCGTTCGGGTTCACGCGGGCGTCGTCGTCCGCCAGACCCAGGTCACGCAGCACGGCCAGGCCCTGGGCGGCAAAGGCCTCGTTGAGTTCGATGACATCCATCTGGGCCAGCGTCAGGCCCGTCAGCGCCAGCACCTTGCGCGTGGCGGGCGCCGGGCCGATGCCCATGATGCGCGGTGCCACACCCGCCGTGGCCATGCCGACGACGCGGGCGCGCGGCTTGAGGCCGTGGCGCGCCGCCTCGGCCTCGCTGGCCAGCAGCAGTGCGCAAGCGCCGTCGTTGACGCCGCTGGCATTGCCCGCGGTCACACTGCCGTCGGGCTTGACCACGCCCTTGAGCCTGCCCAGCGCCTCCAGGCTGGTTTCGCGCGGATGCTCGTCGAGCCCCACACGCAGCGGGTCGCCCTTCTTCTGCGGCACGTCGACCGGCACGATCTCGCGTTCGAAGAAGCCGCGCTGCTGCGCCGCGATGGCCTTCATCTGCGAGGCCAGCGCCATGCGGTCCTGCGCCTCGCGTTCGATGCCGAAATCGGCCGCGACGTTCTCGGCCGTCTCGGGCATGGCGTCCACGCCGTACGCCGCCTTCATCTGCCTGTTGACGAAGCGCCAGCCGATGGTCGTGTCGTAGATCGCTTTGGCGCGGGTGTAGGCGCTCTCGGCCTTGGGCATGACGAAGGGTGCGCGGCTCATGCTCTCCACGCCGCCGGCAATCATCAACCCGGCCTCGCCGGCACGGATGGCGCGCGCCGCCGTGCCGATGGCGTCCATCCCCGAGCCACACAAGCGGTTCACGGTGCTGCCGGGCACATCGACCGGCAGGCCGGCCAGCAGCGCGGCCATGCGGGCGACGTTGCGGTTGTCCTCGCCGGCCTGGTTGGCGCAGCCATAGATGACGTCGGCAACCTGCGCCCAGTCGACGTTGGCGTTGCGCGCCATCAAGGCCTTGATCGGCAGCGCTGCAAGGTCGTCAGTGCGGATGGACGACAGCGCGCCGCCGTAGCGGCCGAAGGGCGTGCGGATGGCGTCGCAAATGAAGGCTTGTGTCATTTCAGATAGGGGCTGACGCGGTAGCGCTCGCCTCGGTAGTGTTGATCGAGCCGGTCCAGCAGCGCGACGACGGGCTCGGCGCCCCAGAAGGCGAGCCATTCGAACGGACCGGCCGGGTAGTTGACGCCCAGCTTCATCGCTGCATCGGCGCCCGCCTCGTCGCAGACGCCTTGCTGGACGGCGTCGGCGGCCTCGTTGATCAGCATCGCGATCGTGCGCGCGACGACCAGGCCCGGCAGGTCGGCGACGGCACGCGGCACCAGGCCCAGCCGCGTCAGCCAGGCGGCTGTGGCGGCGTCTCCGGCAAAGGCGATGTCGCCCGCGGGGGCCAGCGGCAGGTCGAAGACTGCCGCGCCGGGCCCGAATTCGCGCGCACAGCGACCGTCGGTCAGGCGCAGCTGGCGGCCTTCGACGGCCAGGCCCACCCAGTCGCTGTCCAGCTCGCGCACGCCTTCCGGCACATTGGCCGCAAAGCGCTCGGCGAGCGCGCCGCGGCCGTGCACGACCAGCCGGGCCGCGCGTGGTGGCTTGGTATCGGCGGCCGGCAGCGCGGGCGCGCCCGCGGGATAGCGGTAGAAGCCGCGCCCGCTCTTGCGCCCGAGGAAGCCGGCATCCACCAGCTCCTGCTGCACCAGCGACGGCGTGAAGCGGCGGTCGAAGAAGTTGGCGGCGAAGACTGAATTCGTCACCGCGAAATTGGTGTCGTGGCCGATCAGGTCCATCAGCTCGCACGGCCCCATGCGAAAGCCCGCCGCCCGCAGGCAGGCGTCGATCAGCTCAGGCGCCGCGGCGCGGTCCTGCAGCAGCATCAGCGCCTCGGCGTAATAGGGCCGGGCAATGCGGTTGACGATGAAGCCGGGGGTGGAGCGCGTGTGCACTGCCGTCTTGCCCCAGCGGCCGGCCAGGTCGAAGACGGCCTGCGCGACCTCGGGCGCCGTGCCCAGGCCGGACACGACCTCGACCAGCTTCATCAGCGGCACCGGGTTGAAGAAGTGCATGCCGACCAGGCGCTCGGGCTTGTGCATGCCGCGCGCCAGCGCCGTCACCGAGATCGACGACGTGTTGGTGGCGATGACCGCCTCGGGCGGCAGCAGCGCCTCCAGCTCGGCGAACAACGCGCGCTTGATGTCCAGGTTCTCGACGATGGCCTCGATGACGAGGTCGGCCTGTGTCAGCGCGTCGACCGGCGTGATGCGCGCGAGCGTCGCCTGCGCCGCGTCCGCCGTCAGCTTGCCCTTGGCGGCCAGGCCTTCCAAGGCTTGCGCCAACTTGGCCTTGGCCGCCGCGGCGGCGCCGTCGCGGGCATCGAACAGCAGCACGTCATGCCCCGCCTGGGCGGCCACCTGGGCAATGCCGGCGCCCATCAGGCCGGCACCCACGACGAGGATTCGGGAGTCGTTCAGGTTCATTCGGGAGCGGTCCAGTCGGGCTTGCGTTTGCCGAGGAAGGCGGCAAAGCCTTCGCGGGCCTCGGGTGTCGTGCGCACACGGGCAATCGTCTGCGCGGTCAGCTCGCGCACCTCGCCCGTGATGGCGCCGGGCGCAAGCTGCGCGTACAGCTGCTTGATTTCTGCCTGGGCCTGCGGACCGCAGGCAAGCAGGTCGGCAACGAGGGCATCGACGGCCGTGTCCAGCCCCTCGGCCGGCACGACACGCTGCACCAGGCCGATGCGCAGGGCCTCGTCGGCGCCGATACGCGCGGCTGTCAGCGCCAGCCGCCGCGCCTCGCGCAGCCCGACGGCGTTGACCAGGTGCGGGCCGATGACGGCCGGCAGGATGCCCATGCGCGCCTCGCTGACGGCAAAACTCGCCGCCTCGGAGGCCACCGCCATGTCGCAGGCGGTCACCAAGCCGACGCCGCCACCCAGCGCTGCACCCTGTACGCGCGCAATCGTTGGTTTGGGACACGCCGCAATGCGCGCCAGCATGGCCGAAAAGCAGCGCGCGTCGGCGACGTTGTCGTCCAGTGACGCGGCTGCGGCGCGCTGCATCCACTGCAGGTCGGCGCCGGCGCTGAAGTGCTTGCCGGCGCCGGCCAGCACGATGACGCGCACACTGCCGTCGCCACCGAGCTGCTCAAAAGCCGCATCCAGTTCGGCAATCAGGCTCTCGTCGAAGGCGTTGAACACGGCGGGCCGGTTCATCGTCAGCAGGGCGACGCCGCCATCACGGCGCTGCAGGTCGAGGGAGGTCCAGGCAGGCATGGCGGGCATTCTGCACTTTTCCCGACCGCTCGGTCGACTCAACCGTTCAGGCGTCCCAGGCTGCCATTCGCCGCTGGCCGGCGCCGCCCATCAAGCACGCCTCCTAGACTGCGCGCCATGTCAACCCGCCCCACCAAGCCGCGCAACTTCCTGCTGGACTGGCAGCAATGGTGCTATCCCGGCTCACGCCGCGTCTTCACTGCAGACGAGATGGCGCGGGCTGGCGGCCAGCCATGGCCCACCGGCATCGACCAATATGTCTACGTCAACCTGGTGCTGCTGCTGGCGATCAACTCCAGCGAGATCATGCAGTCCCGCCAGACGTGGATCTGGCCTGCCGTGCTGGTGACGGGGTGGGCGGTGCTGGGCGTGGCGCAGTGGCTGTGGCAGGGGCCGACACGCAAGCGCCTCAACATCGCCTTGTATGGCTTCTTCGCGGTCGTGTTCACGCTGTCGCTCGCCGTGGGACGTCTGGGCTGGCGCGAGCGGGTGATCGATCTGCTGCCGCTGCTGCTCGCCGTCATGACCTCCATCGTCTCCGCATGGTGGGTGTTGACGCTCTACCGGGTCGACCAGATCGAGGCCCGCCTGCGCGAGCTGGCCGAACAGGATGCCGCGCTGCGCCTGCAGACGCGCCTGGCCGCGGCCCAGATCCAGCCGCATTTCCTGTTCAACACGCTGGCCTCGCTGCAGCACTGGGTGGACACCGGCGACGTCCGCGCTGCGCCGCTGCTGCGCGACTTCACCGCCTACCTGCGCGCCACGCTGCCGATGTTCGAGCGCGAGCTGCAACCGCTGGCCGACGAGATCGAGATGGTGCGCCGCTACCTGGCCATCATGCAGGCGCGCTTGGGCGCGCGGCTGGCCTTCACCATCGATATGCCGGCCGACCTTGACGCGCAGCTGCCGCCCGGCCTCGTGCTGACGCTGGTCGAGAACGCCATCGCCCATGGCATCGAGCCCCAACTGCGCGGCGGCCATGTCGACATCACCGCCCGCCGCGATGGAGAACATCTGGTGCTGACGGTGCGCGACGACGGCCCCGGCCTGGCGCCGGGCCGGACCGACGGCGTGGGCCTGTCCAACACGCGCCGCCGGCTCTTGAGCGCCTTCCCCGGCGCCACACTGACCCTGGCCGACGCCACGCCCGGCTGCATCGCCACACTGACCCTGCCCACGCCATGAATCTGACCGCCCTGATCGCCGACGACGAGGAAGCTCCTCGTGAGCAATTGCGCGCCGCGCTGGCCCGCCTGTGGCCCGAGCTCGCCATCGTGGCCGCCAGCGCCAATGGCGCCGAGGCCTGGGACGACTGCCTGGCGCACGAACCCGCCATCGCCTTTTTGGACATCCGCATGCCGGGGCTCACCGGGCTGGACGTGGCGCGCCGCCTGTCGGCCCTGGCCGCACCACCGTTGATCGTCTTCGTGACGGCATTTGATGACCATGCGCTCGCCGCCTTCGACACGGGCGCCGTTGACTACGTGCTCAAGCCCGTCGATGACGAGCGCCTGGCGCAGACGTTGGCCCGCCTGCGCTCGCGCCTGACGCAGCCCGCGCCCGACACCGCCGCGCTGCAGCGCCTGCTCGCCAGCCTTGCCAGCCCGAAGCCGGTGCCGCGCCCCATCCAGGCCGGCGTCGGCCGCGAGGTGCTGCTGATCCAACCCGAGGACATCATCTATTTCGAGGCCGACCAGCGCTACACCCGCGTCGTCCACCAGGGCGGCGACGCGCTGATCCGCACACCGCTGCGCGAGTTGCTGACGCAGTTCGACCCCGACCAGTTCTGGCAGATCCACCGCAGCGTGCTGGTCAACAGCCGTTGCATCGCGCGGGCCGTCCGCGTCGACGAGGGCACGATGGTCGTGACCCTGCGCGGCCGCGACGAAAGGCTGCCGGTATCGCGCCAGTTCCAGGCCCTTTTCAAAGGCCAATGAGCGCGGGCAAACCCCTGGCCGTCATGCCAGGGCCAGTTCAGACAATGCGCGCCACCCAATGAGGCCCCAGGTTCCGGGACGCCTCCGCTCAAAGGACAAGCTCCCCCATGCCCACCCCGTTGCCCCATCCGCGCTTCGATCACTTCTACCGTTATGACGAACTGACGGCCCTGCTGTTCGCCTATGCCGAGGCGCGCCCCAACCTCGTGTCGGTGCGCTCCATCGGCAAGAGCTACGAGGGCCGCGACATCTGGGTCGTCGTCGTCACCAACCTGGCCAGCGGCATGGACATCGACAAGCCGGCGCTGTGGGTGGACGGCAATATCCATGCGGCCGAGCTGACGGCGTCGACGACCTGCATCTACTACCTGCACCAGCTTGTCAGCCAGCATGGCGGCCATAGCGCCGAGGCCCAACAGATCAACCGCCTGCTGGACACGCGCGCCATCTACCTGGTGCCGCGCCTGAACCCCGACGGCGCCGAGCTGGCCCTGGCCGACCGGCCGCGCCACATCCGCAGCTCGACTCGCCCTTACCCCTACACCGAGGAGGCGGTGGACGGCCTGACCGCGGAGGACATCGACGGCGATGGCCGCATCCTGACCATGCGCGTGCCCGACCCGCATGGCGGCTACAAGAAGCACGCTGTGGACCCGCGACTGATGGTGGCGCGCGAGCCGGGCGAGTTCGGCGGCGCTTACTACCGCCTCATCCCCGAGGGCTTCATCAAGAACCACGACGGGCTGACGGTCAAGGTCAACGCCGATCGCGAGGGCCTGGACCTGAACCGCAACTTCCCCGGCGAATGGCGCCAGGAGTTCCAGCAGCTCGGCGCCGGCCCTTACCCGACCAGCGAGCCCGAGGTGCGGGCCATGGTGGAGTTCATCACCCAGCATCCCAACATCGGCGCCGCGGTCAGCTTCCACACCCACAGCGGCGTCATCCTGCGCCCCTGCGGCACGCGCAGCGACAAGGACATGACGCCCGAGGATCTGTGGCTGTTCCAGAACCTCTCGGCGCTGGGCGAGAAGCACACCGGCTATCCGGCCATCAGCATCTACGAGGAGTTCCGCTACCACCCCAAGGACGTCATCACCGGCACGCAGGACTGGGTCTACGAGCACCTGGGCGCGCTGTTCTGGGTGGTGGAGCTGTGGTCGCCGAACAAGGAGGCCGGCGTCGAGGCCAAGAAGTGGATCGACTGGTATCGCGAGCACCCCGTCGAGGACGACCTCAAGCTGCTGAAGTGGAGCGACGAGCAATGCGGCGGCCAGGCGTATGTCGACTGGACGCCCTTCCAGCATCCGCAACTCGGTGCGGTCGAGATTGGCGGCTGGGACAAGATGAACTACTGGCGCAACCCGCCGCCGGCGCTGCGCGAGCGCGAGGCGGCGCGCTTTCCAGCCTGGCTGTCGCAGATCGCGATGAGCCTGCCGCAACTGGAGCTGATCCGCACCGAGGTGCGCGCGCTGGGCCCCGACATGTGGCGGGTGCGCATGGCCGTGGCCAACGCCGGCTACCTGCCGGCCTACGTGACGCAGCGCGCGCTGGAGCGCAAGACGGTGCGCGGCGTCATGTTCGAGATCCACATGCCCGTCAACGACCCGACCATCAGCCTGGTCAGCGGCAAGGAGCGCATGGAAGGCCCGCAGCTCGAAGGCCATGCGCCCAAGCAGAGCCAGCTCGCCTTCCTGTTCAACAAGCACCCGACCGGCGACCGCGCGGTGGCCGAGTGGGTGGTGCGGGCGCCGGTGGGCACGCGGCTGGCGCTGTCGGCGAGTGCGGAGCGGGCGGGCTTGATCCGCACGGAAGTGGTGCTGGACTAAGGGCTGCGTTTATCTTGGTGAATGGCTTCGGCGGCCGGCAAGGGATGCCGCTTACGCGCTTCATCTAGTTCGGTCCTACCTCCTGCCGTTGCGGGCCGGTTCACCGCGCGTCTTTCGCGCCAACTATGTGTTGCCTGACTTCTTTACAAAATTACGCATCAGATACTCGTTGAACATGGGAACCGTGAAGGCAATGTCGCCGTGAGACGGGCTGTAGATCATTCCTTTGCTGATGATCTGAGCGCGGCGCGGACCCAGGCTTTGGTGAGTCTCATTTAGTGCGGCAGCAACGTCAGACGACCTATACGGACCGGCACCAAGTTTCGCCATCGCAAGAACGTACTCCCGCTCCTTCGGAGTGAGCCGATCAAAGCGCACCTTGAAAAAGCCGTCGTCCAATCGCCTCGTTGCTTCCGCTGCAGCGTTCGATGCGTCATCTAGACCAATGCCCGGTCCAGCGGCCATATTCCAACACTGATATCCCCACTCCTGCAGGAAGTATGGATAGCCTTTGGTCCTTGCCAGGATCTCATCAAGCGCCTGACCGTCGATGCTCTCTCCCTCCCCTTCAATCGGCTGTCTGATGGCGGTCTTCGCATCCGCTTCCTCAAGAGCACCAACGGCAGGGTAGTGAAATAGCCTCTCCGCGTAGGATTTTGCATCGCCCGAAAGCGCTGCAACCTGCGGCAATCCAGCACCGAAAAACAGAACTGGTAGGTCTTTCTGGTTGACCTTGTGCAACGCGACGATTAAAGCTGCCAAGTCCGCGGAGCGGAGATATTGAACCTCGTCAATTAGGAGCGTCCAAGCCTTGCCAGCTGCCTTTGCTGCCTCGCCTATCCGCACAAACAATTCAGGCAGGTCAGCTTCCATGTCGCCGCTATCGGCTACTCCCACTTCGGCGTCAACCGAAATGGACGCATCACCATACGAGAGCTTGAAAGCAGAGGCGAACGAACGAAGAGCCCGAAGAGCCTGATGAGCTTTCGCCTTGGCATTCTCCGAGGTCGAAAGCTTGCGCAAGGCTTGGCTGATCTTCGGCGCAAGAAGTTCACTAAGCGCCTTTCCCTCCGGCGCCTCGATAGCCGATGTCACATGACCCGCTGCCTGGGCCATCTCTTCGATTTTGTTAAGCAGCACCGTCTTGCCGACACCGCGCAGACCCAGCAGCATCTGCGACCGACTGGGCTTTCCCAATAAAGCCCGCTGAATAGCCGTCTCTGCATCCTGAAGGATGGTGTCGCGGCCGGCCAACTCCGGCGGTCTGCTACCAGCTCCCGGCGCGAAAGGGTTCCTCACGGCATCCATGGCTTGCTCCGGCAAAGTCTAACGACTTGTAGTGCTGTATATGCCAAATGAAGTATACATGGATAGATATCGCTAGAGACTGCGATTGCTGCCCATTGGAATCAACGCTGCTCAACGGCGCAAATCTGGTGAAACGGATCTTCCGTTGCCAGACATTCCTCCGCCCTCAGGTTGCCCGCACGACCAACTCGGTCGGCATGATCTCGCTGGCCGCGGGGTGGCCGGCGATCAAGTCAAGCACCTTGCGCGCCAGCAGTACGCCGCCGTGGTGCCAGTCCTGGCGCACACTGGTCAGCGGCGGCGCGAAGCTCTGCGCAGCGGGGGAGTCGTCGTAGCCGATCACCGAGACCGCATCGGGCACGGCCAGGCCGGCATCGGTGAAGGCGCGCACGGCGCCCATGGCCAGCAGGTCGCTGGCGGCGAACAGGCCGTCCGGCGCCTTGCCACCCTTGGCGAGATGCGCCTGCACGGCCGTGAAGCCGGCACCGAAGGTGAAGGCCGCAGGCGTCAGCGTCTGTGCCTTCAGGCCGGCCTTCTTCAGTGCCTTGGCGAAGCCCTGCTGACGGTCGCGGATCTCGGCATGGCGCACGTCGCCAAGGAAGCACAACTCCCGCCGGCCTAGCGCGATGAGGCGCTCCGCCGCGCTGGCGCCGCCGTGGGCGTTGTCACCACCGACGACGACCGAGTCACCCCGCCCATGCTCGGCACCCCAGACCACCAGCGGCAGGCCCATTGCCGCGGCCGACTTGACGGCCGACCCGTTGGCGCCCTGGCCGAGCAGGATGACGCCATCCGCTGACGCCGCCATGCCCTGGCCGGGGCTCTGCATGGCCGACAGCAGCACGCTGTAGCCGCGCGAGGTCAGCTCCTGCGTGATGCCTCCCAGCAGTTGCAGCGGGTAGGCGTCGGTCATCGGCCGGTCGGTGTCGGGCTGCATCTCCAGCATGACGGCCACCATGTGGCTGCGGCGCAGGCGCAGGTTGCGGGCGTGGTGGTTGAAGCGGTAGCCGGCCGCCTCGGCCAGCGTCTTGATGCGCTCCCGCGTGGCCGGCGTGACCGAGGGGCTGTCGCGCAGCGCGCGTGAGACGGTGATGGTGCTGACGCCGGCGAGGACCGCGATCTGCTCCATCGTGACCGGCTTGGACTCCGTCGTCATTGGCGCACCCTTCGGCCTGCGGCCTTGCCTGGCCGACAGCGCGTCCAGGCGTTCGCCAGGCGGGAGTGAGCTTGCTTGGGGCGGCCCGGCACGGCGCTCATGCCACCTTCTGCTCCAGCACGAAGTTCGCCCCGTCGTACTGCCCCAGCCGCTCCACCAGCACCGGCAGGCATTCGGCCAGCTCGTCATGCAGCGTGAACGGCGGGTTGGCGATGAACATGCCGCTGCCGAGCATGCCCAAGCCCTTGCCGTCCGCGCGCTCGGCGGGTGCGGCCACGGTCAGGCGTACATGCAGCCAGCCCTTCTTGGCGCCCGCATCGGCACTGCCCTTCAGGCGCGCGGCGAGCTGGGTCGATTCGAGCAGCTGCAGCTGCGGATACCAGATCATCACGACCGTGTCGGCCGCGCGCTCCAGCGCCTCGCGCAGCGCGGCCAACACCTTGCCGTAGTCGCTCTTGATCTCGTAGGAAGGGTCCATCAGCAACGCGGCGCGGCGCGTCGGCGAGGGCAGCTCGGCCTTGATGGCTGCGAAGCCATCGGTGTCGCGCACCTGGGTCTGCGGGCGGCTTTCGAGATAGCTGGCCAGGATGCGGTGGTCGGTGGAATGCAGCTCATAGGCGCGCAGCCGGTCGGTCTCGCGCAGCAGCAGATTGGCCAGGGCCGGCGAGCCCGGGTACTGGCGCAGCTGGCCGTCGGGGTTGAAGGCGCGCACCAGGTCCATGTAGTCCGCCAGCGGCGCGGGCAGGTCCTTGCGGTCATAGAGCCTGGCAACCCCTTCACCGTACTCGCCCTTCTTCTGCGCATAGCGGCCCTCGACCGAGTAGCCGCCGGCGCCGGCATGCGTGTCGATCAGCGTGAAGGGCTTGTCCTTCTCGCACATGTAGCGCAGCACGCGGGTCAGCACCAGGTGCTTGAGGACGTCGGCATGGTTGCCGGCATGGAAGGCGTGACGGTAGGCGAGCATGGCGTGATTGTCGCTAACACAACCCCGATCAACCCCGCCCAACCGGGGAAAGCACGGCAGGGCTAGCCTTGCGGCCATCCAATCCGCCCCTGCCTCCGAGCCATGCCTACGCTTTTCGACCCCGCCCGCTTCGGCGACATAGCGCTTGCCAACCGCGTCGTCATGGCGCCACTGACGCGCAACCGCGCGCGCCAGCAGACGCCACACGATCTGCATATCGAGTACTACCGCCAGCGCGCCGGCGCCGGCTTGCTGATCACCGAGGCGACACAGATCCGCCCCGATGGCCAGGGCTATTTCGACACGCCGGGCATCCACACGCCCGAGCAGATCGCGGCCTGGAAGCAGGTGACCGATGCGGTGCACGCCGTGGGCGGCAAGATCGTCGTGCAGCTCTGGCATGTGGGGCGCATCTCGCTGAATCGCCTGCAGCCGGGCGGCCAGGCGCCGGTGTCGTCCACCCACCGCCCCGCCAAGACCAAGACCTATGCCGCCCATGGCGAGCTGGTGCCGACCGATGTGCCGCGCGCGCTGGCCACGCACGAGATCCCGCAACTGATCGCGGACTATGCGCAGGCCGCCAGGAACGCGATGGCCGCCGGTTTCGACGGCGTCGAGATCCACGCCGCCAATGGCTATCTGCTCGACCAGTTCCTGCGCGACAGCGCCAATGACCGCACAGACGAGTACGGCGGCTCCATCGAGAACCGCGCGCGGCTGCTGATCGAGGTCATGACGGCGGTGGCCGGCGCCGTCGGCGCGGGCCGCACGGCGCTGCGAATCAGCCCGGTGACGCCCAGCAACGACATCGGCCAGGACAGCCATCCGCAGGCGCTTTTCAATCACGTCGCGGAGCAGCTCAGCCCGCTGAAGCTGGCCTTCATGGAAGTGGTGGAAGGCGCGACCGGCGGCGCGCGTGATGTGGCGCCGTTCGACTACGCCGCGCTGCGCCGCCGGTTCAACGGCCCCTGGATCGTCAACAACGGCTATGACCGCGCGATGGCGCTGGACGCCGTTGCCAGCGGCCATGCGGACGCCGTGGCCATCGGCCGGCCCTTCATCGCCAACCCCGACCTTGTCGAGCGCCTGCGCGACGACCTGCCCCTGAACACGCCGCACAAGGAGACCTTCTATGGCGGTGGGGCCGAGGGCTACACGGACTATCCGACCGCCAGCGCCGCCTAAGTCTGGAAGGCGCCGGGGTGCCGCGCCGGTCCGCTGAGCGCGACGCTGGTGTGCGGGTGGCGGTATTCGCGCGAGGCGCTCAGGCGCAGGCCCTCGGCCTCGCCCATGTCCTGCGCCTTGCCACGCAGCGGCGAGCCGGGCGCCAGGCGGAAATCGTCACGCGCAGCCCGCACGAATTCATCCCAATCGGCGCTGAAGTTCGCCTTGCGTGTCCAGTACCCGTCCGCCGCCAGCTTGGGCGAACCAACAAGCAGGTTGTTGGCCAGCATGACCTCGGTCTGCGCTGGCGTCACACGCAGCCAGATGCCGCCGCTGGCCTTTTGGTCCACCAGCGTGTTGTGGACGAGGACGAGGCGCTGCCGCGGCCACCTGGCGCCCTCGACGCCGAAGGAGATCACGTGCGAGTTCTCGGTCGTCGAGCTCTGCATGATGAGATTGCCCATGACGATGGCGACACCGCCGTTGGGAAACTCCAGCTCATAGCTGGCGCGGCCGCCGATCTCGTCGGACAGGCGGTTGTAGAGGATGTGGTTGAGCGCGGCGCGGCTCTTGAGCAGGTGGCCGTGCAGGCCATGGTGGAAGTAGCTGCCCGTCACGGCCAGGCGCTTGATGCTGCCCACGTAGACGTTGTGCGTCTTGCCCTCGCGCGGCAGGATGGGGCCGAAATCGCAGTCGACCACATCGAGTTCGATGCTGTCGTCATTGGCGGTCAGCACACCGTTCTCGTTGTCGCGAAAGCTGCAGCCCACCAGGGTGAGCGAGCCGGCTTCCAGCCGGATGCCGGCGCCGTTGCGGTCGGGCACGGTGGCGCCGATGAAGTCGAAGCCCTCGATGCGCTGGCGCCGCCCCGTCGTCACGAACAGCCCCTTGCCCTGCGTGTGGGCGCCCGCGGCGATCAGGCGGACGCGGCCGCCCACGGCACGCAGGGTCAGGTCTTGCTGGGGCCAGGCTGCGGCGTCGGCCATGTAGTCACCGGCATCGACCTCGATCAGCGTGCCGTCCCGCGCCTGCTGTGCCGCCGCGGCCAGCGACTTGACCGCGCGTGCGGGGCCGACGTGCAACACCGGGCCGGCGTGAGCGCCCCAGGGCAGCAGTGCTGCGGCGGTGAGCAGCTCGCGGCGCCGTGTCATGCCTGCTTCTTCATCTTGGCCTTGAACAGCTCGACCACCCCCACCTCGCGCGCACCGGGCAACAGCTCGAAAGCCTCACCCGCGGCGATGGCGCCCTCACGCTTCACGGCCAGGTAGAAGCCGCAGTAGCCGCTCTGGGCCATCAGCTTGGCGGCCTGGTTGAAGCCCATGTGGGCATTGAACTTGTAGCAGGGGTAGCGCGGTTCGGACACGATGAGTTCGCAGTCGGCAAAGCGCAGCACATCGCCCAGCCAGACCTGGCTTTCCAGCAGACCGGAGATCGTCAGGTTCTCGCCGCAGTCGCCGGGTTGCAGGTCGCCCGTGACCTTGGCCTGGCTGCGCACCGTCTGCCAGAAGGCGTAATGCTCCTGCGGGTAGGCATAGACAGCCTTGCTCAGGCCGCCATGCACGCTGGGGTCGGCCTGTTCGTCGCCTTCCAGGCCCAGCGGGCCGACGGCGATGCGACCGCTGCGCGAGCGTTTGCGGATCGCCGAGTCGAGGGCCTGGCCAGAGGTGGCGACGAAATGTTCGACGCGCGCGGTGTTGACACTGAGGATCTGCATGCCCACATTCTGCGTGGGAGGGGGCGCCCCAATTTGGCGTCTTCACCTACAAGGAGGCCCGCGCGTCACATCTAGGCTTCGGGCCGGAAACCTGAAGGATGAGCGCATGACCGCACTCGACAGCGGCGCCCGGGTATGGGCCGGTCTGGCCGTCACCCCACCGAGCGAGTTGATGTTCATCGTCGGCGTGCTGCTGGCCGGCGCGCTGGCCGGCGAATTCATTGCCGCAACAACGCGCCTGCCGCGCGTGGTCGGCTATACGCTGGCGGGCTGCTTTGCGGCTGCCTTCGGCCATGGCGTGGCGATGCCACTCAGCGGCGCGGCCCAGACGGTCACCGACCTGGCGCTGGGCCTGCTGCTGTTCGAGATCGGCAGCCGCGTGCACCTGCGCTGGCTGCGCCGCAACCCGGGGCTGCTCGCGACCAGCCTGGCCGAGGCGATGCTGAGCGCGGTAGCGGTGGCGCTGGTGCTGCGTCTGTTCGACGTCGGCTGGCAGACGGCCGTGGCCTGCGCCATCCTGGCCATGCCGGCGCCGGCCGCCGTGTCGGGCCGCGTCGCCATGGAGCTGGGCGCCGAGGGTCAGGTCACGCAGCGTGCGTCCCTGTTGACGGCTTTGAACACCCTCTATGCCGTCATCGCGCTGCTGCTGATGCGCACCTGGTGGGCCGCCGACGATGGCGGCAACCTGCCGCAGGCGCTGGCCGGCCTGTCCATCTCGCTGTTGACCACGCTGGGCGTGGCCGCGCTGCTGGCGGGCGCGACCTATCTCGCCGCGCGCCGGCTGGACTTGCGCAACCAGAGCGCGGCGTTGCTGCTGTTCGGCCTGGTCGCCTTCGCCATCGTCGCGGCAAGGTCCATCGGTGTGTCGACGTTGCTGATGCCGCTGCTGGCCGGCCTGCTGCTGCGCAACACCAGCGACCGACCCTGGGTCTGGCCGCGCCACTTCGGCACCTCGGGCGGCGCGCTGGTGCTGATGCTCTTCGTCATCGTCGGCTCGGCCTGGTCGCCCAAGATCCTGATTGCCGGCGGCTTTGCGGCGCTGGCGCTGCTGGCCGCGCGCTTCATTGCCAAGACCATCGCGATCGTGGCGCTGGCGCCCATGGCCAAGGCGAGCTGGCGCCAGGGGCTGGCACTGTCAATCACGATGACGCCGCTGTCGGCCACGGCCCTGGTCATGCTCAGCGAGCTGTTGCGGGCCGAGCGCGAACTTGCCGCCGGCGCCGTGCCCATCATTCTGGCGAGCATCGCCGTGCTGGAGTTGATCGGCCCCATTGCCGTGCAGTTCGCACTGCGCCTGGCCGGGGAACTGCCACCCGCACCCAAGCGGGCGCGCAAGAAGGAGACGGCTGAATGAGCCTCGGGGTGTTCTCCAAATCGCAGCCGCTGACGCTGGGCGTCGAGCTGGAGCTGCAAATCGTCAACAGCGCCGACTACGACCTGGCACCGGTGTCCGGCGACCTGATGCGGCTGATGGAAAAGCGCAGCATTCCGGGCGACGTCAAGCCCGAGATCACCAGCAGCATGATCGAGCTGGCCACCGGCGTGTGCAAGGACTACGGCCAGGCGCTGTCGGAGCTGGGCCAGATCCGTGATGCGCTGGTCGACTGCGCCGAGCAGCTCGACGTCAGCCTGTGCGGCGGCGGCACCCACCCCTTCCAGCACTGGAAGCGCCAGCGCATCTTCGAGACCCCGCGCTTTCACGAGCTGTCGTCGCTGTACGGCTACCTGTCCAAGCAGTTCACCATCTTCGGCCAGCATGTGCACGTCGGCTGCCCCAGTGCCGACGACGCCCTGGTGCTGCTGCACGGCATGAGCCGCTTCATCCCGCATCTCATCGCGCTGGCCGCTTCGTCGCCCTTTGTGCAAGGCGAGGACACGGGCTTCGACTCGGCGCGGCTGAACTCGGTGTTCGCCTTCCCGCTGTCGGGCCGCGCGCCCTTCCTGCAGACCTGGGCCGAGTTCGAGATCTACTTCACCAAGATGACCCGCACCGGCGTCGTCTCGGGCATGAAGGACTTCGACTGGGACATCCGTCCCAAACCCGAGTTCGGCACCATCGAGGTCCGCGTGCTGGATACCCCGCTGACCATCGAGAAGGCCGCCGCGCTGGCCGGTTTCATCCAATCCCTGGCGCGCTGGATCACCGTGGAGAAGCCGTTCAAGCTCAGCGAGGACGACTACCTGCCCTACACCTTCAATCGCTTCCAGGCCTGCCGCTTTGGCCTGGACGGCACCTTCGTCGATCCTGAAAGCGGTGAACACCGCGTGCTGCGCGACGACCTCGGCGTGGTGCTGTCGCGCCTGGACAGCCACGCCGCCGACTTGCGCGCGGAGCCCGCGCTGCAGTACTTGCGGCGCGAGATCACCGGCATCGGCAACGACGCGACCTGGTTGCGGCGCGTCGAGGAAGAAGAACACCTGCTGCCCGAGGTGGTGCGGCGCGCGACGCGACGCTGGCACGGCTGAGCGATTGACCTCGCCCTGTGGCGGGCGATACAGCACGCGGTGCGAGGCAGGGCTGAAGTAGGCGCACCGGCAGCCGAGTCAGCCGGATCATGCCGATCGCGCACGCGGCGCGACGACGACCTCAGCAAAGTCCTGCATGCCCAGGGCCAGGTGGTCGATCAGTCTGCGCAGGCGCAGCGGCATCATGGTCCGGTTCGCGAAGACCAGCGAAACGACGTACTCGCCCAGCGCAGCATCGGACAGCAACCGCACCAGGCTGCCGGATGCCAATTCCTCAGCCAGGGCAAATGCCGGCGCGCGGATCACCCCATGCCCGGCAACCGCAAAGCCCTTCAGCGCCTCGACGCTGTTGGCGCGGATGGGCGCGCCAAGCGCTGCATCGCCTGCCAGGACCCGGGGCACCCCTGTGGCAGCCCGCTCGGCGATGACCTCCAGCATTTGATGATCCCGCAACCCCTCCAGCGTGTCCGGCACGCCGGCCCTTGCCAGATAGGCCGGCGCAGCGGCTAGCACCACCGGGCTGGCCGCGATCCGGCGGATGGTGAGTGCCGAATCCTCCAGCCGGGTCGAGACCCGAACGGCAGCGTCGAAGCCGCGGGCGACGGGGTCGACCAGGTGGTCGCAGAAATCCAGATCCAGGCGCAGGCGCGGGTGCCGGGCCTTGAACTCCGCCAGCAGTGGCACCAGGTAACGCACCCCAAGAGAGACCGGCATCGTCAACCGCAATGTGCCGCTGACCTCGCCGTGCGCCTCACCGCGCAGCGAAGCCTCCAGCTCGTCGAATTCCACGAGGGCCGGAGCCGCCTTGCCCAGATAGCGCTGCCCGGCGTCCGTCAGCGACACCCGGCGCGTCGTCCGGTGAAACAACCGTGTGCCTATGCGCGCTTCGAGGGCCTGCACCGCCCTCGTAACCAGCGGCTTGGCAACATCCAGCCGGCGGGCCGCCTCGGTGAAGCTGCCGGATTCAGCGACCTTCACGAAGGCCCGCATCGCTTCGAGGGTGTCCATGGGAACTCCTGGATGAAAACCTCGAGCATCAAGCTTCCCCTCATTGGTAAGCGGTCAACAAACCACGCCCTTGTGCACCGGGCGTTGAGCTGAGAGCCTACGTTCCCACTTGCATCGAAGTGGGAACGTAATGTCGGATGATCTGCAAGACCTCAAGCGGCGCCTCGTCGTGGGTCACAAACGCGGC
>NZ_JBQVNP010000045.1:0-33725 GCF_052436255.1 Roseateles sp. | reverse complement strand
CGGCGGCCACGCCTTGGGCGGGCAGCCACAGCGCGAAGTCGCCGCCGTTGAGCCGGCCGACGCGGCAGCCTGCGACCGACTCGGGATAGGCCTGCAGCGCGGTGACCATCGTCAGCAGCACATCGTCGACCGCGCCGCGGCCCAGGCGGGCATTCAGCCCGGGCAGGTCGCGCAGGCGCACCAGCACCAGGCCGGCCACGGCCGGGCCGTCGTCACGCTGCAGGGCCGCGTCGAGCTCGGCCAGGAAATGCTTGCGCGTGGACACACCCGTCAGCGGGTCATGGTGGACTTGCTGGCGCAGCACCAGCAGCTGGCCGGCCTGGGCCTCGAACAGCTCGCGCACGCGCTGCACCATCGCGTTCATCGCGCGCGTCAGGCGCTGCAGTTCGGGCACGCGCGGCTCGGTGACCTGGCCATAGCTGCCGGCCAGCACACCCTCGGCCTGGGCCACGGCGGCATCCAGCGGCCGGCGGATGCGCCGCAACCCGGCCCAGGCTGCAACGGCCGCGACGATGCCGACGATGAGCAGCCAGGCCAGCAGCCGGCGCGACGTCAGCCACAGCGCGTCATGGGCATAGCTGGAATGGCTCCTCAGCTCGACGGAACCGATGGCGCTCCAGCCGTCGGACAGTTGGGCCACGCCGGCCGGGGCGCTGATGGGAAACAGCGCGCGGAACCAGCCAGGCGCCTGGCCGGGGCGCGGTGCGCCGCTGCGCTCGAACAGCGTCTGGCCGGCGGCATCGCGCCAGCGCACCAACTCGTAGGCGCCGGTGTCGAACTGGGCCGACACCAGCAGCTTGATCAGCTCGGCGTCGCCGCGCTGCTGGGACAAGGCCAAGGCCAGGGACTGCGCGTTGTCGGCGTTCTTGAGTTCGAGCTGGGTGCGCATGAGCTGCTGCGTGGAGCGCGCGGACAGGCCGACCGCGCCCACCAGCGCCGCCAGCACCACGCCCAGCACCAGCCAGGCGATCTGTCGCATCAACGACATGACTTGGTCTCCATCACAAAAAGCCTTCCGCCCGCACCTTGGCCACCAGCTCGCGCCACAGCGACAGCCGCGCCAGCGGGTCGCCTGCCGTCACCTGCCCGACGCCCTGCCACAGGCCCTCGGTGTTGAAGCTGAATACCGGCGTCAGGTCGGGCCGCTGCGAGGCCGGCAGCACCTCGGGGCGCAGGTTGTCCAGGATCAGCGGCTCGGCCCCCGGCTCGGCATGGTAGGCCAGCACCATGTGGGCCAGCGACTGGCCCTGCTGGCGGGCTCGCACATAGACCATGCGCAACCGCGCCGTCGGCACGCCGGCGGCGGCCAGGCTGAAGTATTTGGCGATGGCGTAGTCTTCGCAGTCGCCGGCGCGCCTGTCCAAGCTTTCCAGCGGCGAGGCCCAGTAGTCGGCGAGGCGCCAGGTGTCAGCGTCTTCCCGAAACGCCAGGCGGCGGTTGAAGAAGTCGTTGATCTCGGTGAGCCGCTGCAGTTCGTCCTGGCTGCCGCTGCGCGCGATCTGCTGCACCAGCGCCTGCGCCTGCTCGGCGACGCGCGGGCCGCGCAGGGCCGCCGCCTCCAAGACGCGCGCCGCGTCGTAGGCGGCCAACACCAGCCAGGGGCAGGCGACAAAGGCGGCCAGCCACCACCGGTACGGGCCCGAGCGGAAGGTGGCGCTGAAGGTCGGGATGGGCAAGATGGCGGCGGGCGGGGATTGATTTCACTGTACCGCCCCGCACCCCCGCGCCGAGCGGGCCGAGCGTGAACTCAGGCCGGTGAAGACCGCAGCCCGTAGACCTTGTCGCCGACGAACAGGTACTCCGCGCGCAGCACCGGCTCGCCCTGCTCGCCGGCAAAGGTGAAGCCCAGCACAGCGATCTCGGCGCCCGGCCTGACCTCCTCGACGCCCCAGGCCTGCAGGCGCGTCAGCGGCGCCAGCTCGACCTCCCAACGCCGGTCGCGCCGCGTGGGCACCCTGGCCTTGGCCAGCAGCGCGGTGCCGTCGACGGCCGCCGTCTGGCGCGGCAGGCTGCGCTTGGCGAGGTCTGCCGGCAGCGCGAGGTTCTCGGGCAGCTCCAGCTGCAGCTCCGCGTGCGGGTTGCGCCAGGCCACCTTGGCGGCGCGGCCGCTGAGGTAGATGGGGCGCTCCTGGTCGAAGCTGCTCCAGCCATGGTGGGCCAGCGCGGGCAGGCCGGCCAGGGCCGGCAGCGCGGCCAGCATTGAACGTCTTTGCATCATCACGAACTCCTGGTCAGACGTAAGCGATAAATCGGCCACAGATGATGACAGCGACCCAAATCCCTACGGAGACGAGGCCCTGGACCCGTGCCGGCACGTCCGCCACTGCCAGGCTGCCCCGCGCGTGGAACCACGCGGCGTTCGCGCCCGCCAGCATCAACAGCAGCAGTTTGAGGCGGAAGGCCGGGTTGGCCAGCAGCTCCTGCGGCTGTGTGGCGAACATGCACAGGCCGGTCAGCGCGCACAACGCAAAACCCAGCAGCGCCAGAGGCAGCACCAGCCGAGCCAATGCGGCCAGCTGCAGCGCGCGACCCAGCCCAAGCAGGCGCAGCTCGAACACCAGCAGGCCACCGAACAACAGGGCGATGCCCAGCACATGCACCGCCTCCAGCGCGGGATAGGCCCACGGGTGGGAAGCTAGGGCAGTCCACATGGCGGCGGGCGAATCAAAACGATGAAGTGGGCAAGATTGACGCCAGCGCGGCTGATGCCATCACTGTAGCGACGCCGGCGCCGCCTATGATTTTTGGGCCATGCAGACCACCGCCTCCACCCCGAGCAGCCCGATCAGCCCGACGCAGAAGATCCGCGACGACATCGACCAGTCGCGCCGCCGCGGCCCCCTGCAGCAGATCCAGATCCCGCCCTGCCCCGAGCTGCTGGCCCAGTTGCAGCAGGCCATGAGCCAGGCCGAGCCCGACCTCAACCTCGTCGCCCGCATCGCCTCCAGCGACGTGGCCATGGCTGCCACGCTGCTGCGCATCGCCAACGGGCCGCTGTTCAAGCCCGTGGGTCTGCCCTGCACGACCGTGGGCCAGGCGATGACGCGCATCGGTCTGCGCGAGAGCGTGGCGGTCATGACGGGCTTCCTCCTGCAGCACGCCATTCCCGTCAACGCGCCGCAGCTGGCGCGCTTCTGGGAGCGCAGCGCCAAGCGTGCCGCGGCGATGGCGACCATCGCCCAGCAACTGCCGGGGCTGTCGCCGGACCTGGCGCACAGCTTCGGCCTGTTCCTGCATGTGGGCATGCCGGTGCTGTTGCAGAGCGTGCGTGGCTACGCGGCCACCATGGTCGAGGCCGGTGCGCGCATCGACCGGCCCTACATCGCCACCGAAAACGCCAACCACAAGACCGACCATGCCGTCGTCGGCGCGCTGGTCGTGCGGGTGTGGAACCTGCCGGCGCCGCTGATGGCGGCGATCCGCCTGCACCACGACTACGCCGCGCTCGGCCATGCGGGCATTGAGCCGGAGATCCATACGCTGATCGCCGCCGGCCTCATCGCCGAGCACCTGATGCGCCGCCATGAAGGCCTGCCGGAAGACGCCGACTGGGCCGACCACCACGCTGCCGCCATGGCCTGGCTGGGCATAGGCTGGGACGAGCTGGCGCTATGGGAAGAGGCCGTGACCGCCCAGCTCGATGCGGCCTGAGCAGCGGATGCGACTGCCGCGCCTGCGCATCCTCGTCCTCGCCGCCATGGCGGTGGTGACGCTGGCCACGCTGGGCTGGTGGGTATTCGGGCCGTCGGGCGTCGCCGTCGAGCTGACGCGGCGCAGCTGGCGCATGGAGATCGTCATCGAAAAGCTGCGCGCCGAAGCCGGCTCCGACTGGTGCGACGAGCTGCCCGCGGGCGCCTTCGACATCACCCGCCGCATGACGGCCGACCCGACGGGCCGGCGCGCAGAACCCGGCGAGCATTGCCGCTACACGCTGCTGGCCTGGCGGCGCAGCTGGATCGCCAAGAGCGAGGGAGGGCCCGGCGACCGCCCCGACTGGCCGCGCCCGCCGCTGCGCGTGGCGCCGCCAGGCGAGGCCGGGAGCGAGCGCTTGGGAAGGCGCGAAGCCTACTTCGAGATCGAGTTGCGCGACCGCGAGGACCACGCCTGGGTGTGCCGCGTCACGCCGGAGCGCTGGCAGCAGCTGCGCGAGGGCCAGCGCTTTCGCGTCCCGGTGGACCGCTTCGGCACGGCGGATTGCCCGCGGATCGTTGAGTCACGCATTTAGCGGAACAGCTGCCAGGCCGCCACGATGACGTGGCCCCACACCGTCACATTGAAGAACAGCAGCGCGAACACACGCAGCAAGACCCAGAACTTGCGGGCCCGAAGGAAGGCCTCGTCCTCGCCGGTAAAGACGTAAATACCCATATAGAGGACCGAGGGCAGCAGCGTGGCGGCCATCACGACGGCCATGAACCAGTAGAAAAAGGTCATGTCGCGATTGTGGCGACCGCGCCACCGTGTTGAGGGCAGGAAGACCCGGACCCACGCACCGATGAAAAGGCCCGGACCGTTGCCGGGCCGGGCCTGCGAACTGACGCGCTACCGCCTTACTTCTTGCGCACCGGCGGCACGTCCGTGCAGGAACCGTGCGCCACTTCCGCCGCCATGCCGAGCGATTCGCCCAGCGTCGGGTGCGGGTGGATGGTCTTGCCGATGTCCACCGCGTCGGCGCCCATCTCGATGGCCAGCGCGATCTCGCCGATCATGTCGCCCGCATGCGTGCCGACGATGCCGCCGCCGATGATGCGATGGCTTTCCTCATCGAAGAGCAGCTTGGTGAAGCCCTCGTCGCGGCCATTCGCAATCGCACGGCCCGAGGCTGTCCAGGGGAACAGGCCCTTGGTGACCTTGATGCCCTTGGCCTTGGCCTCGTCCTCGGTGATGCCCACCCAGGCCACCTCGGGGTCGGTGTAGGCGACGCTGGGAATCACGCGGGCGTCGAACTGGCTCTTGGCGTATTCGGCGTTCTCCAGCAGTTCGCCGGCGCAAACCTCGGCGGCGACATGGCCCTCGTGCACCGCCTTGTGGGCCAGCATGGGCTGGCCGACGATGTCGCCGATGGCGAAGATGTTGGGCACGTTGGTGCGCATCTGCACGTCGACCGGGATGAAGCCGCGGTCGGTCACCGCGACGCCGGCGTTCTCGGCGCCGAGCTTCTTGCCGTTGGGGGTGCGGCCCACGGCCTGCAGCACCAGGTCGTAGCGCTGTGGCTCCTTGGGCGCGCCTTCGCCCTCGAAGCTCACCCAGATGCCGTCTTCCTTGGCTTCGGCCCCCACCGTTTTCGTGTTCAACATGATGTTGTCGAAGCGGTGTGCATTGAACTTCTGCCAGACCTTGACGAGGTCGCGGTCGGCGCCGGTCATCAGGGTGGGCAGCATCTCCACGACGTCCAGGCGCGTGCCCAGCGTCGAGTACACGGTGCCCATCTCCAGGCCGATGATGCCGCCGCCGACGATGAGCATCTTGACCGCCTCGACCTTCATCTCCAGCGCGCCGGTCGAGTCGACGATGCGCGGATCGTCGGGCAGGAAGGGCAGGCGCACGGCCTGCGAACCGGCCGCGATGATGAGGCGCTTGAAGGCGACGGTCTGCGACGCCCCCGTCTTGGCCTGGCCCGTCGCGCCCTCGGTCGCTTCGACCTTGAGGTTCTGCGCGTCGAGCAAGGTGCCGACGCCGCGCAGCACCGTCACCTTGCGCATCTTGGCCATGGCCGCGAGGCCGCCGGTCAGTTTGCCGGTGACCTTGTTCTTGTGCGCGCGCAGCTTGTCGAAGTCGACCTCCGGCTCGCCGAAGGCCACGCCCAGGTCGGCCATGTGGCTGACCTCGTCCATGACGGCGGCCACGTGCAGCAGGGCCTTGGACGGGATGCAGCCGACGTTGAGGCAGACGCCGCCGAGCGTCGCGTAACGCTCGACGAGGGCGACCTTCAGGCCCAGGTCGGCGGCGCGGAAGGCTGCCGAGTAGCCACCCGGGCCGCCGCCGAGGACGACGAGGTCGAAGGCCTGGTCGGCGCTGCCCGAGTAGGTCGCGGCCACCGGGGCCGGCACGGCTGCAACTGGCGCGGGGGTCGGTGCTACAGCGGCAGGCGCCGCAGCGGGGGCCGCCGCGTCGCTGCCTTGCAGCGACACGATGACCGAGCCCTTCTTGACCTTGTCACCAATCTTGACCTTGATCTCTGTGACTACGCCCGCCGATGACGACGGGATCTCCATCGACGCCTTGTCGCTCTCGACGGTGATCAGGCTCTGCTCGACCTTGACGGTGTCGCCGGCCTTGACCAGCACCTCGATGACGCCGACTTCGTCAAAGTCGCCGATGTCGGGAACTTGAACTTCAATGAGTGCCATGAGTTCAGCTCCCTCTTACAGAGCGATCCGACGGAAGTCGGACAGCAGGCTGGCGAAGTACACGTTGAAGCGCGCAGCCGCCGCGCCGTCGATGACGCGGTGATCCCACGACAGCGACAGCGGCAGGATCAGCCGCGGCTGGAAGGCCTTGCCGTCCCAGACCGGCTCGATGCTGCTCTTGCAGACGCCCATGATGGCCACTTCGGGCGCATTGATGATGGGCGTGAAGTACTTGCCGCCGATGCCGCCGAGCGACGAGATCGAGAAGCAGCCGCCACTCATGTCGGCGGGCCCGAGCTTGCCGTCGCGGGCCTTCTTGGCCAGCTCGCCCATCTCCTGGGTGATCTGGAAGATGCCCTTCTTGTCGGCGTCCTTGATGACGGGCACGACCAGGCCGTTCGGCGTGTCGGCCGCGAAGCCGATGTGAAAGTACTGCTTGAGCACCAAGGTGTCGCCGTCGAGCGAGGCGTTGAACTCGGGGAACTTCTTCAGCGCCGCGACGGCCGCCTTGATCATGAAGGCGAGCATGGTGACCTTCACGGCGCCGGCGCCGTTGCCAGATTTCGCGGCCTTCTCGTTTTCCAGGTTGAGCTGGACACGGAAGGCTTCGAGGTCGGTGATGTCCGCGTCGTCGTGATTGGTGACGTGCGGAATGACGACCCAGTTGCGATGCAAGTTGGCACCCGAGATCTTCTTGATGCGCGACAGCTCCTTGCGCTCGACGCTGCCGAATTTCTCGAAATCGACCTTGGGCCAGGCCAGCACAGACAGGCCGCTGCCGCCACCGCCAGCAGCGGGCGCAGGCGCGACAGCCTTCTGCGCGGCCGTCTGCACCGCGCCGCTCATGACCGCCTTGACGAAGCCTTGCACGTCGCTCTCGACGATGCGGCCTTTGGCGCCACTGCCCTTGACTTCTTCCAGCGGCACGCCCAGCTCGCGGGCGAGCTTGCGGATGGTGGGCGAGGCGTGGGGCAGCTTGCCGGTGGGCGCCACGGGCTGGTGCGGCGGCAGCGCGGCCGTGGGGACGGTCTTGGCTTCGGCAGCGGCAGGCGCCGGTGCTGCCTGAGCGGGCGCAGCAGCAGCTGCCACCGCAGCGGCGGGGGCGGCGGCTACCGGGGCAGCTGCACCACCAGAGGCCTTCACCCGCGCCAGCGCCGAACCCTTCTTGACCTTGTCGCCGACCTTGACGAGCAGCTCCTCGATGACGCCGGCGGTTGACGACGGGATTTCCATCGACGCCTTGTCGCTCTCGACGGTGATGAGGCTCTGCTCGACCTTGACGGCGTCGCCGACCTTGACCAGCACTTCGATCACGGCCACTTCGTCGAAGTCGCCGATGTCCGGCACTTCGATGGTGACCGGGCCGCTGCTCTGGGCGGGCGCTGCTGAGGGTGGCGCCTCAGCGGGAGCCGGCGCGGGCGCGGGCGTGGCAGCGACAGGCGCAGCGGCTGCAGGCGCGGCCGCGCCCGCACCCTCGACGAGCACCAACACGCTGCCTTCCTTGACCTTGTCGCCCACGGCGACCTTGATCTCCTTGACGACGCCGGCCTGGGACGACGGAATCTCCATCGACGCCTTGTCGCTTTCGACCGTGATCAGGCTTTGCTCGACCTTGACGGTATCGCCCACCTTGACCAGCACCTCGATGACGCCGACTTCGTCGAAATCGCCAATGTCTGGAACCTTGACTTCAACCAATGCCATGTCTTGTCTCCCTCGGCTTTACGCGTACAAAGGGTTGATCTTGTTGGCGTCGATGCCGTACTTGGCAATCGCTTCCGCCACGCGTTCGAGCGGCACCGCACCGTCGTCGGCCAGAGCCTTCAGCGCGGCCACGACGATGTAATGGCGGTTGACCTCGAAGTGCGCGCGCAGCTTGGAGCGGAAGTCCGAACGTCCGAAACCATCGGTACCCAGCACCTTGTAGGAACGGCCCTTGGGGATGAAGGCGCGGATCTGCTCGGCATAGTTCTTCATGTAGTCGGTCGACGCGATGACCGGGCCCTTGGTCTGGCCGAGCTGTTGCGTCACATAGGGCACGCAGGCCAGTTCGGTCGGGTGCAGCAGGTTCCAGCGCTCGGCATTCTGGCCGTCGCGAGCCAACTCGTTGAAGCTCGGGCAACTCCAGACACTGGCGCCGATGCCCCACTCTTCTTCCAGCAGCTTCTTCGCCGCCTGGCTTTCACGCAGGATGGTGCCCGAGCCCAGCAGGTTGACCGTCAGGGCGGCCGGGGCGGCCTCGTCCAGCAGGTACATGCCCTTGAGGATCTGCTCCTCGGTGCCGGCCTTCAGGCCCGGCATGGGGTAGTTTTCGTTGAGCAGGGTGATGTAGTAGTAGACGTTTTCCTGGTCTTCCACCATGCGCTTGAGGCCGCGCTGCATGATGACCGCCACTTCGTGCGCGAAGGTCGGGTCGTAGCTGACGCAGTTGGGGATGGTGCCGGCCAGGATGTGGCTGTGGCCGTCCTCATGCTGCAGGCCTTCGCCGTTGAGCGTCGTGCGGCCGGACGTGCCGCCCAGCAGGAAGCCACGCGCCTGCATGTCACCCGCCGCCCAGGCCAGGTCGCCGATGCGCTGGAAGCCGAACATCGAGTAGTAGACGTAGAACGGGATCATCACCCGGTTGTTCGTCGAGTACGACGTCGCCGCGGCGATCCACGAGGCCATGCCGCCGGCCTCGTTGATGCCTTCCTGCAGCACCTGGCCGGCCTTGTCCTCGCGGTAGTACATGACCTGGTCGCGGTCGACCGGCGTGTACTGCTGGCCCGCGGGGTTGTAGATGCCGATCTGGCGGAACAGGCCTTCCATGCCGAAGGTGCGCGCCTCGTCGACGAGGATGGGCACCGTGCGCGGGCCCAGCTCCTTGTCGCGCAGCAGCGTGGTCAGGAAGCGCACATAGGCCTGCGTCGTCGAGATCTCGCGGCCTTCGGCCGTCGGGTCCAGCACGGCCTGGAAGGTGGCCAGGTCGGGCACCTTCAAGTTCTCGTCGGTCCTGGCGCGGCGCTTGGGCAGGTAGCCGCCCAGGGCATTGCGGCGCTCGTGCAGGTACTTCAGCTCCTGCGAGCCTTCCGGCGGCTGGTAGAACGGGATCTTGGGCAGGTCCTCGTCCGACACCGGGATGTTGAAGCGGTCGCGCATCGCACGGATGTCGTCGTCCTGCAGCTTCTTGGTCTGGTGGGCGGTGTTCTTGCCTTCGCCGATCTTGCCCATGCCGAAGCCCTTGACGGTCTTCACCAGCAGCACGCTGGGCTGGCCGACGGTGTTGACGGCCTTGTGATAGGCCGCATAGACCTTCTGCGGGTCGTGGCCGCCGCGCTGCAGGCGCCAGATGTCCTCGTCGCTCATCTTGGCCACCATCTCGAGCAGCTTGGGGTGCTTGCCGAAGAAGTTCTTGCGCACGAAGGCGCCGTCGTTGGCCTTGAAGGCCTGGTAGTCGCCGTCGACGGTTTCCATCATGACCTTGCGCAGCAGCTCGTCCTTGTCGCGCGCCAGCAGCGGGTCCCAGTAGCCGCCCCAGATCAGCTTGATGACGTTCCAGCCCGCGCCGCGGAACTCGCCTTCGAGCTCCTGGATGATCTTGCCGTTGCCGCGCACCGGGCCATCCAGGCGCTGCAGGTTGCAGTTGACGACGAAAATCAGGTTGTCGAGCTTCTCGCGCGCGGCCAGGCCGATGGCGCCGAGCGACTCCGGCTCGTCCATCTCGCCGTCGCCCAGGAAGACCCAGACCTTGCGCTTGCTCGTGTCGGCAATGCCGCGGGCATGCAGGTACTTCAGGAAGCGCGCCTGATAGATGGCCATCAAGGGCCCGAGGCCCATCGAGACGGTCGGGAACTGCCAGAACTCGGGCATCAGCTTCGGGTGCGGGTAGCTGGACAGGCCCTTGCCGTCGACTTCCTGGCGGAAGTTGATCAGCTGTTCCTCGGTGATGCGGCCTTCCATGAAGGCGCGGGCGTAGATGCCGGGCGCGCTGTGGCCCTGGATGTAGAGCAGGTCACCGCCGTGCACGCCGTCGTCGGCATGCCAGAAGTGGTTGAAGCCGCAGCCGAGCATCGTCGCGAGGGACGCGAAGGAGCTGATGTGACCGCCCAGGTCACCCCCGTCCTCGGGGTTGTGCTTGTTGGCGCGCACGACCATCGCCATCGCGTTCCAGCGCATATAGGCGCGCAGACGCTCTTCGATCTCGATGTTGCCGGGGAAGCGCTCTTCCTGGTCGGTCGGAATCGTGTTGACGTAGGCCGTGTTGGCCGAGAACGGCACGTCGATGCCCGCCTGGCGGGCATGGTCGATCAGGGTTTCGAGCAGGAAGTGGGCACGGTCACCGCCTTCCTCGCTGATGACCGCCGAGAGGGCATCCAGCCACTCGCGCGTCTCTTGGGGTTCGGTGTCGTTCGCGGCGGCGCCGAGAAACTCTTGCGGCTGGGCTGACATGGCCGTGTCTCCTGGTGATCCGCCTCTGCCGGGCGGGAAAGGGTGTCTGTACAAGGGCGAGCGCAGGCAGGACCCGCGAGCGGGCGGAGTGTCGCACAGCCCTCGCCATAATCCCAAATGGCGCGAGATCGTTTCTTAATATGAAAAATTGAGGCTGTTTTCGACCCGGATAATTTGTCAATGTCCGCTGACACCCCCGCTCCAGAGATCCGCACGCGCAGCCAGCGCCTGCTTGCGCCGCTGCGCCGCCTGATTGCGACGTGGTGGTTCCGGCAGTCGCCGTCGCGCCAGGACCGGCTGGCGACGCTGGGGCCGCTGATCTCGGTGCTGCTCTTCCTGGCGGCCATCATTTCGGCCTTCTGGTATCTGCGCAACGAAGAGATCGAGCGCGAGAGCGAGTCTGTCAAGCGCGACACCGAGATCGCCCAGCAGCAGATCCGCCTGCGACTGATCGAGAACCAGGAGCAACTCGTGCGCATTGCGCGCGAGGTCGTCACCCGGCAGATCGACACCCACGAGTTCTCAGCGCAGGCCCAGGCCTTCGCGCGCGAGCGGCCGGAGCTGACGCATGTGACCTGGCTGAGCAACCGGCGCGAACGGCGCAGCAGCGTCGGCGCGGCCGGCTTCCAGGCCGACAGGCTGATGTCGGCCAATGGCAACGACCCGTCCATGCCGATGCCCAACCAGTCCAATGCCGCGGCCATCGCCTTCGAGGCGGCCAAGGACCGCCGCCAGCCCGTCTACTCGCCGCCGTTCACCGACGCCAACGGCATCACCGTCTTCCAGCTGCATATCCCATTGATCGACCGCGGCGGCTTCGTCGGCGTGCTGATCGCCGAATACACCGTCGAGGCCCTGCTGCGCTACTACGTGCCCAGCGAGGTGGCCACGCGTCACACCATCGCCGTGCTGGATGCGCGCGACCAGATCGTCAGCAGCACCGTCACGCCCATGCCGGGCCAGGTCTTGCGTCGCGCCTCGCTGCTGCACGACGTGCCCCTGGCGCCGGCGCTCAACGGCCTGGTGCTGCGCGGCCAGGGCTGGCGCACCTCCATCGGCCTGATCAACAACGCGCTGTTCTGGCTGGTGCTGGCGCTGGCCGGCATGACGGTGTGGATGCTGCTCGGCACCTGGCGCCACATGCGGCGCCGCACGCAGATACAAAACGCGCTGACGCTGGAGACCAACTTCCGCCGGGCGATGGAGAACTCCATGCTGACCGGCATGCGCGCCATGGACATGGACACGCGCATCACCTACGTGAACCCGGCGTTCTGCGCGATGACAGGCTTCTCGGAGGCCGACCTCGTCGGCCGCACGCCGCCCTACCCCTTCTGGCCGGCCGACCGCCGCGAGGAGAACGCGCGCCTGCTGCAGCAGGAGCTGCAGGGCCGCAGCCCCTCGGGCGGCGTCGAGGTGAAGATCGCCCGCAAGGACGGCTCGGCCTTCGACGCGCGCGTCTATGTGTCGCCGCTGGTGGACACCAAGGGCAAGCAGACCGGCTGGATGACCTCGATGACCAACATCACCGAGGCCAAGCGCGTGCGCGACCAGCTCTCCGCCTCGCACGAGCGCTTCACGACCGTGCTGGAAGGCCTGGACGCCGCCGTGTCGGTGCTGTCGGTGCAGCCGCCGGAGCTGCTGTTCGCCAACCGCAGCTACCGCCTCTGGTTCGGCGCCGACCCGGCCGGCCATGCGCTGCTGGCGGGCGGTCATCTGCTGGGCACGACCAGCCGCGGCGGTGCGCTTGACGACAGCGCCGACGAGGTCGACGACTACTCCGGCCTGCCCGCCGAGGCGCTGACCGACGTCGGCTCCGACCCGCGTGAGGTCTATGTGGAATCGCTGGCCATGTGGTTCGACGTCCGCGCCCGCTACCTGCAGTGGACCGACGGCCGCCTGGCCCAGATGCTGATCGCCACCGACATCACCATGCGCCGCCACGCCGAGGCGCAAGCCGCCCTGCAGGCCGACAAGGCCCAGGTCACCAGCCGGCTCATGACCATGGGCGAGATGGCCTCCAGCGTCGCCCATGAACTCAACCAGCCGCTGACGGCCATCACCAACTACTGCAACGGCATGGTCAGCCGGGTGCGCGCCGACAGCATCGACAAGGAAGCGCTGATGGCGGCGCTGACCAAGACGGCCAAGCAGGCCGAGCGGGCCGGCCAGATCATTCACCGCATCCGCAACTTCGTGAAGCGCAGCGAGCCGCAGCGTCAGCCGGCCCATGCGGCGGACATCGTCGAGGATGCGGTGGAACTGGCCGGCATCGAGCTGCGCCGCCGCAGCGTGGCCATCCACACCTATGTGGCCCAGCGCCTGCCGCAGATGATGGTCGACCCCATCCTCATCGAGCAGGTGCTGATGAACCTGCTGAAGAACGCCGCCGAGGCCATCGACAACGCCTCGCTGCCAACCTCGCGCCGCCACATCGAGCTGCGCGTCATCCCCAAGCACAGCGCCGAGCTGGGCGGCCAGATCGAGTTCTCCGTCACCGACATGGGGCCGGGGCTGCCTGACGAAGTGCTGGCCCGCATGTACGAGGCCTTTTTCTCGACCAAGGCCGACGGACTGGGCATCGGCTTAGGGTTATGCCGGTCTATCGTCGAGTCGCACCAGGGCCGGATAAAAGCCGAGAACCTCTACAATGGCAGCTTGGTCGTTGGCTGCCGATTTGCCTTCACGATCCCGGTCACGATCACCTCGGAACACCTGCGTTCCGATCCCGCCAACGGCCCTGCCGGCAGCGCTCAGCGAACTGAACCCACCACACCATGAGCTTGATCCCGAAGAAGGGCAATGTCTATGTCGTCGATGACGACGAGGCCGTCCGCGACTCACTCCAGTGGCTGCTCGAGGGCAAGGACTACCGGGTCAAGTGCTTTGACTCCGCCGAGTCCTTCCTGGCTCGCTACGACCCGCGCGAGGTCGCCTGCCTGATCGCCGACATCCGCATGGACGGCATGACCGGCCTGGAGCTGCAGGATCGGCTCATCGAGCGCAAGAGCCCGCTGCCCATCGTCTTCATCACCGGCCACGGCGACGTGCCGATGGCGGTGCAGACGATGAAGAAGGGCGCGATGGACTTCATCGAGAAGCCCTTCAAGGAAGAAGAGCTGCTGGCCCTGGTGGAGCGCATGCTCGATCAGGCCCGCGAAGCCTTCTCCAGCCACCAGGAAGCCGCCAGCCGCGACGCCCTGCTGGCCCGCCTGACGACGCGTGAAGCGCAGGTGCTGGAGCGCATCGTCGCCGGCCGCCTGAACAAGCAGATCGCCGACGACCTCGGCATCAGCATCAAGACGGTCGAGGCGCACCGCGCCAACATCATGGAAAAACTCAACGCCAACACGGTGGCGGACCTGCTCAAGATTGCCTTGGGCGCGACCGCCAAGGCTTGAGTTCCACCCACATCCGAAAGGCCGCTGAAACGTCAGCGGCTTTTTGCTTTCTGACTTATCAAATGACTGCCCAACTGATCGACGGCCTCGCCCTCTCGAAATCCATCCGCGCGGAAGTCGCGACGCGCGCCGCGGCGTTGACCGCCAAGGGCTGCCAGCCCGGCCTGGCCGTCGTCATCGTCGGCGACGACCCGGCCAGCCATGTCTATGTGCGCAACAAGGTCAAGGCCTGCGCCGACGCCGGCCTGCATTCGGTGCTCGAGAAATACGAAGCCAGTTTCAGCGAAGCCGAGCTGCTGGCCCGCATCGAGGCGCTGAACGCCGACCCGTCCATTCACGGCATCCTGGTGCAGATGCCGCTGCCCAAGCACATCAACCCGCACAAGGTCATCGAGGCCATCGCCGCCACCAAGGACGTCGATGGTTACTCGACGCTCAGCGCCGGCGAACTGATGACCCAGCTGCCCGGTTTTCGCCCCTGCACACCCTATGGCTGCATGAAGCTCATCGAGAGCACCGGCTTCGACCTGCGAGGCAAGCATGCCGTCGTCATCGGTCGCAGCAACACCGTCGGCAAGCCGATGGCCCTGCTGCTGCTGCAGGCCAATGCCACGGTCACCGTCTGCCACAGCGCGACGCCCGACATCGGCCGCCACACCCGCCAGGCCGATGTCGTCGTCGCCGCTGTCGGCCGCCGCAACATGCTGACTGCCGACATGGTCAAGCCCGGTGCCGTGGTCATCGACGTCGGCATCAACCGCAACGACGAGGGCAAGCTCTGTGGCGACGTCGACTTCGACGGCGTCAGGGAAGTGGCCGGCTGGATCACCCCCGTGCCCGGTGGGGTCGGTCCGATGACGATTGCCATGCTGCTGGTCAATACGCTTGAATCGGCCGAACGCAGCCTCAAGTCGAACTGATATGACCAATCCCCTGCTCTCCACCACCGCCCTGCCCGACTTCGCGGCCATCCAGCCCGAGCATGTGCAGCCCGCGATCACCGAGCTGCTGGCCGCGGCGCAGAAGGCGCTGGACGAGGCCACCAAGCCCGAGACGCCCGCCGACTACGAAGCGCTGTCGCGCATCCTGGACAGCAGCACCGAGCATCTGGGCGCCGCCTGGGGCGCAGTGGGCCACCTGAACGCCGTGGCCGACACGCCCGCTCTGCGCGAGGCCTACAACGCCATGCTGCCGGCCGTCACCGAGTTCAGCACCGCGATGGGCGCCAACGAGGCGCTGTTCGCCAAGTACAAGGCGGTGCTGGCCGCGCAGGGGTCGACCCTGAGCGCGCCGCGCCAGCAGGTGCTCAAGCACGCCATTCGCAACTTCGTGCTCTCCGGCGCCGAGCTGCAGGGCGCGGCCCGCGAACGCTACGCCGCCATCCAGGAGCGCAGCGCCGAGCTGCAGCAGCAGTTCAGCGAGCATGTGCTGGACGCGACCGATGGCTGGAGCCATGTCGCGACCACCGAGGAACTGGCCGGCGTGCCGCAGGATGTGCTGGACGCCACCAGGCTCGACGACGGTGGCCACAAGATCACGCTGCATTTCCCGGTCTACCTGCCCGTCATGCAGTACGCCGACAACCGCGCGCTGCGCGAGAAGCTCTACCGCGCCTATGTGACCCGCGCCAGCGAGTCGGGCAAGCCGGAGCTGGACAACACCGCCGCCATGCGCGAGATCGTCGCGCTGCGCCAGGAGGAAGCCAAGCTGCTCGGCTACGCCAGCTTCGCCGAGGTGTCGCTGGCTCCCAAGATGGCGTCGTCCCCCGATGAGGTGAAGGCCTTCCTGCGCGACCTCGCCAAGCGCGCCCGCCCCTTCGCCGAGAAGGACCTCGCCGAGTTGCGCGAGTTCGCCAACGGCCAGCCGCTGGAAAGCTGGGATGTTTCGTACTGGAGCGAGAAGCTCAAGGAAGCCCGCTACGCCTTCAGCGACCAGACGGTGAAGCAGTACTTCACCGCGCCCAAGGTCGTCGCCGGGTTGTTCTCCATCATCGAGCGCCTGTTCGACGTCAGCATCACCGAAGCGAAAGCCTCGGTCTGGCACGACACCGTCAAGTTCTACGAACTTCGCCGTGGCGGCCAACTCATCGCCCAGTTCTACCTCGACCTCTACGCTCGCAATGGCAAACGCCCCGGCGCCTGGATGGACGAGGTACGCGCCCGCTGGCTCAAGCCGACCGGCGAGCAGCAGACGCCCGTCGCCCAGCTCGTCTGCAACTTCGCTTCGCCTGTTGGCGACAAGCCGGCCCTGCTGACCCACGACGACGTCATCACGCTCTTCCATGAGTTCGGCCACGGCCTGCACCACATGCTGACGCAGGTGAACGACCTGGGCGTGTCCGGCATCTCGGGCGTCGAATGGGACGCCGTCGAGTTGCCCAGCCAGTTCATGGAGAACTTCTGCTGGGAATGGGATGTGCTGCAGCAGCTGAGCGGTCACGTCGACAGCGGCGAGCCGCTGCCCCGTGAGCTGTTCGACAAGATGACCGCGGCCAAGAATTTCCAGAGCGGCTTGATGACGCTGCGCCAGATCGAGTTCGCGCTGTTCGACATGCGCCTGCATGGCGAGCCGGGTTCCGAAGCCGACGTGCAAAAGGTGCTGGACGAAGTGCGCGCCGAAGTCGCCGTGCTGATCCCGCCGGCCTTCAACCGCTTCCAGCACAGCTTCAGCCACATCTTTGCGGGCGGCTATGCGGCTGGCTACTACAGCTACAAGTGGGCCGAGCTGCTCAGCGCCGACGCCTGGAGCGCCTTCGAGGAAGAAGGCGTATTCAACCCGGTGACCGGCAAGCGCTTTCTGACCGAAGTGCTGGAGCAGGGCGGCGCGCGCGACGCCATCGACAACTTCAAGGCCTTCCGCGGCCGCGAGCCCAGGATCGACGCTCTCTTGCGCCATCAAGGCATGAGCTGATGCGCTACGTGGCGCTTTGGCGCGGCATCAATGTCGGCAAGGCCAAGCGCCTGGCGATGGCCGACCTGAAAGCCCTGCTCGCCGAGCTCGGCGCGACCGAGGTCAGCACGCTGCTGAACAGCGGCAATGCAGTCTTCGACACCAAGAACAAGCTCGCTGCCGACAAGATCCGCGCGGCCGTGCTGGCGCAACTCGGTGTCGATGCCGCCGTCATCCTGAAGACAGCCGCGGAATGGGCGGCCATCGCGGCGGCGCACGGCATTGACGAGGCCGACGACCCCAGCCGCTTGCTCGTCGCCATTTGCGCCGACGCCACCGCGTTGCAATCCGTCGCCGACCTCGCCGCCGACAGCGGCGAGCGCTTCGTCGTCACGGCGCATGCAGCCTATCTGTGGTGCGGCAACGGCATCCTGGAGAGCAAGGCGGCGGTGCTCCTGCTCAAGAAGCTCGGCGAAGCCGGCACGACGCGCAACTGGGCGACCGTCACCAAGCTGAACGCGCTGGCCAATCCGCGCTGATCAGTCCGCGCCGTCCAGCGTAAGGACGCGCACGCCAATGCCCTCGGCCAGCGGCGCCTTCCACGGCGCACGCCTGAGCCTGCGCCGGCCGTCCGCCAGACCGGCGGCCCAGCGGGCGCGCAGCCGACCGTCGCTGAAGTCGCGCGTGGCCATGTCAGTGGGCCGGCAGCGTCGTCATGTCGTCGCAGGGAATGGCCCCGAAGACCGGCAGCGCCTCTGCGGCGGCGGCGTGCGCGACGAGGTGTGGGAACGCGTCGCCCGGCACCACGCCCGGCAGCACGAACTGCGTGAAGGTCCAGGCCACGCCGACCGTGATGCCGGACTGGCGGATGCCGGCCTCGCTGGCGTCCAGCGGCCGGGCGGCCAGCTCGGCTTCCAGCTCGGCATAGGCCGCCTGCAACTGGCCCGAGACGCGTTCCAGCCACGGCTCATGCCGCTTCTCCGCCGGGCGCAGGCCGCGCTCGTAGACGATCTGCGCGGTCTTCTCGCACGCGGCGAGCGCCAGGCCGATGAGGCGCAGCTCCTGCACCAACGCTGCGGGCGCGATCGGCATCAGGCTGCGGCCGGCCAGGGCCTCGGCATAGATCAGTTGCAGCGTCGAATCCATCAGCACGCTGCCGTCATCGCAGATGAGCGTCGGCGCCTTCACGACCGGATTGATCTGCTGGAAAGCGTCGAAGCCCCGGAACACCGAGATCGCCGCGTGCTCGAAGGGCAGGCCCAGCAGCCGCAGCGAGATCGCGACGCGGCGCACGAAGGGGGAATCGAGCATGCCGATGAGCTTCATCGTGGTTTCCTGGTCTCATCAAAACCCAGCAGGCCGTCAGCGACGACCTTGCCATGGCGACGCTCGATCTCCGCACGCATCACGCCGTTGTAGGCGTCCACATAGGCCGTCGTCAGCGGCGTGACCTCCGCGCTGTGGCTGACCCATTCCACACCGTAACGCTGCCTCATGCGCTCGGCGCGGGCGGTCTCGGCCTTGGTCGGCGGTGGCCCCGCGCGTTGCAATTTCAACAGGCCGGCCTCCACATCGGCGCGTGCACGCGCCAGGCCGCGCTCGAGCGCCAGCGCCGGCGTGCCCAAGCGCAGGTCGACGGTCGCGATCAACTGCCGCTCGCCCCCGCCCGGCGTTTGCACGACGCCGAACTCGTTGAACATCAGCACCACGGCGGCAGCCGACACCACGGCGCTCAGCAGGGCCACGACGTGGATCTTGCGGATGCCCCGCCGCTGCTGCCATTTCGGTTCGACGAACTCAGAGAGCATGGCCGCCCACGGGTCGGGTTTCGCGGTGCTCGCCGAACGCGGCGATCAGCGGCATGGCCTGCGCGATGACCCCCTTGACGGCTGGCAACTGCAGCGAGGCCTTGTGCGCGCCGGCATCGGTCCAGACCTCGGTGATCCAGACGGTGACGTCGTCGGCCGGGTCCTCGGCCACGACATAGCTCAGACAGCCCGGCAGCGCGCCGGCCTCGGCCAGCAGCAACCGGACCAGTTCGGGACGCCGTCCTGCAGCAGCCTTGAAACTGCCAATCAATCCATACATCGCATCAACTCCTTGGGCCCGGATTCTCGGCGAACGGCGCCAACGCAGCGCGGACGCGGTCTTGCCAGGCAGCCTGCTCGGTCGGCGTCCAGTCCGGCCAGCGCGGTGTCTGGGCTTCCAGCTCGGCCGCCAGGGCCTGCACGCCCGCCGACCCGGTGACCGTGGCAGCCAGGCTCAGCCGCGCCAGCCACTCCTGGGCCTGCCGCATGCGCGGGTAGGCGGCGAACAGCCAGCGCGCCACCTCGGGCCGCGCGCGCCAGTCAGCGCTGCCGAAGCGCTCGACGGCCAGTGAAGTGAGCCGCTGCCCGGCGCCCAGGCAGTCGAAGGCGACGCAGCCGGCAAAACCGCGCTCGATCAAGGCGTCATGGATGCCGCAGCGGTGGTCGGCGCAGAGATGGTGACAGGGCGTCTCGGCCGGCTTGTCGAAGCCGAAGCCCTGCACCGCGTCGAATGGCGGAACCACGCAGCACAGCGCCACGCAGGCCGAGCAGTCGGCCTTCAGGTGCGCGGGCAGCTGCAAGGCTGCCGTCATTCGGCGTCTGGCGACACGCCGACCATCCAGCCCACGCCGAAGCGGTCGCTGACCATGCCGAACAGCGGCGCCCAGAAGGTCTTGGCCAGCGGCATCGTCACTTGCCCGCCATCGGCCAGCGCCGCGAAGGCCTCGCGCGCGGCGTCTGCATCGGGGCAGTCGAGCGACAGCGAGAAGCCCTTGAAGCTGCCCTCACCGTTGCACATGCCGTCGGACATCATCAGCAGCGCCCCGCCGACGTGCAGCGTGGCATGCATGATCTTGTCCTCAGAGCCCGGTGGCAGCATGCCCTCGGGTGGTGGCTCGGGGCTTTCGGAGTTGCGCATCATGAACTCCACCTTGGCGCCCAGCGCCTTCTGGTAGAACTCGATGGCCTCCTCGCAGCGGCCGTCGAAAAACAGATAGGGCTCGATCTTCATCGCGGTCTCCGGTGCAGGGGTTGGGGAAGCGCCAAGGCTAGGGACTTTTGAAGTCGCCCGCTGTGGAAATGATGAAACTCTCGGCGTTGATGTGTTTGCGCCAGGCCGCGTTGGCCTGCTCGACGGTGACGGCGGCAAGCCTGTCGTCGCGGGCCTGGGCGGCGGCCCAGGTTTCCCCCCGCTCGGCCAGGCTGGTCAGGCCGCCGGCCAGGGCGCCGGTGTCGGCCCTGCCTTGCTTGCGGCCCTCCAGGATGTCCTGCTTGGCGCGCGCCAGCTCGGCCGCCGTCACGCCGTCGGCGGCCATCCGGGCCACCTCTTCCTTGATGACGGCGATGACCCGCTCGCGCTTGTCGGGCGCATAGCTCGCCTGGATGGCGAAGCTGCCGGCATTGCCCCAGTAACCCGCCGACAGGCTGGAGCCGATGCCATAGGTCAGGCCCTCCTTCTGGCGCACGCGTTCGGACACGCGGCTTTCCAGCCCACCGCCGCCGAAGATGTGCGCGGCCAGTTCCAGCGCCGGGTAGTCGGCGTCTTCGCTGTTGAGCGGCAGGGTCTGGTGCAGGCGCACGATGGCATTGGCCTTGTCGCGCGCGATCGCGTCGAAGCGCGCCGGCGGTATCGCCACATGCGGCTGGATGTGGCGCACGTACTTGGGCGCGGCCGGCTTCTTCCAGTCACCGAAGAGCTTGTCGATCTCGGCGGCCAGGTCCCCATTGGCAGGTTCAGGCAGGGCGCCGACCACGCTGACATGGGCCTCGTTGGTGCTCCAGTAGTCGGCATAGAAGCGCTTGACGTCGTCCAGCGTCGTCGCCTTCAGGTGGGCAATGCGCTCGTCCACGCTCATCACATAGTCGGGGTGGCCGAGACTGACGCCGCGAGCCTGGTTGTAATGGGCGCGCGTGGCCTCCTGGCGCAACACGCCCGGCTCCTGGCGCGAAGCCTCGATGCCAGAGATGGCCGCGCGCACCTCGCGTTCGAAGGAACTCAGCGGCAGCATCGGCTTGCGCAGCACGTCGGCTGCCACGCGCAGCGCCGGCAGCAGCGTGTCGCGCTCGGCGCTGAGGAAGAGGGTGGCGCCCTGGTCGTAGCTGGTGATGTTGAGGCTGGCGCGCAGCTTGATCAGCGCGTCCTGCAGTTGCTGCTTGGTGTAGCCAGCACTGCCCTCGTCCATCAGCTGGCCGATCAGGCCGGTGCCCTTGCGGGCAAACGTGGCGTCACGCTCGCCCCAGCGCAGCTGCATCTGCAGCACCACGGTGTTGCCGCGCGTCTGCTTGCGCAGCGTGTGCAGCTGGATGCCACTGGGCAGCGTGGTGCGCGTCGTGCGTGACTCCAGCGCGGCCGGCACTGGCTCCAGTTGCTCGCCATCCTCCACCTTGGGCGGGCCCTGCAGCCCCGCCAGCCGCTGGTCCAGCGGCGGCGCGGCGGGGATCTCGACACGCTCGGTGCTGCTGGCCGGCAGGTAGCGGCCCAGAGTCCGGTTGGCCGGCCTGAAATAGGCGGCGCGCACGCGCTCCACGTCGGCCAACGTGACACGCGGAATGTCTTCCATCAGCTGGAACAGCAGCCGCCAGTCACCGGCAGCGATGAGGCCGGAGATCTGCTGGATCAGGGCCTCGGGGTTCTTCATCTGCTGGCGGTAGCTGTTGACGGCGATGTCACGCACGCGCGCCAGTTCGCTTTCCTCGAACGGCTTGGCCGTGCGGCCTTCGGCCAGGTCCAGCAGCAGCGTCTCGATCCTGGCCACATCCGCATCCGGCGGCAGCGCCGCGAAGGCGCTGACCGTGCCGGGGTCGGCCCCGCCCGCACCGCCGATGCCGGCCGCCACGGCCAGCTTGGGCTCCACCAGCTGCTTGAACAGCTGGCCGCTCGGCTGCAGGCTCATCAACAGACCGTAGACGATCAGCGCCGGCGTGTCGGGATGCGTGATGGCCGGCACGTGATAGCTGGCCAGCAGGATGGGCTGGCCGCCGACGCGGCGCACGACGACCGTGCGCTCGCCGTCCTGGGCCGGCTCGACCGTGTAGGGCTGGGGCACCGGTGCCGCCGGCTTGCTCACCGCGCCAAAGTGCTTGCTGATCAAGGCCAGCGTCGCCGACTTGTCAAACTGGCCGGCGATGAAAAGCGTGGCGTTGTCGGGCCGGTAGTAGCGCTTGTAGAAGGCCTGCAGCTTCTCGATGGGCACGTTCTCGATGTCGCTGCGGGGGCCGATGGTCGCGTTGCCGTAGGGGTGCCAGGCAAACGCCGCCGCATTGACGCGCTGGTTCAGCACCGCAAAGGGCTGGTTCTCGCCGCGCTCGAACTCGTTGCGCACGACCGTCATCTCGGTGTCCAGGTCGGCCTTGGCGACGCGGCTGTTGGCCATGCGGTCGGCCTCCAGGTCGAGCAGGAAGGCCAGCGTGTCGGCACTGGCATTGAAGGACGCGAAGTAGTTGGTGCGGTCCACCGTCGTCGTGCCGTTGAAGCGCACGCCGCGCTGGGCCATTGCGCCAGGGATGTCCTTGTGCCGCCCGGTGCCCTTGAAGAGCATGTGCTCCAGCAGATGCGCCATGCCGTACTCGCCCGCCACCTCGTGGCGGCTGCCAACACGGTAGGTGATGTTGACGGTCGTCGTGGTCTGCGTCGGGTCCGGAAAGAGCAGGATCTGCAGGCCGTTGGGCAGGCGGTATTCCTCGATGCCAGCCAGTTCACGCACGCGCTCGGGCAGGCCCACCACGGCGGCGGGCGCTGCCACCGGGGCTGCGGCCGGCCTGGCGTTGGCGGCGGGTTGCGCCTGGGCTGCACCCAGGGCCAGTCCCAGCAAGGCGATGCCCAGGCTACGCGGCATCCACCCATCCAGCTTGATCGTCATCTTGTCTCTCTCCAATCGACCGCATCTTCGGCCTGGCGGGGATTCTGCGTGGTTTTCGCGCGGCGCCCCTTCGTCATTCCCAACGCCGAGTTGGGTGCGATAGCCGACGGGTTGCACCCGCCGGGCGCCGCCCGTGGACAGGCGCTAGAGATCAGCCAGAAGGGCCGACACCGCATCCATCCCGGCCGGCTTGGTCAGGTGCGCGTTGAAGCCGGCGGCGCGCGAGCGCTTCTTGTCTTCCTCCGAACCCCAGCCCGTCAGCGCCACCAGCAGCGTGGACGCAAAGCGCTCGTCCTGGCGCAGCCGCGTGGCGAACTCGTGGCCGCCGATGCCGGGCATGCCGAGGTCGCAGAAGATGGCCTGGGGCAGAAATTCCGCGGCCTTCCGCAGCGCGGCCTGGCCGCTGTTCTCGACCTGGACCTCGTGGCCGGACAGCGCCAGCAGCATGGCCAGCGAGGTCGCCGCATCATCGTTGTCGTCGACGACGAGGATGCGCACCGGGCGCACCACCTCAAGCTCGCTGTCGGCCGCTAGCGGCGCCGGCACGGAGTCTTCAGGCGCCAGCGGCAGCTCGATGGTGAAGGTGCTGCCCAGACCCGGGCCGGCGCTGGCCGCGTTGACGCGGCCGCCGTGCATGGTCACCAGGGTCCTGACCAGCGCCAGGCCGATGCCCAGGCCGCCCTGGGCGCGCGACAGCGAACGGTTGACCTGCGCGAACATGTCGAAGACGCGCGCGATCATGTCCTGCGGCAGGCCCACGCCGCTGTCGCGCACGGCCAGCACGGCCTGTCCGTCCGCACGGGCCAGCGTGACGGCGATGTCGCCGCCATCCGGCGTGTATTTGGCCGCGTTGTTGAGCAGGTTGCTCAGCGACTGCGAGAGGCGCGTGAGGTCGCCGTCCACCCACAGCGCCTCGTCGGGCAGCGTCACGCTCAGGCGGTGACCGCCTCGCTCTATGAGCGGCTGGCAGGCTTCCAAGGCCATCTCGACGACGCGGCGCATGTCCAGCGGCTCGCGCTGCAGCACCAGCTTGCCCGTCGAGATACGCGACACCTCCAGCAGATCGTCGATGAGGCGCAGCAGCTGGCTCATCTGCCTGTCCATCATGCGCATGACGCTCTTGACATGGGTCTCGTCCTGCACGGGCCGCGCCAGCAGTTGCAGGCCGGTGCGGATGGGCGCCAGCGGGTTGCGCAGCTCGTGCGCCAGCGTGGCGAGGAACTCGTCCTTGCGTTGGTCAGCCAGACGCAACGAGCGGTCCGCCCGCATCAGCGAGTCGATCTGGTCACGGATCTGGTATTGCCAGCGCCGGCCGCGCAGCGCCGTGCGCACGGCGCTGACCATGGCGCGCATCGATGTCGGTCGGTCCAGCATCGTGACGTTGTTCAGCCGGGCCTCGCGCAGCGCAGGTGTCTCCAGGCCGTTGCGGCACAGCGCCAGCACCGGCAGGTTGGACCACCCTGGCTGGCGCTCCAGCACGGCCACCAGCACGGGGAATCCAGGCTCGGCAAAGTTGGCGTCGGTCAGCACCAGTGCGCCGGCGCCCTCGTTGATCAGGGCTTCGGCGTGTCGCCAGCCCGTGGCCAGCACGACCTCGATGCGGGCCTCGGCCAGCAGCTTGCGCGTGACGTCGCCGTCACGTGCCGTAGGCGCCAGGACGATGACCCGTTCGCTGTAGGAGCGGTCAGCGTCTTCATGCGCCAGCATCGTTGGACTCAGACTTGTGCTTGCCCGACCCGAGTTCGACGGGGACGCCTCCCAGCACGCCGCGCAGATGTGTCAGCGGCGGGCTCAGATGGACACCGTCCGGCGCAAACCAAAGCTGCCTGATGGTGTCCTCGTGCGGGCCGCTGCGCTTCTTGACCACCGAGACCGCCTTGCGCACCGAGCCGGCATGCTCGTACATCCTGAACAGCATGACCGCATCGGCCAGGTAGCTGGTGTCGACAGGGTTGCGCATGCTCATGCCGAGCATGCCGGACTGTGCTGCGACCAGAAAGGTCGCCACGCCGTGGTTGTTCAGGTAGCTCAGCAGTTCATGCAGCTGCACGGTCAACGCCCTTTCCTCGGGCATCGCGTTCATGTAGCCGTTCAGGCTGTCGATGACGACGACGGTCGCGCCGTCGTTCTCGACCGCATTGCGCACGATGCTGGTGAACTGGCTGGGCAGCACCTCGGCCGGGTCGAGCTGGCGCACCGCCACCTGGCCGGGGCCGTTGCCCTGCTCGACCTGCAGGCCGATGCTGGCCAGGCGGTCCAGCAGCAGGGTGCGCGACTCCTCGAAGGAGAAGATGACGGCATGCGAGCCGCGCCGTGCGGCCGTGACGGCGTATTGCGCGGCGATGGTGGACTTGCCCGAACCCGCCGGGCCGATAAGCAGCGTCGCGGTACCGCGCTCGGTGCCGCCGCCCAGCAGCTCGTCGAGCGCCGGCACGCCGCTCGGCACCACATCGCGCCGGTAGGGCTTGCCATGGTCGCTGGGCGTCAGGCGCGCAAACACCTGCAGGCCGCCACGCACCAGCCGCAGGTCATGGTTGCCACTGACGTAGTCGCTGCCGCGGAACTTGGTGACGTGCAGCTGCCGCAGCGCCGGGCCGTAGGCCGGCAACGTGCGCTCCAGCGCGATCACGCCGTGGGCGATGCTGTGGACCTGCGTGTCGATGCCGTCGCCCGACCGGTCGTCCAGGAAGAGCACGGTGCAGCCGCGGCCGCTGAAGAACTGCTTGAGCGCCAGGATCTGACGGCGATAGCGCAGCGAGGTCTGCGCCAGCAAGCGCAGCTCGGACAGCGAGTCCAGCACCATGCGCGCGGGCCTGAAGCGCTCCACGGCCTGCAGCACGCGCTTGGTGGTCTCTCCGAGCTCGACCTCCGACGGGTGGTACATCGTCAGGTCGGAATCCCCCAGCAGTTCGCCCTCGTCGACGAGAAGCTCGACAAGCTCGATGCCACTCAGGTCCCAGCCATGTGACTCGGCGCTGTTGCGCAGCTCGGCGGCCGTTTCGCCCAGCGTCACGTACAGCGTGCGCTCGCCCCGGCGCGCGCCGTGCATCAGGTATTGCAGCGCCAGCGTCGTCTTGCCAGTACCCGGCGCACCGTCGATCAGGTACAGCCGCCCCGGGCTCAATCCGCCATGCAGGACATCGTCCAGGCCGGGAATTCCGGTCTCAGCGCGGGTAGTGCCAGGGGCCATGGGACCTCCATATCCTCAAATTTCCACTGCGTCATGCTGCTTGACGCCGGTCACAGAATGTGTAGGACTAAGGCTAGAAACGGCGCTGCCCGCTCACCGCGCGCACCGACAAGTCAGCCCGCCGCCTTGGCGAGCTCCAGCACCTCCGACAGCAGCCTTTGCGGGCGCAGGGGCTTGCCAAGATGGACGTTGAAACCGGCCTCGATGGCGCTGGCCCGGTCGGCATCGCGCGAGAAGGCGGTGAGCGCGATGGCGGGCATGTGCGGGCCGGCGCCCTCGCGCTGCCGCAGCTCGCGGATCAGCTCGTAGCCATCGCGGCCGGGCATGCCGATGTCGCTGATCAGCAAGTCGAAGCCGCCCGCCGCCAGGCTCTGCAGGGCCGCGTCCACCGAGGTGTCGTGATGGACCTTCACGCCCTGCTCGCAGAGGATCATCGACAGCATCGCGCCGGCATCGGGATCGTCCTCCACCAGCAGCACGCGCAGCCCCGCGAACAGCACCGACGGCGCGCCGGCCTGTGCGCCGAGGCTGCCCGCTTCCCCCAGCTCGCCGGGCAAGGTCAACAACTGCTCGCCGGGCAGCCACAGGCTGAACTGCGCCCCGTGGCCCAGGCCCTGGCTCGTGACCGTGACATGGCCGCCATGCGACTCGACGAGGTTCTTCACGATGGCCAGGCCCAGGCCCAGACCGCCGTGCTGGCGGTTGCTGGCCACATCGCTCTGCGCAAAGCGCTCGAAAACGTAGGGCAGAAAATCGGCGGCGATGCCCTGTCCCTGGTCCTTGACGGCCATGGTCACGCCGCCGTTCTCGACCCTCAGGCTCAGCGTGATCTCGCTGCCTGCGGGCGAGAACTTGATCGCGTTGCCCAGCAGGTTCCACAGCACCTGCTGCATGCGCGACTCGTCCGCGTAAATCTTGAAATCCTCACGTTCGGTGTCCAGGCGCAGGTGGTGTCCGCTGCGCTCCAGCAGCGGCTGTGCCGCGGTGGCGGCCGCCGCAAAAATGCTGCCGACGGCCACCCACTCGAGCTTGAGCGGCAGCTTGCCGAGGTTGAGGCGCGACATGTCGAGGATGTCGGAAATCAGCCGCGCCTGCAGGACGGCATTGCGCTCGATGGCGGCCAGGCCGCGCTCCATCAACTCGGGCCGGCTGCGTCTTTGCAGCATCTGCGCCCAGTTCAGGATGATGTTCAGCGGCGTGCGCAACTCGTGCGACAGCACGGCGATGAGGTCGTCCTTGAGCCGGCTGTGGCGTTCGGCGGTGCTGCGGGCGCTGCGTTCACGGTCCAGCAGCTCCTGGCGCTGCTTGGCGAGCAGCAGGCGCTGCGAGATGTCGGTGGCCACCAGCATCGCGATGCCCGGCTCGATGTAGGTGGTGGACGTCCATTCCGAAGGAATCAGCCTGCCGTCCGGTCGCTGGAGCCGGAACTCCGCGTAGGCGCTGTCGGCAGCCAGGCTCTTCACGAAGGTGGCGGCGGCCTCGGCATCCGCAGGCGCGGCCAGCTCCTGCAGCGCATGGTCGACGACCTCGTGCCGCTCGCGGCCCAGCAGGGCCAGCATGGCCGGGTTCACGTCCAGCAGCTTGCCGCCGGCGATGTCGACCAGGCCGATGCCGCCCGGGGCGCGCTCGAACGTGGCGCGAAACTTGGCCTCGCTGAAGCGCATCGCGTCTTCGGCCTCGCGCGTGCGCACCAGCGCCTGGATGGTCGAGATCATCACGGCGGGTTCCACGGGATGGGTCAGGTAGGCGTCGGCCCCGGAATCCAGCCCGCGCACCTTGTCCTCGTCGGTCAGGTAGGCGGCGGTGAGGTGGATGACCGGCAGCTTGAACGTCGCCTCCTGACGGCGCAGGCGGCGGCAGACCTCCAGGCCGTCGATGTCGGGCAGGTGGATGTCGAGCACCACCGCAGACAGGCTTTCGTCGGCCAGGCGCAACGCCTCGGCGCCGCTGGCCGCCTCGACGATTGGAAAACCCGCCGATTGCAGCTGGCGCACGGTGGCATACCGCGCCACCGGATCGTCGTTGACCACCAGCAACCGGTGCCGCGAGCGGTCCAGCTTGCGGGCGCCCGGACCCGAAGCGCCGGATGCAGGCCGCTCCTTCATGCCGCCACCCCTGCTTCACCAGGCTTGTCCAGCCGCAGCGGCACCGTGACGGAGAAGGTCGAACCGGCCCCTGCCGCGCTCTGCAGCGCGATGCTGCCGCCGAGCAACTCGGCCAGCCGCTTGCTGAGCGACAAACCAAGGCCGGTGCCGCGCAGGCGCTTCTGGATGGGCGAATCGAGCTGGGAGAAGTCCTGGAAGATGGCCGAATGGAACTCCGCAGGGATGCCGCTGCCGGTGTCCATGACCGAGAAGATCATGACGTCGCCCTGCTGCACGGCGGACACGCGGACCTCGCCCTCGGTCGTGAACTTCAGCGCGTTGGAAATGAAGTTGCGCAGGATCTGCGCGAGCTTGGTGTCGTCGCTGAAGAGCTGCGTCGTGCCCTGCGGCTCTTCGAAGATCAGCTGCACGTCGGGCGTGACCAGCACCGGCTTGAACATGCCGCGCAGCGCACTGAACAGGTCGACCAGCTCGAACCAGGCCGGTGACACATCGATACGCCCCGCCTCGACCTTGGCCAGGTCGAGCAGGTCGTTGACCATCTCGGCAAACTCCTCCGCGGTGGTGCGGATGAAGTTGACCTGCTTCTCCTGCTCCTCGGTCAGGGGCCCGTCCACGCGGTCCAGCAGCAGGCGCGTCAGGCTGCGGATGGACGAGATGGGCGTGCGGAACTCATGGCTCATATAGGCCAGGAAGCGGCTCTTCAGCTCTGTCGCCTGGCGCAGCTGCTGGGCCTGGGTGTCCAGCTCGGCGTACAGGGCGAGCACGCCGCCGTTGGTTTCTTCGAGCTCCTGCTGAAGCAGGCCGACCTGCTGGCGGGCGTCGGCAAGCGCCGCCTGCAGCGCCGGCACGTCGATGGGTGGGTGTTCAAGCATGCTTGCTGCGCCCATCGTGGCGCCGGATCACGACGACCGTGGCGTCGTCGCGGCCCCGGCAATGATCCCGGATGATCCAGCCGGCAATCACCATGGGCTCGCAGCGCAGCAGGCCCGCCGCATCCGCCAGGCTCCAGCGCGAAATGATGCCGTCCGAGTGCATCACCAGGATGGCGTGCTCGGGCCATTCATAGCTGCAGTCCTGCAGCCGGCGGATCTGCAGGCCCAGGGTGCCCGGCTGCGACATCAGGCTGCGGTCGCTGACCCCGGAGATCAGCCGCCCGGCGATATTGCCCGCGCCGGCAAAGGCCAGGCGGTCCAGCGCCGGATCGATGGCCGCGATGGCCACAGCCGCGCCGCGCGTCGCGCGCATCGTGGCATGCGCGTCTTCCAGCACGCCGGCCGGGTCGTTGAAGCTGGAGTTCTGAAACAGCCGCAGGACCATGTCCGAAGCCTTGGCGGCCTCCGGGCCGTGCCCCAGTCCATCGGCCATCAGCAGCATGGCACACCGATCCCGGATGCGCAGGCCCCAGCCGTCGCCCGACACCTGCTCGCCCGGCGCCGGCAAGGTGATGCCGGCAACGGTGAGGCCGCTGGCCGACGCCGCGACAGGCCCGGCGGCGGCTTCGAAGCGCGCCGAGATGACAGCGCCGCGCTGCGGCAGCGAGAAGGCCGAGAAGCGGTTGGCGATGCGCTTGACCGCACCCAGCCCGGTGCCGGCGGAGCCGCCGGTCGAGAAGCCGTCCTGCAGGCAGCGGTCCAGGTCCAACCCCGGACCGGTGTCGAGCGACAGCAGCTCGACTGCCTCGCCATCGATGCCCAGCAACAGGGCGCCGCCCCCGGCGTGGCGGACGAGGTTGGTGCCGAGCTCGGTCACGCCCAGCGCCAGGCGCCCCGCAGCGGCTTCGTCGAAGCCGAGCTCGACGGCCAAGGCCTGCGCCGTGCGCCGCACCGCGCCAACCTGGCTCGCATCCTCGACGGGAAAGCGTTGATAGGGACGCATGGCCGCCTACTTCCAGCGCGTGATCGTCACGCGGGTGCCCTGGCCGAGCGTCGACAACAGCTCGAACTCATTGACCAGCCGCTTGCTGCCCGACAAACCCTTGCCCATGCCGGTGCCAGAGGTCCAGCCGTCCTTCATGGCCAGGTCCAGATCGGAAATGCCCGGGCCCCTGTCGACGAAGGACAGCGTCAGGCCGGCACGCAGCCCGTCACGATGCAGCTTCCACTGCACGTCGCCGCCGCCGCCATAGATCAGCATGTTGCGTGACAGCTCGCTGGCCGCCGTGATCATCTTGGTCTGGTCCACCAGAGAGAAACCGATCTGCTGCGTCAGCTTGCGCACCAGCTGCCGGCTGAGGACGACATCCCGCTCGCTGTGCACGGCTACCGTGCCCTCATCGCCAGTCGAATCTGTCGTCATCTGACTGCTCCGCGGTTGCCTGATGAAGCAGTTCCAGGCCACGCTCGACATTGAGCGCGGTACGCACGCCGTCCAGCGACAGCCCGAGCTCGACCAACGTGATCGCGACGGCCGGCTGCATGCCCACCACGACCGAGGTTGCGCCCAGCACGTTGGCGATGCCGGAGATGTTGACCAGCATGCGGCCGATGAAGGAATCGACGATCTCGAGCGCGGAGATGTCGATCAGCACACCGGTGGCGCCGCTGCGTTCGATTCTGGCGGCGAGGTCATCCTGCAGCGCCAACGCGGTCTGGTCCATCAGGTCGATCTGGATCGTGACCAGCAGCCGCCGGCCGATCTGGAGGATGGGGATGCGATCCATGTCAGGCCGCCGCCGGAGGCGTTGCGGCCGGCTTGCCGCGGCTGACGCTGAAGCCTGCGCGCTTCATGGCCACGGCCAGCGCGTCGGCCAAGGTCGCCTTCGTGATGACACCCTGCAGGTCGATGCCGAGGTGGACGATGGTTTGCGCGATCTGCGGGCGGATGCCGCTGATGATGCATTCCGCGCCCATCAGGCGGATCGCCGTCACGGTCTTGAGCAGATGCTGGGCGACCAGCGTGTCCACGGTGGGCACGCCGGTGATGTCGATGATGGCGATGGTCGAGCCGGTGTCGACGATGCGCTGCAACAGCGCCTCCATCACCAGCTGCGTACGGCCGCTGTCCAGGGTGCCGATCATCGGCACCGCCAGCACGCCGTCCCACAGCTTGATGACCGGGGTCGACAGCTCCAGCAACTCCTGCTGCTGGCGGGCGATGATCTCCTCGCGAGTGCGCTGGTAGGCCGTCACCGTGAACTGCGCCATGCTGTCGATCAGCGTCGACACATCCCACACCGCGCTCAGCAGCGCCGCGGGCTCGTTGCCGAGCATGCGCTGCAGCCCCGAGAACAGCGGCTTCTTCAGCGCCAGCACGAAGCGGCTGGTGTCCGCCGCAGTGGAGCCCTGCGCGGCGCGTGAGCGTGACAGGCTGGCCAGCAAGTCTCGGCCGGCCTCCCAGACCTTGTCATTGAAATCGTCGATGCGGCCATTGGCACGCAGGCCCGCCAGCAGGGCCTCCAGCAGTTGCGCGGTGCCTTGCACGTCGGTGTTCGACGCCCGCCCCCCGCTCGCGACCGCCAGTTCGGACTGCCACTCCGCAAGCACCTGTTCACGATGTTGCGCCAGCAGCGTTTCGACGGCCGCACTGTTCTGCTTCATAGGGTTCCCGTGTGGCCTCACGGCCATCTCTGGGCACCGGGAGGCGCCCAACGATGGAATGTAGCCGTCGGGACCGCGCCGCCGTGTGGGAGAAGGCCGCGACCGTTGCCGTCGTGTGAACAGGCCCTACCGCCGCCACGGCAGGCTGTGGATGGTCTTCGCCGCCTCGGCTGCCGTCAGCGCCTTTGAAAACAGCCAGCCCTGCCCCACCTGCACGCCCAGCTGCTCCAGCAGCGCTGCCTGCTTTTCGTCCTCGACGCCCTCGGCCAGCGTCTGCTTGCCCAGCGCCGCGCCGAGGCCAACGATGGTGCGGACGATCTCCTGGGCCTCGCGGCCCGCGGCCAGTCGCACGACGAAGCTGCGGTCGATCTTCAGTGTGTCGAACGGGAAGCGGTGCAGATAGGTCAGCGATGAATAGCCCGTGCCGAAGTCGTCGAGGCTGAGCTTGAAGCCCATGCGAGCCAGCTCCTGCAGCACCTCGGCGCTGCGCTGCGGGTTGGCCATGGCCATGCTCTCGGTCACCTCCAGCTTGAGGCGGTGCGTGGGCACGTCACCCAGCGCCGCCAGCGTGGCGCGCGCGTCGGCCAGCAGTTCCAGGTCGCGCTCCAGCTGCACACCGGACAGATTGACAGCCACCTCGCCGGTGAAACCAATCGCTTGCCAGCGCCTCAACTGAGCGGCAGCCTCCAGCAGCGCCCAACGCCCTATTGCCAAGATCTGACCGCTGGCCTCGGCCACCGCAATGAAGTCGCCCGGCATGATGACGCCACGCTCCGGGTGGCGCCAGCGGATCAGCGCCTCGAAGCCGAGCAGCGCGCGATCGGACAAGCGCACGAAGGGCTGGTAATGCAGCTCGAACTGCGTGCCGCTGGCCAGCGCCGCATCGATGGCATCGCGCAGCCAGCGGCGCGATTGCTCGACAAGCTGCTCGGCCGGGTCGAACTCATGCGTCTGCCCCGGGCCGTCCGCCTTGGCACGGGCGAGCGCACCTTCGACCGCGGCCATCAGCTCGTCGGCTGTCATGGGGCCGTGGCGGCACTGGGCCCAGGCGATGCCGGCCGTCAGCTGCAACATCGGCGTGGCCACATTGAACGGCGGCTGCAGCAGGGCTTGCACGCGGCGGGCCAGGCCGGCGGCGTGGTCACCGCCGGACAGCAACAGGGCGAACTGGTCCGGCCCCATGCGTGCCACGAGATGACGCGTGCCGAACGCCGAGCGCAAGCGGGCGCCCAGCTCGGCCAGCACCGCGTCGCCCACCACAAGGCCGTGCACCTCGTTGAGCGCGCGAAAGCCGTCCAGGCCCAACAGCAGCAGGCCGGTCTCGGGCGCGGGTACGCCGCCCAGCAGTTGCGTCAGCTGCTCGCGCAACAGCACGCGATTGGCCACGCCGGTGAGGCGGTCGTGCAGCGCATCGAAGCTGATCTGGCGCTGCAGGCGCTGGCTCTCCGAGATGTCGGTGAGCGAGCCGGCCATGCGCACGGGCCGGCCGGCTTCGCGCACCGCCAGGCCCCGCGCCAGCAACCAGCGCTCCTGGCCGCCTTGGCTGAAATGCATCATGTGGTGGAACTGCAGGCTCTTGCCGTCAAGGTGGGCCTGAAGCTCGGCATCAAAGGCATGGCGCGCGGCGGGCTCCAGCGGCTGCGTCCAGGCCTGGATGGTCTGGCCCGCCTCGGCCGAAGACAGGCCCATCAACACCAGCCAGCGCGGCGAGTAATAGACCTCACCCGTCGCCAGGTCCCAATCCCACAGGCCATCATTGGCGCCCTGGGCGGCCAGCGCATAGCGCTGCTCGCTGGCGGCCAGACGGCGCGCGGCCTCGCGGCGCTGGCCCTGCTCGATGCTGGCGCGCAGTGCGCTGGCACCCAACGCGGCAGCGGCCAGCGCCAGCAGGGGCGGCGCCAGCGCGAACACCAAGTAGTGGCTCTCGAAGGCCCAT
>NZ_JBQVNP010000044.1:0-34530 GCF_052436255.1 Roseateles sp. | reverse complement strand
CCCCTGTCCATCGCGACACTTGCGGCCGACGCCGATCCTGCCGAACTGTTGGCCCGCATCCGCGGCGAAGACGGCTGCTTGAGGCTGCAGGATGGCCGGCTGCTTGTCATGCTGCCGTCCACCGGCCCGGCTCAGGCTGCGGCGCTGGGCGGCCGGCTGGGCGCGACCGGCTTGACCGAGGCCGTCTGGGGCGAGTCCGCGGAGGCCTTGTTGGCTAGGGTTTGAGTCCGAGGTCGCGGCCTTGGGACTGGGCCGGCGCGGGCAGGCCAGCGAGGGCGGCCAGCGTCGGCGCCAGGTCGGCCACTTCGGCGCGCGCCTTGACTTCGCCCCGGCCGACATAGCCCGGGCCCCAGAACATCAGCGGCACGTGGGTGTCGTAGTCGTAGGGGCTGCCATGCGTGCTGCCGCCCGGACGGTAGCTGACGATCCAGTTGGGCTTGAGCACGACCTGCAATTGCGCGGCGCGCGTCGGATCGAAGGACTTGCGCATTGCCTCCAGATACGGCGTTGACGCGTCGGCCCCCAACAGCTGCTCGCGCGTGAAGACCGTGGCCACGCCGGGTAGCTTCAGCAGTTCCTCGCGGGCGGCGGCCTGCACATTGGCGTAGTTCAGGCCACGCGCGGCCGCAAGCTGGTCGTCGAGCAGGAGGCCGGCCGCAGAGAAGTTGCGCGCCAGCTTGTCGACACCGAACTTCGCTGCCAGCGCCGCGTTCACAGTGGCCAGCGACGGGCTGCCATGGAAGCGACCCGCGTCGCGGCCCTGGCTGCTGGCCCATTCCGGCGTGTCGCTGAAACCATGGTCGGACGTCAGCGCCAGCACGTAGTTGCCCGCGCCCACCTGTTTGTCGAGGAACTGGAAGAACCCATGCAGGTGGCGGTCCAGATGCAGCACATGGTCATGCGAGAGCCGCGACTCGGGACCGAAAGCGTGGTTGATGTAGTCATGGCTGGACAGGCTGACCGACAGGATGTCCTGCAGGCCGCGCTGGCCCAGCTTCTCGTTCGTGACGGCGGCGCGGGCGAAGGCAAGCGTCAGCTCGTCGGCAAAGGGTGTGGCCACCAGGCCGCCGTAGAAGCGCGGTCCCGGGCTGTCCATCTTGTCGCCGATGATGGCGGGCAGCCTGTTGCCGTTGCCGCTGGCGACCTGCCAAGGCTGGCCATCGGGCGAGGACCGCGCATAGGCGGCTTCAGGCAGGAGCGGCGCCCAGGTCTTCCTGAAGAAGGCGTCGGCCGGTTTGGCCGCGTTGAAGTCCCTCACCCATTGCGGCAGTTTGGCCATGTAGTAAGTGCTGGACGAGAAGCTGCCAGACTCGCCCATGTACATATATGCCGTGCCCAGGTGCCCGGCCGGCAGGATGGCGCCGCGGTCCTTGCCGGAGATGGCGATGACCTTGGACTCGGGCGTGCGCGTGCGCAGCACGTCGCCGAGCGTCTCGACCTTGAGGTTGCGCGGGCTGGTGCCGGACAGCGGCGCCGTGGGGTTGTCGAGGTAGGTGTGGGCGGTGTCGCCGGTGTTGTAGACCGGCTCGCCGGTGGCCGGATCGCGCCATTCGTTGCTGATGATGCCGCTGCGCTGTGGATGGGCACCACTGAGCATGACCGCGTGGCCGGACGCCGTCACCGTGTGGCCGTGGCTGTAGTGGGCATCCGCGAACCAGCGGCCACGGTCCAGCAAGCGTGCCAGGCCATCGGGCGCGAGCTGGTCGCGGTAGCCGGTGACCTGACGCATTGGCAGGCCGTCGATGACGACGAGGACGATCAGCTTGGGACGTTGCGGCGCCGTGTCGGGAGGCGCCATGGTCGAGCAGGCGGACAGGGTGCTGGCCAGGGCCAGGCTCAACAGGCAACGGCGGGTATGCAACATGACGTGTTTATGACGGTGGATGCGCGAGCTTACGTCGTCACAATGCTTCGGCTTGCAAACCATGGCCCAGCCCGACCCCTTCGATCCCACCCACGCCCTGGACGGCTGGCGTGTGCCCGCACCGCCGGCCGTCGATCTCGCGCTGAAGCTTGATTCGCTGCGGCCCGCCAGCCGTCGCGCGCCGAACGAAGTCGATACAAGGCTCGTCATGCCCCGTGCCGAACGCGAGGCTTTCGATTCCACGCATGCGCTCGATGGCTGGCGGGCACCCAGCCTCCCGCCGCTGGATCTGAAGCTGAATCCCTTGCTGCGCGCGGGCGGCGCGAAGCTCGACGATGCCAAGAAGGCCTGGGTGAAGGCGCGGGGTTACGAGATGCAGGACGTGGAAGACATCGAGGTCGCCGAAAAGCGTCCGTTGCCTGCCCGCATTGAGGTGGCTGAAGCACCTGCACTGTCGCCCGCGGCGATGGTTGCGGGCGGCCCGATTGAGCCACCCGCCCCCGAGGCGATGCCGCAGTCTCTGAACGAAGCTGCCGATCAAGCTGAGGTAGCGGCAGCGCCTGTCCCCGTGGACGGCGAGGCGCCCGTGCTGGACTTCCGCGCTGAGCCGCCGCCAGCCGCGCCGGATCTGCTGCGAGTCATCGGCGAGGTGAAGCTGCCCCATGTGCCCCGGCCGCCCGTGGTCGTCGAAGCGCCGGTGCTGGAACTCCCGGCCGCCCCGAACCGTCCGGCGCGCGACCCGCGGCTGCTTTCCCGCTGGCAGCCGCTGGCCTGGACGGCGCTGGCGCGCCGCGTCAGGGGCGCGACCACCGAGGTGGTGCAGACGCCCGACGGGCCGCTGGTCCAAACGCACATGCCGCAATGGCTGTGCGCGCTGTGGCGGCCGCAAAGCGTCGACGCACCGCTGCTCGGCCGCTGGCCGGAGCTTGCCGGCCTCATTGGTGCAGACACGGTGTTTGGCGCCTTGCACCAGCTGCTGGCCGAGCTGCCGCCGCGGGCGCAGATCTGGTCGGCGGGGCTGGAAGCGGACTGGGTGCTGGTCGCGGAACTTGTCCTGCACCAGGACGCCGGCCTGCGCCTTGTCCATGCCCAGGCACTGCGCGAGCTGATCGATGCCGAGCGCAGCGCCAGCCTCGCGCGGGTGAATGGCCACTATGCCGCCAAGGGCGGCGTCGTGCGGCGGCGCGTGTGAGCAGCGGCCAGGCGCCTCTGTTGGAGATCGACGCCGGCGTCGCACGCATCACGCTGCGTCGGCCGCGCCAGGCCAACCGCCTGACCGTCGACGACCTGGCCACTCTTGGGGGCCTGGTCGAGTCGGTCAACGCCGACGAGACCGTGCGCGTGCTCGTGCTGCGCGGCGAGGGCAGGCATTTCTGCAGTGGCTTCGACCTCGGCGCGCTCGGCGCCGTCGACGCGGGTGCGCGCTTCTGTGCACTGGCCGATGCGCTGGAGGCGGCGCGGCCAATCACGATTGCCCGGCTGCACGGCGGCGTCTACGGCGGTGCAGCAGACCTCGCGCTGGCCTGCGACTTCCGCCTTGGCGTGCCGGCCGTCGAGATGTTCGTGCCCGCGGCGCGCATCGGCCTGCATTTCTACGCGGGCGGGTTGGCCCGCTTCGTCAATCGCCTCGGCCTGGCCACGGCCAAGCAGGTGCTGCTGGCCGGTCGCACCTTGGATGCGGCGGCACTGCTCGGCTGCGGCTACCTCGACCAGCTCCTGCCCGACGTCGGCGCGCTGGACGCGTCGGTGGCGGCGCTGACGGCCGAACTGCTGGCCATGGCGCCGTTGGCGCTGTTGCCGATGAAGCAGCATCTCAATGGGATAGCCGCGGGGCGGCTGGACCTGACCAGGCTCGCGGCTGACATCCGGCGGGCGCGCGATTCGAACGATCTGGTCGAGGGCCAGGCCGCTTGGGCGGGCAAGAGAACGGCTAATTTCAAGGGGTGTTGAAAGCCCTAGGCCAGGGTATTGGCCATATGGTGGAAAATACAGGGTCTGCGCCGCCCGGCGCTACCCCTTCACAACACTCTTCGACAGGACCAGCGTGGCCAAAGAAACCACCAAGACCACCATCGAAGCGGATGGTCTGCGCTACCGCTCCAAAGCCCCGGGCTCGCCGTTCGCGGCGACCTCTTCTTTCGGCGCAGCAACGATGTCTTGCTTCCTTTGCGGCAAGCACCGCCCGCGCGCGATGCTCAAGTCCAAGAAGCTCCTGGGCAAGTCGCAGCCCGTATGTTCGCCGTCCTGCAAGGAGCTGGACGCGCAGATCGCGGCCAAGTAAGTCGCCCCCGGCCCCACCGATCAGGCGGGGCTGACCTCCTAGGCGACATGCACCGAGCAAAGGCGGCCGTGGGCCGCCTTTGCTTTTCTATCCTTGCCGGAAGCAGCGGCCGCAGACGGAGCGATAGCGCGCGTTGCCGCCGATCTCCACCTGCGCGCCTTCGGTGACCTTGCGGTTGTTGGCGTCCACACGCATGTTCATCGTCGCCTTGCGGCCGCAGTCGCAAATCGTCTTCATCTCGTCCATCTCGTCGGCCAGCGCCAGCAGCGTGGCCGAGCCGGGGAAGAGTTCGCCCTGGAAGTCGGTGCGCAGGCCGTAGCAGATGGCCGGCAGGTTGCGCAGATGGGCCATCTCATGGAGTTGCTGCACCTGCCGCTTGGTCAGGAACTGCGCTTCGTCGATGAGGATGCAGGCGATGCCGGGGCCGGCTTCATTTGCGCCTAGCAAGGCCAGAAAGTCGGTGCTGGCATCGAACTGCTCCGCCTCGCGCTGCGGCCCTAGGCGCGACGTGACGAAGCCGCAGCCGTAACGGTCATCCAGGCGCGCCGTGAAGATGCGCACGCGGTGCCCGCGCTCCTCGTAGTTGTGCGCCACCTGCAGCAGCGCGGTGGACTTGCCGGCGTTCATCGCCGCATAACGGAAAAAGAGCTTGGCCATGGGGTGTTCGGAAGCGGGGCCGCATTGTCCTTGCTGCCCGACCCCGCAGATCGGGGCAGGGAAACCCCGTGGTTATCGGCCGTTTGGGCCGACAACCACGGGCTTGCGAGATGGTTTTGTCATCTTCCTCGTGCGTCAATTCATCTTTCGTCTTGACCTGTCTGAAGAATGAGCAAAGACACCGTCACCGCGGTCCGCCAGGATGGCTTGCGCTACCAGTCGAAAATCGGCGGTTCGCCCTTCCTCGGCAGCGGCCACACCCGCTCCTGCTTCAAATGCGGCAAGCACCGCGCGCCGGCCAGCCTTCAGTCCATCCGGCTGCTGGGCCGCAACGAGGTCGTCTGCAAGCCCAACTGCAAGACGCTGCCTTAGTCGGCGAACGCGCCCGCCCGCCTTGGCGCGGCCCCGCTATCCGCGCAATCCATTGACGAACTCCCCGCCATTGCATAGCATGCTATGCATATCGGCTTGCGGGATTCACTGTGATCGAAGATGTCGTCAAGGAGCTGGGCCACCTGAGCCTGGGCACGCGGCTCAGGCGCCTGGGTGAGACGCTGCAGGCACAGACCCAGTCGGTGCTGGCGGCGCATGGCTTCGAGCAGCCGGCCGCCTACTTTCCGCTGCTCGCGGCGCTGGACCGGCTTGGACCGCTGAGCGTCGGCGAGCTGAGCCAGGCGGTGGGCGTCAGCCAGCCCGTCATCACGCGTTCGCTGCGCGGGCTGGAGGACGATGGCCTGGTCGGCTCTGAAACCTCTGAAGCAGACCGCCGCGTGCGTCGCATTGCACTCAGCCGCAAGGGTCGAGGCCTCGTTCAGCGTGCGCAGCGCGAGGCCTGGCCGGCCATCGAGGCGGCCGTGGCCCAGGCCTGCGCAGCGCTGAGCGGCGACCTGCTCAGCCAGCTCACCGCGCTCGAAGACGCGCTGGTCGAAGCGCCGCTGCTGCAGCGCGTGCAGCCATGAACGCACTCGACCGGCCCGTCTGGGCCAGCCTTGCGCAGCAGCCGCAATGGGGCATCGGCGACGAGCGGGCGCGGCGCTTCAAGCCGGACATCAATCGCTTTGCGGCCACGCCCGACGACGGCGTGGAGAGCCTCGAAGCATTGACCGAACTCCTGCAGCGCGGCGACGGTTTCGCCTATCTGGTTCAGGCCCCGCGCATCGTCGTGCCGCACGGTCTCGAAGCCGTCAAGCAAGCGCAGGGCGTGCAGATGCTGGCGACGTGCCGGCTTGAAACTGACGAAGACCTGCGGCCACTCGGCGAGGCCGATGCGGCGGACATGCTGGCGCTTGCCACGTTGACCGAGCCCGGGCCGTTCTTGCCGCGCACGCACACCATGGGCCGCTTTGTCGGCCTGCGCGTCGACGGGTGCCTCGTCGCCATGGCCGGCGAGCGGATGCGCTTTGCTGGTCACGTCGAGCTCAGCGGCGTCTGCACGCATCCCGACTTCCGTGGGCGCGGCCTCGCGCGGCGCTTGTCTGCGGCCGTGACGGCCGAGATCCAGCGGCGCGGCGAGCAGCCCTTCCTGCACGCCTGGGCGACGAACACCGTCGCGATTGCGCTCTACGAAAGCCTGGGCTTCGAAGTGCGTTCGACGGTGAACGTCGCGATGCTCAAGCGCCGGTAGCCCAGCCCCCACCGAGGGCGCGGATCAGGCCGACCGTGGTCTGGTACTGCGCCGAGCGGACCTGCAGCGCGGCGCGCCTGTTGGCGAGCTCGCTGCGGCGTGCGTCCAGCAGCTCCAGCTGGCTGACCAGGCCGTTGCGGTAGCGCGTGTCGGACAGGCGCAGAGCCTGGCTCGCAGCGCTGACGGCCCGGGCGTTCGCTTCACCCTGGGCCCGCAGCAGGGTCAGCGCGCCGAGCTGGTCTTCCACCTCCTTCAGCGCCAGCAGGAACTGCTCGCGAAAGGCGATTGCCGAGCCGTCGAGCTGGGCCCTGGCGGCTTGGACGCCGGCCTCGCGGCGGCCACCATCAAAGATCGGCAAGGCCGCCAGCAGACCGATGCCCCAGGTGCTGGCGCCGCTCCTGAGCAGGTTGGACAGCTCGCTGGACGCGCCGCCGCCCTGGGCCGTCAGCGCCAGGCTGGGCCACCAGGCGGCCTGGGCGACGCCGACGCGGGCCTTTGCCGCCTGTAGCTGGCTGCGCGCTGCGGCGAGGTCGGGACGGCGCTGCAGCAGTTCGCTGGGCAGTCCTGCCGGCACGGCGGGCAGGGCGGTCGCCCACGTGGCCGGTACGAGCCGAAAGCTGGACGCCGCCTCACCCAGCAGCACCGCCAGCGCCGTCTCCAGTTCGAGGCGGCGCCGCTCCAGCGCCAGCGCCTCGGCCTCGTTGGCGGCCAGCTCGGCCTGCACGCGGGCCACGTCCAGGTCGGCCACGTCGCCGGCCCGGGCGCGCTTCTCGGTCAGCGACAGGGTTTCGCCATAGGCGGCAACCGTGCCTGCGACGATCTCGCGCTCGGCGTCGAGTGCTCGCAGTGCCAGGTAGCTGCGGGCCACATTGGCCTGCACCAGCAGGCGCGCGTCGGCCAGCAGCTGCTCGCGGGCTTGCACGTCCAGCGCTGAGGCGTTGCGCTCGTGCAGCAGGCGGCCGCCCAGGTCCAGCTCGTAGGCCAGGTCCAGGCCGGCGCTGTACCGCGTGATGGCTCGCGCGCCGGGGTCGGCAGCGCGGCCGGCACCGGCGGCCACGCCGACTTGCGGCAGCCGAGAGGCCTCGGCGCTGCCCAGCACGGCGCGGGCCTGCGCCAGCCGGTTGGCGGCAGCCTGCACGCTGGTGTTGGCCGCCATTGCACGGCCGACGAGCTCGTCCAGCACGGGGTCAGCGAAGCTCTGCCACCAGCTGGCGGTCAGCGCAGTTGCGTCGTTCGCGGCCGTGGTCTTGTAGGCGCCGGGTGCCAGGGGCAGCGGGGCCGGGTCGACGGAGCCGACCGACGCGCAACCCGCCAGCAGCAGCGCTGCAAACAGTGGAGTCAGGTTCAGTTTCATGATCACTCTCCTTGCGGGATGGCGGCCGGATGCGCGACCTGCCCGCCGTGATGGCGCAGCGGTGCGTTGCCGGTCAGGCGGCGCACGATGACGTAGAACAGCGGGGTCAGGAACAGGCCGAACAGCGTCACGCCGATCATTCCGGCGAACACCGCGATGCCCATGGCCTGGCGCATCTCGGCGCCGGCGCCGGTGCTCAGCACCAGCGGCAGCACGCCCATGACGAAGGCCATCGACGTCATCAGGATGGGCCGCAGCCGCAGGCGTGCCGCCTCCAGCGCGGCCTGCACCGGCGTGCGGCCGGCAAATTCCAGCTCGCGGGCGAACTCGACGATAAGAATCGCGTTCTTGGCGGATAGACCGACCAACACAATCAAGCCGATCTGCGTGAACACGTTGTTGTCGCCACTGCTCAGCCAGACCCCGCCCATCGCCGCCAGCAGGCCCATGGGCACGATCAGCAGGATGGCGATAGGCAGAGTCAGGCTTTCGTACTGGGCGGCCAGCACCAGGAAGACCAGCAGGATGGCCAGCGGGAAGACCCAGGCGCCTGAATTGCCAGCGATCTTTTCCTGGTAGGTCAGGTCGGTCCATTCGAAGCCGACGCCCGGTGGCAGCGTCTCGGCGGCAATGCGCTCCACCGCAGCCTGGGCCTGGCCCGACGAGAAGCCGGGTGCGGCGCCGCCGTTGATGTCGGCGGCCAGGAAGCCGTTGTAGCGCATGGCACGCTCCGGCCCGAAGCTGGGCAACACCTTCATCACCGCAGACAGCGGCACCATCTCGCCCGTGTTTGAGCGCACCTTCAGCGCGCCGATGTCTTCGGCTCGCGCGCGGTAGGCGGCATCGGCCTGCACGCGGACCGAATAGGTGCGGCCGAACTGGTTGAAGTCGTTCACGTACAGGCTGCCGAGGTAGATCTGCATCGTGTCGAACACGTCCGTCACGGCCACGCCGAGCTGGCGGGCGCGGGTACGGTCGAGGTCGGCGAACAGCTGCGGCACGTTGACCTGGTAGCTGGAGAACAGGCCGGCGAGTTCCGGCGTGGTGCCGGCCTTGGCCATGAAGGCCTTGACCGCCTGGTCCATCACCTCGTAGCCCACGCCGCCGCGGTCCTGCAGCTGCAGCTTGAAGCCACCCGTCGTGCCCAGGCCTTGCACGGGCGGCGGCGGGAACATGACGATGAAGGCGTCCTCGATGGCGCCGTACTGCCCGTTCAGCGAACCGGCAATCGCGCCAGCCGACAGGTCCTTGGTCTTGCGCTCCGCGAAAGGTTTGAGCGTGGCGAAGACGATGCCCGAACTGGAGCTGTTGGTGAAACCGTTGATGGACAGGCCGGGGAAGGCCACCGCGTGCTCGACACCCGGGGTCTTCAGCGTGATGTCGGTCATGCGGCGGATGACGTCCTCGGTGCGGTCCAGCGTGGCGCCGTCGGGCAGCTGGGCGAAGCCGATCAGGTATTGCTTGTCCTGGCCCGGCACGAAGCCGCCGGGCACGGCCTTGAACAGGCCGGTCGTGGCCGCCACCAGCGCCAGGTAGATGACCATCATCAGCGCCTTGCGCGACATCAGCGTCTTCACGCCGCTGCCGTACTTCTCGGAGCTGCTGGCGAACAGGCGGTTGAAGCCGGCGAAGAAGCGGCCGAAGACCTTGTCCATGCCGCGCGTCAGCGCGTCCTTGGGCGCGTCGTGGCCCTTCAGCAGCAGCGCGGCCAGGGCGGGCGAGAGTGTCAGCGAGTTGATCGCCGAGATCACCGTCGAGATGGCGATGGTCAGCGCGAACTGCTTGTAGAACTGGCCTGTCAGGCCGGTGATGAAGGCCAGCGGCACGAACACCGAGATCAGCGTCAGCGCGATGGCGATGATGGGGCCGGAGACCTCACGCATCGCCTGGTAGGTCGCGTCGCGTGGCGACAGGCCGGAGGCGATGTTGCGCTCCACGTTCTCGACCACGACGATGGCGTCGTCGACGACGATGCCGATGGCCAGCACCAGGCCGAACAGGCTCAGCGCGTTGATCGAGAAACCGAAGCCGTGCATGACGGCGAAGGTGCCGACGATGGACACCGGCACGGCCAGCAGCGGGATGATGGACGCGCGCCAGGTCTGCAGGAACAGGATGACGACCAGCACGACCAGCGCGACCGCTTCCAGCAGCGTGTGGATGACGGACTCGATGGAGGCGCGCACGAACTGCGTCGGGTCGTAGACGATGGTGTAGTCCACGCCCTCGGGCATGGCGGCCTTCAGCTCTTCCATCGTGGCGCGCACGTTCCTGGAGATGTCGAGCGCGTTGCCGCCGGGAGCCTGGAAGACCGGCACCGCGACGGCGGGCTTGTTGTCCAGCAGAGAGCGCAGCGCGTATTCGCTGGCGCCCAGTTCCAGGCGCCCCAGGTCACGCAGCCGCGTGACCGCTCCGTTGGCACCGCTCTTGACGATGATGTCGCCAAACTCCTCGACCGACGTCAGCCGGCCTTGCGCATTGACGGACAGCTGCAGGTCGATGCCCTGCAGCCCCGGCGACGCGCCCACCACGCCGGCCGCCGCCTGCACGTTCTGGCTGCGGATGGCGGCCACCACGTCACTCGCCGACAGGCCGTGCTCGGCCACCTTCTGCGGGTCCAGCCAGACGCGCATCGAGTAGTCGCCTGCGCCGAACAACTGCACCTGGCCGACGCCCTGGATGCGCGCCTGGCGGTCCTTGACATTGAGCAGCGCGTAGTTGCGCAGATAGGTCATGTCGTAGCGGTCGTTGGGCGAGGTCAGGTGCACGACCATGGTCAGGTCGGGGCTGCTCTTGACCGTCGTCACGCCCAGGCGCTTGACCTCCTCGGGCAGGCGCGCCTCGGCCTGCGAGACCCGGTTCTGCACCAGTTGCTGGGCCTTGTCGGGGTCGGTGCCGAGCTTGAAGCTGACGGTCAGCGTCATCAGGCCGTCGGTGGTCGCCTGGCTGCTCATGTAGAGCATGTCCTCGGTGCCGTTGATGGCCTCTTCCAGTGGCGTGGCCACCGTCTCGGCGATGACCTTGGGGTTGGCGCCGGGGTACTGCGCGCGCACGACGACCGAGGGCGGCACGACGTCGGGATACTCCGAGATCGGCAGCGCGCGGATCGACAGCAGGCCGCCGATGAAGATCAGCAGCGACAGCACGCCCGCGAAGATGGGGCGGTCGATGAAGAACTTGGAGAGGTTCATTTTTCTTCTTTCTGAAGGCAAAGCCTTCCCCGCAGGCCGGTCAGAGGCGGCCTGGTCGCAGGGCTTGCTACGGAGGGTGGAGCGGCGCTAGGTCAGGACGCCTTGGCTGCAAGCTTGGCTTGCAACTCGGGCTTGGCGTCCATCGCCACGTCTTTCGGTGCCAGCACGGTACCGGGTCGCACGCGCTGCACGCCGCCAACGACGACACGCTCGCCGGCCTTCAGCCCGCTGGTCACGACGCGCAGGCCGTTCACGTTGGCGCCCAGCGTCACCGGCCGCCATTCGGCCTGGTTGCCTTTGCCCACGACGATGACGTAGCGCTTGTCCTGGTCGGTGCCGACGGCGCGCTCGTTGACGAGCAGCGCCGCCTCGTTCCTGGCCTGGCCCAGGCGCAGCTTGGCGAACTGACCCGGCATCAGCGCGCCGTCCTTGTTGTCGAACACGGCACGCACGCGCAGCGTGCCGCTCCTGGCGTCCACCTGGTTGTCGATGAGCTGCAAGCGGCCGGTGGTGGACCTGTCTTCCACAGTTCCGCTGCCCGCCAGCATCTCGACCGGAATGCGCTCGATGCCGCGCCGCTCGGCGGCGCCGTTAGGCAATGACGCCAGCGCTTCACGCACGACTTTCTCGTCGGCATCGAAGCTGGCGTAGATGGGGCTGACCGATACCAGCGTCGTCAGCACCGGCGCGCCGGCACCGGCGGCGACCAGGTTGCCCTGCGTGACCTCGATCTTGCCGACACGGCCCGCCACCGGCGCGCGCACCTGCGTGTAGCCCAGGCTCAGCTGCGCCGACTGCAGCGCGGCCTGGGCTGCGCGCAGGTTGGCGGCGGCCTCGCGGGCGGCGTTGTCCTTCTCGTCGAACTCGCGGCGCGCCACGGCGCGGTCTTCCCACAGGGCCTTGGCGCGCTGCGCCTCACTGTGCGAATAGGTCACGCGCGCCTGCGCGGCGGCCACCTGGGCTTCAAAGCGCGCGACTTCGGCCTGGTAGGGCGCGGGATCGATGGTGACGAGCAGGTCGCCCGCCCTCACCAGGCTGCCCTCGCGGAAGTGGACCGCCTGCACGGCGCCCGACACGCGGGCCCGCACGTCCACGCGCTCCACGGCTTCGAGCCGACCGGAGAACTCGTTCCAGGCGGCCACGTCCTGGCTGAGAACTTGAGCCACGGAGACCGGCGTGGCCGGCGGCGCGGCGGGACCGGCATTGGCCAGCGCGGGCTGGCCAAACTGCGCGAAGCCGACAGCGCCGAGGCCGGCCAGAGCAATGGCGCCGACGATGAAGCCAAGGCGGCGGTTGAAGCGAGGGTTGGATGGCATTTCGATTTCTCCCGGGGTTTTCAAGCAGAAGGCGGTGACACAGCCCGGCCGGCGGCCTGGCTCAGGAATTCATGGATGGCGGCCAGCACATAGCCGGGCGCCAAGGCCGGCAACGTCAGCTCCTTGGCGGCGCCGCCGTGCTCACGCAGCGCAGCGGCATAGCGGCGGGCTTCATCGTTGAGCGGGTGGCCGGCGACGCTGAGGATCAGCGCCGGCGCCAGGCCGGACAGGCGGCTGGCGTTCAGCGGCGCGGCATAGGGATGGTCGGCGCGGGTGCTGCCACCCAGGTAGGCCTGCCAGCCCTTGGCATAGATGCATTCGCAATGGCCGCATTCGCCTTCGCGCATCGACGCGCTGCCAAGCTGCGGGTCCAGCATCGGCGCGATCAGCAACTGCCCTGCCAGGTGGGGTGCCCGCTGGTCGCGTGCCATCAGCGCCAGCGCAGCGGCCAGGTTGCCGCCAGCTTCCTCGCCGGCGACGAAGAGGGCGGTTTGCGCGCTGCTGGTCAGCTTGGCCGGCTTGGCGGCCAAGGCCTGCAGGGCTTCGAAGGCGGCGCTCAGGCCGGTGGGAAAGGGATGCTCGGGTGCGAGCGGGTAATCCAGCGAGACGACATCGGCACCCGCCTCGGCCAGCATCTCGCTGCGCGCACGTGCCGATTCAAGCGAGCCGCTCGTGAAGCTGCCGTCATGCAGGAAGAGCACCAGGGCCCGTGCGCCGCCATCCAGCGGCCGGCGTGCAGCGTAGACCTGGGCCACGAGACCCGGCGCGGGGCCCAGGAGCAAAGTGGTGGGGGCGGCGAACTTGTCCATGGGGCGAAAGATAGAGATCAACGGCCTAGGGATAAACGGGGATGAAAGTGACTCACTTTTCCCCAACCTGGAACAATCGCCGCATGGACCGACTCTCCGCTATGCAAGCCTATGTCCGGGTCGTCGAGGCCGGCACCTTCACCAAGGCGGCCGACTCGCTGGACCTGCCCAAGGCCACCGTCACCCGCCTGATCCAGACGCTGGAATCGCACCTGCGCACCAAGTTGCTGAACCGCACGACGCGGCGCGTCACGGTCACGCCCGATGGCGCTGCCTACTACGAGCGCGCGATGCGGCTGCTGGGCGACCTGGAAGAACTCGAAGGCAGCATGAGCCAGGCGCGCGTGACGCCGCGCGGGCGCATCCGCATCGATGTGCCGGGCGTGGTGGGCCGGGAAATGATCATCCCGGCGCTGCCGGACTTCTATGCCCGCTACCCGGACATCCAGATCGAGCTCGGCGTCAGTGACCGCACGGTGGACTTGATCAGCGACAACATCGACTGCGTGATCCGCGGCGGCGAGTTGACCGACCAGAGCCTGGTGGCGCGCCGCATCGGCGAGTTCCACATCGTCACCTGCGCCACGCCAGAGTACCTGCGCCGCCATGGCACGCCGGCCCATCCGTTGGAGCTGGGCCAGGCGCCGCATCGCATGGTGGGCTACTTCTCGGCGCGCAGCGGCAAGCTGCTGCCGGACAGCTTCCGGCGCGATGACGAGGTGGTGGATGTCGTCGGCAACCACGTCATTGCCGTCAATGACGCCAGTGGTTATCTCAATGCGGGCCTGGCCCATCTGGGGGTCATGCAGCTGACCTGTTTCATGGCCGCGCCGCTGATCAAGAGCGGCGCGCTGGTGCGCATCCTGGACGAGTGGCAGTGCGACGCCATCCCTGTGCATGTCGTCTATCCGCCCAACCGCCACCTCAGCAGCAAGCTGCGCGTCTTCGTTGACTGGGTGGTGGAATTGCTCGGCCAGTCATCGACTGCCGGCATGAAGATTCGCTGCGGCCTGTCGGCTTAGGCTTCTTCGGAGGTCGCGGTGGCCACAACTGCCGGGCCGACAGCCTCGATCGCCGGGGCGGGCGCGCTGATCGCCAGCACCAGGCCGGCGGCCAGCGCCGTGACGGCAGTCGCGGCGGTGATGAGCGAGAAAAAGGACCGGGTGCTGTTGTTCATGGTGACTCTCCTGGCCAGCACCGCGAAGGAGTGCCGACAGGTTGTCACTTTAGGAATTGCACGCCGCGGGAAAAAGCGGGCGCAGCAGAACGGCGAATTGCGCGCGGCGGAACAATCCGCGCCTGACGACGACTCAGGCCTGGCGAGGCGAAACGCGGCCCCGCTCTTCCAGCCAGGCCTTGGCCGTCGAGAAATGCCCGCAGCCGATGAAGGGCCGCGGTGGCTTGAGCGCGGACAGCGGCGACGGGTGGTTGGCCTTGAGCACGAGGTGATCCTGCCGGGCCGCCTCGATCAGCGGCGCCTTGGCCTGGGCATAGCTGCCCCAGAGCATGAAGACCTTCGGCGCCGGGTCCTCGGCGGCGGCCTTGATGAGGGCGTCGGTCAATGCCTCCCAGCCCTTGTTGGCGTGGCTGGCGGCTTGCCCGTCTTCCACCGTCAGCACGGCGTTCAGCAGCAGCGTGCCGCCTTCGGCCCAGCGCACCAGGCTGCCATTGGGCGGGAAGGGCTTGCCAAGGTCGCGCTGGATCTCCTTGAAGATATTGCGCAGGCTGGGCGGCAGCGGCACGCCCTCGGGCACGCTGAAGCTCAGGCCCTCGGCCTGGCCGGGGCCGTGGTAGGGGTCCTGGCCGAGGATGACGACGCGGGTGCTGGCCAGTGGCGTCAGCGTCAACGCGCGTAGCGGTTCGGGCGGGTAGATGGTGGCGCCGGCTGCACGGCGCTCGGCCAGATAGGCCAGCAGCTTCTGGCCCACGGGGCTGGCGGCCCAGGCGTCGACGACCGGGCGCCAGTCGGTGTCCGGCAGACGCAGCGGGAAGTTCATGCGAACAGTGTCGCCAGCGCCTGGCCCGGATCGGGCGCTCGCATGAAGGCCTCGCCGACGAGGAAGGCGTGCACGTTGGCGTCACGCATGCGCTTCACGTCGGCCGCGCCGAGGATGCCGGATTCGGTCACCAGCAGCCGGTCCGCCGGCACGCGCGGCAGCAGCCCCAGCGTCGTCTCCAGCGTCACGTCGAAGGTGCGCAGGTTGCGGTTGTTGATGCCGACCAACGGCGTCTTCAATTTCAGCGCGCGGTCCAGTTCGTCGCCGTCGTGCACTTCGACCAGCACGTCCATGCCCAGCGCATGCGCGGCGGCTTCGAGGTCGGCCATCTGCGAGTCGGCCAGGCAGGCAGCGATCAGCAGGATGCAGTCCGATCCAATAGCGCCGGCCTGCATGACCTGGTATTCGTCCACCATGAAGTCCTTGCGCAGCACCGGCAGTTCGCAGGCGGCGCGCGCTTCCTGCAGATAGGCGATGGAGCCCTGGAAGAAGCGCTCGTCCGTCAGCACACTCAGGCAGGCGGCGCCATTGCGCGCGTAGGTCTCGGCGATCACGGCCGGCTTGAAGTCCTCGCGCAGCACGCCCTTGCTGGGGCTGGCCTTCTTGATCTCGGCAATGACCGCCGCGCGGCCGGCCGCGATGCTGGCGCGCAGAGAGCGCTCGAAGCCCAGGCGCTCGGGCTTGCGGGCCTCGGCCTCCTCACGTTGCGACGCTAGCGAGCGCTTGAGCTTGGCAGCCGCGATCTCGTCCCGCTTGACCTCGACGATGCGGTTCAGGATGTCGCTCATCAGCTTTCCCCCAGGTGCTGAGTCTGCTTGACGAAGGCATCCAGCTTGGCACGCGCCGCGCCGCTGTCCAGCGCCGCGCGCGCGCGCGCGATGCCGTCGGCCAATGTCGGCGCCACGTTGGCGGCATACAGCGTCGCACCGGCGTTCAGCAGCACGATGTCGCGCGCCGGGCCGGGGTTGCCGTCGAGCACGCCGACCAGCATTTCGCGCGACTGCTCCGGGTTCTCGACCTTGAGGCTGCGGTTGCTGGCCATGGCCATGCCGAAGTCCTCGGGGTGGATCTCGTACTCGCGCACGGCGCCGTTGCGCAGCTCGCCGACCAGCGTCGTTGCGCCCAGCGAGATCTCGTCCATGCCGTCCTTGCCGTAGACGACCAGGGCGTGCTCGGCGCCCAGGCGCTGCAGCACGCGCACCTGGATGCCGACCAGGTCGGGGTGGAAGACGCCCATCAGGATGTTGGGCGCGCCGGCCGGGTTGGTCAGCGGGCCCAGGATGTTGAAGATGGTGCGCACACCCAGCTCGCGGCGCACCGGCGCGATGTTCTTCATCGCCGGGTGGTGGTTGGGCGCGAACATGAAGCCGATGCCGCATTCGTCCAGGCAGGCGGCCACCGCGCGCGGGGCGAGCTGGATGTTGGCGCCCAGGGCCTCCAGCACGTCGGCGCTGCCGGTCTTGCTGCTGACACTGCGGTTGCCATGCTTGGCGACCTGGGCGCCGGCCGCCGCGGCGACGAACATCGAGCAGGTGGAGATATTGAAGCTGTGCGCGCCGTCGCCGCCGGTGCCGACGACGTCGACCAGATGGGGCAGCGGCCCCAGCGGCACCTTGTTGGACAGCTCGCGCATGACCTGCGCGGCGGCGGTGATCTCGCCGATGGTTTCCTTCTTCACGCGCAGGCCGGTCAGCAGGGCCGCGGCGATGACGGGCGACATCTCGCCGGCCATGATGCGGCGCATCAGCGTCAGCATCTCGTCGTGGAAGATCTCGCGGTGCTCGATGACGCGGGTCAGGGCTTCGGTGTCGGTGATGGGCATGTCAGACCTCGGATCGGCGCTGGGGTTCTTGCTGGTGCAGGTAGCGGGTGAACAGGTCGCGTGGTGGCGGCTGGTCGACCTGCTTCATCAGCATGCCGACATTGCCGCGGTGGTGGCTGCCATGGTGGATGACATGGGCCAGGACCTCCTCGCGGCTCATGCGGCCGGCGTCGCCGTCGGTGAAGCGAAAGCTCAGCACTTCCTCGAACTGCTCGGGTGCCAGCGCGCGCACATAGTCGACATACCAGCCGTCCACCTGTTCGACCGAGGTGCGCAGTTCGTCCAGCGTCGGCGTGGCCGCGGTGTTGCTGGCCGTGAAGGCGTGCGGCTCGCCGCGCAGGTGGGCGGCAAAGATGCGGTCCACCGTGTGGATGTGGTTGAGGGTGCGGATGGCGATGTGGCGGTTGTCGGGCGACAACGGTGCGCCGGCCAGCGCTGCGAAGAACTCGCGGTTGATGGCGGCCTTTTGTTCGTACAGCGCGGTGAGCAGCGTGGATGTGGACACGATCAAGCCTCCGTCAGGAACTCGCGGGCCGCCGCGATGGCGTGGTCGACGCCTGCGGCATCGACGTCCAGATGAGTCACAAAGCGCAGGCCGATCAAGCCGGTCGCCAGCACGCCGCAAGACTTCAGGTGTTCCAGCAGCGCCGGCGTGCGACCGTCGCTGACCTGGGCAAAGACGATATTCGTCTGCGGTGGCGTGACCGTGACACCCGGCAGTGCGGCCAGGCCGTCTGCCAGGCGCCTGGCCAGCGCATGGTCATCGGCCAGGCGCTCGACGTGATGGGTCAGTGCATGGTCGGCCGCCGCAGCCAGCAGGCCGACCTGGCGCAGACCACCGCCGACCATCTTGCGGATGCGGTGGGCGCGGGCGATCAGCTCGCGCGAGCCCACCAGCATCGAGCCGATGGGCGCGCCCAGGCCCTTGCTGAAGCAGATGGAGACCGAGTCGAAATCACGCGCCAGCTGGGCCACCGATTGACCGGACGCGACTGCCGCATTGAACAGCCGGGCGCCGTCCAGGTGCGTGGCCAGCCCGCGCGAGTGGGCCAGCTCGCACGCGTCAGCCACGTAGGCGGCCGGCAGCACATTGCCACCCCAGGTGTTCTCCAGCGCCAGCAGCCGCGTACGCGCGAAGTGCGGGTCGTCGGGCTTGATGGCCGCGGCGATGTCTTCGAGCCGGATCGTGCCGTCGGGCTGATTGGGCAGCGGCTGGGGCTGGATGCTGCCCAGCACGGCCGCACCACCACCTTCGTAGCGGTAGGTGTGTGCAAGCTGGCCGACGAGGTATTCGTCCCCGCGGCCGCAATGGGCCAGCAGCCCGCAGAGGTTGCTCTGCGTGCCGCTGGGCATGAAGAGGGCGGCCTCCTTGCCGAGCAGCGCGGCGACGCGCTCCTGCAGAGCGTTGACGGTGGGGTCGTCGCCAAAGACATCGTCGCCGACCTTGGCTACCTTGATCGCCTCCAGCATGGCCGGCGTCGGCTTGGTGACCGTGTCGCTGCGCAGGTCGACAACGGCGCTGCCGCCGCTGCCCGAGGACGGCGCGTAGTCGCTCACGCCCTCAACTCCAGGAAGTTGCGCAGCATCGCGTGGCCGTGCTCGCTGAGGATGGACTCGGGGTGGAACTGCACGCCCTCGCAGGGCGTAGCGGTGCCGGCCAGTTCGCGGTGGCGCACGCCCATGATCTCGCCGTCCTCGCTGCGCGACGTGATCTCCAGCACCGCCGGGCGCGTCGCTTCCTCGATGACCAGGGAGTGGTAGCGGATGACGCTGAACTCCTTGGGCAGGCCCGTGTAGACGCCGCGCTGGTCGGTCGTGATCGTGCTGGCCTTGCCATGCATCTGGCGCTGCGCGCGGATGATCTTGCCGCCCAGCGCCTGGCCCATGGCCTGGTGGCCCAGGCACACGCCCAGCAGCGGCTTCTTGCCGATGAAGTGCTGAATGGCTTCGACGCAGACGCCCGCCTCGGTGGGCGTGCAGGGGCCGGGCGAGAAGACGATGTGATCCGGGTCCAGCGCTGCCATCTCGGCGACGCTGATCTCGTCGTTGCGCACCACCTTCACGTCGGCGCCCAGTTCACCGAAGTACTGGACGATGTTGAAGGTGAAGCTGTCGTAGTTGTCGATCATTAGCAGCATTTAGAAGCCCTCCTCGACGAGTTCAGCGGCGCGCAAAAGCGCTCTGGCTTTGGCTTCGGTTTCGTGCCACTCAAGCTCTGGAACGGAATCCGCAACGACCCCCGCCGCCGCCTGCACATAAAGCATGCCGTTCTTGATGATGCCGGTGCGGATGGCGATCGCCAGGTCCATGTCGCCGGCAAAGCTCAGGTAGCCGCAGGCGCCGCCGTAGATGCCGCGCTGCACGGGCTCCAGCTCGTCGATGAGCTCCATCGCGCGCACCTTGGGCGCACCCGTCAGCGTGCCGGCGGGGAAGGTGGCCTTGAGCACATCGAGCTGGCCGACCTCCTCTCGCAACGTCCCCTCGACGTTGGAGACGATGTGCATGACATGCGAGTAGCGCTCGATGGTGAAGGCCTGCGTCACCTTGACGCTGCCGGTGCGGGCGATGCGGCCGATGTCGTTGCGCGCCAGGTCGATCAGCATCAGATGCTCGGCGCGCTCCTTGGGATCGGCCTGCAACTCGGCTTCGAGTTCGATGTCTCGCTCGGGCGTCGCGCCGCGCGGGCGGGTGCCGGCCAGCGGGCGGATCGTGACCTTGCGGCTGCCGTCGCTCGCGTGTTCCTCGCGCACCAGGATCTCGGGGCTGGCGCCGACGATCTGGAAGTCGCCCAGGTCGTAGAAGTACATGTAGGGGCTGGGGTTCAGCGCCCGCAGCGCCCGGTACAGCGCAATCGGCTCTGCCTTGTAGGGCTTGGAGATGCGCTGGCCCACCTGCACCTGCATCAGGTCGCCGGCGGCGATGTACTCCTTGGCCTTGGCCACGGCGGCGAGGTAATCGGCCTTGGCGAAGGCGCGTGTCGGCGCGTGCGACTCGCTCCGCTGGACCTTGGGCACGCTGACCGAGTAGGTCAGCTTGTCGCGCAGCAGCGAGAGCTTCTTCTTGGCGCGGAAGTAAGCCTCGGGCTGGCGGGGGTCGGCCCAGACGATGAGGTAGAGCCGGCCCGACAGGTTGTCGATGACGGCGACTTCCTCGGACAGCAGCAGCACGATGTCAGGCGTGCCCAGGGACTCGCCCTTGTGGTCGCGGTCCAGGCGCTTCTCGATGGCGCGCACGGCCTCGTAGCCGAAGTAGCCGGCCAGGCCGCCGCAGAAGCGCGGCAGGCCGGCGGGGATGCGCGGCTTGATGCGCTCCTGGTAGGCGGCGATGAAGTCGAGCGGGTTGCCCTCGTGCGTCTCGACGATGGCGCCGTCGGTCAGCACTTCGCAACGCTGGCCCGTCGCGCGGATCAGCGTGCGCGCCGGCAGGCCGATGAAGGAGTAGCGACCGAAGCGCTCGCCGCCGACGACCGATTCGAGCAGGAAGCTGTTGCGGCACGGCCCCGAGCCGGGCGCGCAGAGCTTGAGGTAGAGGGACAGCGGGGTTTCGAGATCCGCAAAGGCCTCGCTGATCAGCGGGATGCGGTTGTAGCCCTCGGCGGCGAGGCTCTGGAATTCGAGTTCAGTGATCACGACACAAACCTTGAAAAGACAAGTTTCAGGGCTTGGCGTGCAGCCCGGTGGAGAACGGGCAACGCGAGAATAAGCGCGTCAGGGCGCGCCAAGCAGCATCAGTCGGCGGCGAACCAGCGACGCCAGGGCCAGGCTCCCCGGTCGCTCGACCCCGTGATGTACTTCCGCGTGATGAACATGATCGGGTCAGTGTATCAGCGGGTTTTTCGCCTCCACGCGCCATACTTCGGCTCACGAAGATGCCGCCATCGCGGCACGATAACGGAGCGAGATATGCGCGCATTCATCGTCGCGGCCCTGCTGGCTGCGGGCAGTCTGACGGGGGGAGTCGCCTCGGCCCAGGTGGTCGAGGTCGCCAATGTGAAGTACGAGCCGGCACTGGACTTGGCTGGCCAGAAGCTGCAGCTCAACGGCGCCGGCATCCGCTACAAGTTCGTCGTCAAGGTCTACACGGCCGGCCTGTACCTGACCCAGAAGGGTGGCTCGACGGCCGAGGTGCTCGCCGCGCCCGGCCCCAAGCGCATCCATATCCAGATGCTGCGTGACATCGACGGCAACGAGCTGGGCAAGCTCTTCGTCAAGGGCATGGAAGCCAACGCGCCGCGCGACGAATTCGTCAAGTCCATCAACGGCGTGCTCAAGCTCAGCGAAATCTTCGCCAGCCGCAAGCAGCTCAACAGCGGCGACAACTTCTCGGTCGACTACGTGCCCGGCCTGGGCTCGACGCTGTTGCTGAATGGCAAATCCGTCATGCCCGAGCCGATCAAGGAGCCGGAGTTCTTCACCGCGCTGCTGCGCATCTGGCTGGGCGACAAACCTGCCGATGACAACCTCAAGGATGCCCTGCTCGGCATCAAGAAGGCACGCCGCTGAGCCTCATCTCGTCCAGCCGGTCCAGATGCTGCAGTGCCGGGACCGTGCGGATGTCCTCGCCGTGGTTGTAGCCATAGGTCACCAGCACCAGCGGGCAGCCTGCCGCGCGCGCCGCTTCGGCGTCGTTGCGTGAGTCGCCCACCATCCAGGTTGATGCGGGCGGCTGCCCCAAGGCCTCGCAGGTCTTGATCAGCGGCAGCGGGTCGGGCTTCTTGCGCGCGAAATCGTCGCCACCGAAGACGTGGCGGAAGTAGCCGTCCAGCCCCTTGCGGCGCAGCAGCTCGCGCGCCGGCGCGGCGGGCTTGTTGGTCAGCACGGCCAAGGGCAGGTCCAGCGAGCGCAGCAACTCAAGCCCTTCGATGACGCCCGGATAGACAGCCGCGTGCTCGCCGTTGACGGCCGCGTAGTGGCGCTGGTAGAGCACCCAGGCGCGGTCGAACTGCTTGGTTTCGCCGCCAGCCTCGGCCAGCGTCATGCGCACCAGGTGCTCGCCGCCACGGCCAATGGTGCGCTCGATGAAGTCGCGTGTGACGCCCGGCAGGCCCAGGTCGGTCAGCGTCAGGCCGATCACGGCGATGAAGTCGCCGAGGGTGTCGACGAGCGTCCCGTCCAGGTCAAGCATGCAGGCCTGCACGGGCGGTTGAAAGTGCGGGGAGGGCAAGGACATCAGCTTGATCACGTCATGAAACTGCGGCTCACTACTATCGGCCATCGGCCATTCCGCAAGAGGTATCCACTAGCATGGACAGGACATTGAAAGCGCCCGCGACCGTCGCCGCCTGTGCGGCACAGGAAAACGCCCTGGTGTTCGACCGCCTGAATGCGGCGGATGCCATGGCCATCGGGCAGTCCATCCTGGCGCTGTCGCTGGAATGGTTTCCGGGCCGCCCCATCGCCATTCACATCGAGAAGGACGACCATCCCCTGTTCGTCTACTTCATGGACGGTACGGGCGCCGGTCATGCCGACTGGGTCATCAAAAAGAAGAACGTGAGCCGAAAGTTCGGCCACAGCTCGTGGATGGTGCGCCAGCAGTTCCTGGAGCGTGGCGCCGATTTCAACAAGGACACCGGGCTGGACCCGGAGCTGTTCCGCGCCGAGGGCGGGGCGGTGCCGCTGGTGGTGCGCGGCAAGGGGCGGATCGGCACGCTCATCGTGTCGGGCCTGGACGGCTGGGAAGACCATGTGGTGGCGGTCGGCGGGCTGCAGCTGTGGCAGAGCCACAGCATCGCGTCGCCCAACCGATGAGCCTTCAGGCGGCGGGCTGCTTCATCAGCCCATCCGCCTTGAACATCGCCTTGATGCCCCGCACCGCCTGGCGGATGCGCGACTCGTTCTCGATCAGCGCGAAGCGCACATGGCCGTCGCCATGGTCGCCGAAGCCGATGCCGGGCGACACGCAGACCTTGGCCTTTTCCAGCAGCTGCTTGGCGAACTCCAGCGAGCCCAGCTCACGGTAGGGCTCGGGGATGGGCGCCCAGATATACATGCTGGCCTTGGGGCAGTCGACCTGCCAGCCGGCTTCGATCAGGCCTTTGTAGAGCACATCGCGGCGGCGCTGGTAGCTCGCCGCAATGTCTTTCACGCATTGCTGGTCGCCCTCCAACGCGGCGATGGCGGCCACCTGCAGTGGCGTGAAGGTGCCGTAGTCGTGATAGCTCTTCATGCGCGCCAATGCGGCAACGAGATCGGCATTGCCGACCATGAACCCGACGCGCCAGCCGGCCATGTTGTAGCTCTTGGACAGCGTGAAGAACTCGACGGCCACGTCCTTGGCGCCGGGCACCTGCATGATGGACGGCGCGACATAGCCGTCGAAGACGATGTCGGCATAGGCCAGGTCATGCACGACGAGGATGTCGTGCTTCTGGGCCAGAGCGATGACGCGCTCGAAGAAGCCGATGTCCACGCATTGCGCGGTGGGGTTGGACGGGAAGCCGAACACCATCATCTTGGGCTTGGGGTAGCTGCCGCGGATGGTCTTCTCCAGCTCGGCGAAGAAGTCGACCTCGCTGCTGACCGGAATGGCGCGGATGTCGGCGCCGGCGATGACGGCGCCGTAGATGTGGATGGGGTAGCTCGGATCGGGCACCAGCACGGTGTCGCCGCGGTCCAGGGTGGCCAGCATCAGGTGGGCCAGGCCCTCCTTGGAGCCGATGGTGACGATGGCCTCGTGGTCGGGGTCGATGGCCACGCCGTAGCGGCGTTCGTACCAGTGAGCGATCGCGCGGCGCAGACGCGGGATGCCTTTGCTGGCCGAGTAGCCGTGGGTGTCGGGTCGTTGCGCGACTTCGGCAAGCTTGGCGACGATGTGCGCCGGCGTGGCCCCGTCGGGGTTGCCCATGCTCATGTCGATGATGTCTTCGCCGCGCCGGCGGGCCGCCAGCTTGAGCTCGGCGGTGATGTTGAAGACGTAGGGCGGGAGGCGGTCGATGCGCGCGAAACGGCGCTTGCCGCCGGCAGCGGAAGGGGAAGAGGTCATTGGCAGTGTCACGTGAGCGCCCGGAACCGTCCGAGCGACGTGGGCGGCTTGGCGCCGCACCGCGGGCGACTCTAGCGCACTAAGCTGGCGGCATGGACGCACCCGAACCCCTCACGCTGACGGTTGACGACCGGACCACCGTCTCCGCGCTGTGGCTGCAGCCGCCCACGCCGCGCTGGACCTATGTGTTCGCGCACGGGGCCGGTGCCGGCATGGAACACAGCTTCATGGTCGCGCTGTCGCAGGCACTGCACGATCACGCGGTCGCCACGCTGCGCTATCAGTTTCCTTACATGGAGCGCGGTTCCAGGCGGCCCGATACGCCCGCAGTCGCCCACGCTGCGGTACGTGCCGCCGTGGCGGCGGCACGGGCGCGCCTGCCCGGCACACCGCTGTTCGCGGGCGGCAAGTCCTTTGGCGGCCGCATGGCCTCGCAGGCCCAGGCCGCGGCGTCGATGCCCGGTGTGCGCGGGCTGGTGTTTGTCGGCTTTCCGCTGCACCCCGCCGGCAAGCCGGCAATCGAGCGGGCCGCGCACCTGGATGACGTGAAGGTGCCGATGCTGTTCCTGCAGGGCACGCGGGATGAGCTGGCGGCGCCGGACTTGCTGCTGGGTGTCGTGCGGCGCCTGGGTGACCGGGCCGTGCTGCACGTCGAGGACGACGCTGACCACGCCTTCCATGTGCGGGCGCGCAGCGGGCGAACCGATGCGCAGGTCGTGCAGGCACTGGCCGTGGCCATGGCCGGGTGGGCCGAGGGCCAGGCTTCCTAGAATCCGGCGATGAGCACAACTGCCGCCCCCATCGTCTGCATCGGCGGCCTCAACATCGACCGCAAGCTCAAACTGCTGTCGAACTCCCTGCAGGGCTCGTCCAACCCCTGCGAATCGCATGAGACGCCCGGCGGCGTCGTGCGCAACGTGGCCGAGAACCTGGCGCGCCTGGGCCTGCCGGCGGCCCTCGTCGCGGCCGTGGGTGACGACGCTGGCGGCCGCATGCTGCTGGAGCAGGCCGCCACCGTCGGCATCGACACGCGCGCCGTCATTCGCCTGCGCCGCCATGCCAGCGACAGCTATACCGCCGTGCTGGCGCCGGACGGCAGCCTGGAACTCGGACTGGCGTCGATGCCGCTTGTCGAAAGGCTGAACCCCTGGGCGCTGGAGGCCAGCAAGGCGTTGCGCGCTGGCGCGGCCCTGGTCGTCGCCGACGGCAACCTGCCCACCGACGCCTGGCCGCTGCTGCTTGGCGAGGCCCGCGCCAGCGGCATCCCGCTGGTGGGCGTGGCCGTGTCCGAGGCCAAGATGGAACGCCTTCCCGAGCGCCTGGATGGCCTGCACCTGCTGGTGTTGAACTTGGGCGAGTTGGCCACCATCGCCGCCGATGCCAACGCGGCCTTCGACGCGCTGCATGCGCGCGGCGTCGGCTGCGTGCTGGTCTCCAAGGGGGCCGACGGCCTCTTGCTCAGCGAGCGCGAGCACGCGCCGCGCCACTGGCCGGCGCCGCGGGTCCATGTCGTCGACGTGACCGGCGCGGGCGATGCACTGTCGGCCGGCGTCTGCGCGGCGCTGCTGCGCGACTGCGACGACTTCGACGCCGCCGCCCGCCTTGGCCTGGACCTGGCCGCGCTGACGCTGCAGACGACCGACAGCGTGCACCCCGAACTGACTCCGAGGTTTCTGGAAGAACGATGAATGAACTGATCCAACTCTCGCCCGAAGTGGCGGCCGCCCGTGAGCAGGGCCGCCCCGTCGCCGCCCTCGAATCGACCATCATTGCCCACGGCATGCCCTGGCCGCAGAACCTGGAGACGGCGCGCGAGGTCGAGGACGTCATCCGCATCGAGGGCGCCGTGCCGGCCACCATCGCCGTGATCGGCGGCCGCATCCGCGTCGGCCTGACCGATGCCGAGCTGCAGCAGCTGGCCCAGGCGCCCGACGCGATGAAGCTCAGCCGCCGCGACCTGCCGTTTGCCATCGCGACCGGCAAGCTCGGCGCGACCACGGTGGCCGCGACGATGATCTGCGCCCACCTTGCCGGCATCGAGGTCTTCGTCACCGGCGGCATCGGCGGCGTGCACCGCGGCGGCCACGAGAGCTTCGACATCTCGGCCGACCTGCAGGAGCTGGCGCGCACGCCGGTGGCCGTTGTCTGCGCCGGCGCCAAGTCCATCCTCGACCTGGGCCTGACGCTGGAGTACCTGGAGACCCACGGCGTGCCGGTGCTGTCGGTCGGGCAGGACAATTTTGCTGCCTTCTTCACGCCCGACAGCGGGCTCAAGGCTGACTTCCGCATGGACGATGCGGCCGAGCAGGCGCGCTTCATCCGCGCGAAGTGGACCCTGGGCCTGCACGGTGGCGTCGTGGTCAGCAATCCGGTGCCGGCCGCCCAGGCCATGCCGCGCGAGGAAATCGACGCGATCACCGCCCAGGCACTGGCCGAGGCCGATGCCCAGGGCATTGTCGGCAAGGCGATCACACCCTTCCTGCTGGCGCGCATCAAGGCGCTGACGGGCGGCCGCAGCCTGGTGACCAACATCGCGCTGGTCAAGCACAACGCGGCGGTGGGGGCGCGCCTGGCGCGCGCGCTGCAGGCCTGATCAATCCAGCTTGAGGCGCCCCTCGCGGCTTTCGGCCAGCAAGCGCTGGGCGGCGCGTTCCAGCATGCCGATGACGACATCGAAGCCCGCGACCGGGCCGAAGTAGGGGTCGGGCACGTCCTCGCCGGCCAGCTCGGGCACGAAGTCGGTCAGCAGCTGGATCCTGGCGTGGTGCTCGGGGGCGGCCTTCTTGCGCAGGGTCTCGGCATGCTCGCTCTCCATCACCAGCACGAGGTGGTACTGGCCGAGGTTCTCGGGCTGTACCCGCTGCGAGCGCCACTTGCGCTCGACGCTGTAGTTATGGCGCGCGAGGGCCGCGGCGGCGCGCGCGTCCACCGGGCCGCCGCGTGGGTCGGCATGCACGCCGGCCGACGTGATGGTCTTGAACACCTCGCCCAGCCTGGCCTTGAAGATGGCTTCGGCCATCGGCGAGCGGCAGATGTTGGCGGTGCAGACGAGCAGGAGGGCGGCCATGTCAGGCTGCTTGCGCCAGCTCGGCGCGCATCGCATCAATGACGGCCTTGTAGTCGGGCTTGCTGAAGATGGCCGAACCGGCGACGAAGGTGTCGGCGCCTGCCGCGGCGATCTCGCGGATGTTGTCGACCTTGACGCCGCCGTCGATCTCCAGGCGGATGTCGCGGCCTGTCTCAAGTTGATGGGCGTCGATGATCTCGCGCGCCTTCTTCAGTTTTTTGAGCGCCGACGGAATGAAGCTCTGCCCGCCGAAGCCGGGGTTCACGCTCATCAGCAGGATCACGTCGACCTTGTCGATGACCCACTCCAGCATGTCCAGCGGCGTGCCCGGGTTGAACACCAGGCCCGCCTGCTTGCCCTCGGCCTTGATGAGCTGCAGTGTGCGGTCCACATGGGCGCTGGCTTCGGGGTGAAAGGTCACCACGTCGGCGCCGGCGCGGCAGAAGGCCTGGGCCAGGCTGTCGACCGGCTGCACCATCAGGTGCACGTCGATGACGGCCGGCGTGCCGTCGGGCTTGACGGCATGCCGGCGCAAGGCCTCGCAAACCATCGGGCCGAAGGTCAGGTTGGGTACGTAATGGTTGTCCATCACGTCGAAGTGGATCCAGTCGGCGCCCGCGGCCAGCACGTTGCGGACCTCCTCGCCCAGGCGGGCGAAATCGGCGGACAGCAGGCTGGGGGCAATGCGGTAGTGGGGGGCGGCCATGGCCGCGGATTCTAGAAGCGCGGCCGGCGCCGGCTAGGTGGCCAGGCCCTTCAGCCAGGTCCGCACCAGCCAGCCGACGATCTGCTCGTCGCTGTGCGCGCCGCTGGCGCGGATGGCCGTCAGCACCGGATCGCAGGCGCGGGCGAACAACGTGTAGAGCACCAGCTCGGGGGGCAGCGCGGCGTCGACATGGCCCTCGCGCTGGGCTTCGACGATCCAGCCGCCCAGCTCGTCGGACAGCTGCATCAGCCGGTCCATATAGGCCTTGTCCTGCGTCAGCGCGGCGCGCAGCGTCGAGTTTTGCGACGGCAGGATCGGCATCTGGCCGGCGATCTGCTGCTCGTAGCTCCAGCGCGCCACGGCTTCCAGCCGCCCCAGCGCATTCGGCGGCAGCGCGCGCAGGCGCGCCAGCTCGTCCAGCGCCCGGTCCAGCACGCGCACCATGGCCGCAGCGGCCAGCTCTTCCTTGGACGTGAAGTGCTTGTAGAGGCTGGCCTTGGCGATGCCGACATCGGCGACCACGGCGTCCACCGTCATGGCCTCGAAGCCCTTTTCGGCCAACAGCCGGTTGACGGAGGCCACGATGGCCTCCTCGCGTGCCAGCAGCACCTGTTCGCGGAAGCGGGGGCGAGTCATGAGGCTGATTGTAAAACCGACGCGGCCAAATCCACACCGTTTGGTATGCATGAGTCCTAGGTATTCGCAAAATAGACCATGCTGTTGACTAAATGAACTGCAGAGTTCACATTAGGGCGTGTTGAGTTTTTTGCGAGGTCTGCGCGATGCTGGACTGGCTGCAACTGTTGAATCCCCTGCGTCACCACCACCTGCTGCCCCCCGGCGCTGCGGGTGCAACGGCGCTGCCTTGCGCCCAGTGGCTGGTGCCGGTGCTGGCCGCGGCGCGACTGGCAGGTCCGCCCTCGGCGACGGCCGCGCTGACGCTTTTGGCGCCCAGCGACCAGGCCTTGCGCGCGGCCGGCGTGGTGCCCGGCGAACTGCCCCGCAACGAACTGCAGCATTGGCTGATGCGCCACCTGAGCGCGGACGACGCACGCAGCGGGGGCCTGCTACAGATGCTGGACGGACAGTTGCTGCGGCCGGGAGGCACTGCGCGGCAGTGGCGTGACAGCGCCGGCGGGGTGGTGCAGCAGCTCGGCCGGACCGGCGAGGTTGCCGGGCTGCGGGTGCTGGTCGTCGACCGCGCGCTGCCGGCGGTCACTGCCTCGCTGTGGGAACGCATCGCCGCCGACCCCAACCGGCGGCGCTTTGCCGCAGCGCTGGAACATACCGGCCTGGCCGCGCTGCTGAACTGCAACGGCCCCTTCACCGTGCTGGCGCCGTCGTCCCGCGGGCTGGCACGCGCCGCCGCGCGGCTCGGACTCAGCCCTGCCGCCTTGTGGGCCGACCGGACCCTGCTGACCCGGCTGCTGTCGGGCCACCTGCTGCCCGGGCGCCTGCCGAGCAGCGCGTTCCCCTGGGGTGGCGCGATGCACACGCTGGCCGGGCAGACGCTGCAGTGGAGCGCGCTGGGCCTACTGCGCAGCGGCGACCTGCTGCTGCCGCTGGTAGCAGGCAGCGACGTGAGCTGCAGCAACGGCGTGCTGCACTGCCTGGACGAGGTACTGCTGCCGCCCGACGACTGAGCAGCCCTTTTCCCATTCCTTCCGATGTCTTGTCGGCCCGCCCTGAAGGGTGTGCTGGTTCCGCTCAGCCCGAACGGAGATGAAGTGAGTTTGCAAGTCCTTTGGTGCGGCCTCGCCGCCGCCTTGCTAGCCGCTGCCGCGCACGGTGCTCCAGTACCACGCGCTGGGTGCCAACCTGCCTCTGGCCGCGATGCCGCTGCAGGGCGGCATCTTCAAGTCACCGACGGCCGCAACCCCATCCTGCCCAGGCTCTGAATTCCTCGTCCCCCCCCCGCGGGCCAGCCGGCCCGCTTTCATCCCCTGTGCTTTCACCGGAGTTTTTCATGAAGACCTTCATCGCCATCAGCCTGCTCTCCCTGGCCGCCAGCGCTGCCCAAGCCAAGGACATCGTCGACACCGCCGTCGCCGCCGGCAGCTTCAAGACCCTGGCCACGGCACTGCAGGCCGCCGGTCTGGTCGATACCTTGAAGGGCCCCGGCCCGTTCACGGTGTTCGCGCCGACCGACGCGGCCTTCGCCAAGGTGCCCAAGGCCGATCTCGACGCCCTGCTCAAGGACAAGGCCAAGCTGACTGCCGTGCTGACCTACCACGTCGTGCCGGGCAAGGTCATGGCCAAGGACGTCAAGTCCGGCAAGGTCAAGACCGTCCAGGGCAGTGAGCTGACCGTGTCGACCAGCGGCGGCGTCATGGTCGACAACGCCAAGGTGACGGCCACCGACATCGCCGCCGACAACGGCGTGATCCACGTCATCGACAGCGTCATCATGCCGAAGTGAAGCCCCTCGCCCAGTCGCGCCGCGCTGAACGCGGGCGCGTCTGGCCGGTCTTGCAGACCGCGCAGTCGCAGTGGCTGCCCTTCGGCAGCCACGACAAGTCCACTGGGGGCACGGCGCGCGGCCCGAATTCAACGCGGGCGCTTGAAGGCGTCCCGCGCTTTCTGCGCTTCTGCCCAGTGGTGGCAGCCAGGCTGGTGATCGTTGATCAGGCCCATGGCCTGCATCAGTGCATGCACGGTCGTCGGGCCGACGAACTTCCAGCCGCGCTTCTTCAGGTCCTTGGACAGGGCCTCGGAGGGCGGCGACTGCGACAGGTTGTGCGCCACCGAGTTCTTCGGCGGCTCGAAGCGCCACAGGTAGGCCGCCAGCGAGCCCTCGGCGGCCACCAGCTCGACGCAGCGGGCGGCATTGTGGATGGCGGCCTCGATCTTGCCGCGGTGGCGCACGATGCCGGCATCAAGCAGCAGGCGGTTCACGTCGGCCTGGCCGAACTGCGCGACCTTGTTGAAGTCGAAGCCGGCAAACGCCGCGCGGAAGGCCTCGCGCTTGTTCAAGATGGTCCGCCACGACAGGCCGCTCTGGAAGCCCTCCAGGCATAACTTCTCGAACAGGCGGAAGTCGTCGGCCACCGGCCGCCCCCATTCCTCGTCGTGATAGCGCAGATAGGTCTCGTCGCCGGGCGCGGCGGCGCACCAGGCGCAGCGCGGCCGGCCGTCAGGCGGCAGGTACAGGGGTTTCATGGGGAGCGGTATTTCTCGGCCAGTTGGCGCAGCGTGCCGTCGCGTTCCAGCCGGCGCAGCGCCAGCGTCAGCCTTTCCTCATGCGCGGCCGGGAGGTCGGCCCGCAGCGCCAGGTATTGCGCTTCCTCCTGGAAGACCGTGCGGCCGAACCGGAGCTTCTCGCTGAGCCGGTTGTCGCTGACATGACGCTGCAGGTTGATGTCCTGGCCATAGATGACATCGGCGCGGCCCAGCGTCAGCATCTGCAGGGCCTCGCGCTCCGACGCCACCTCGGCAATGGCCACCCCGGCGGCGACGAGCCGGCGCGCCAGCGCGGTGCCACGCATGACCAGCACCCGCTTGTCGCGCCCGGCCGCGGCCAGATCGGGCAGGCTGTCGAAGTGGCGCGCATCATCGGCACGCTGCAGGACGACATGGCGGATGGTGTAAAGCGGCACCGCGGCATAACGCCACTGTTTCTCGCGCTCGGGCGACTTCAGCAGGCAGAAGAAGGCATCGACCAACCCCTCGGCCAGCAGCCGCTCCACGCGCTTCAAGGGCACCTGCTGGTCCAGCCCGGTGAAACGCAGGCCGGGGTCGAGCCGCTCGACCGCGCGCAGCACCTCCATGCACAGGCCCGGCCGCGAAGCGGCGCCGTCGGGGTCGTACTTGACCAAGGAGCCGCTCTGCTGGGCGGTGCGCAGCTGCAGTTCCTGCGCGCTGGCGGCAGCCGCCAGGCTCAAAAGCCAGCTCAGCAGCCAGAGACCGCGGAGCACTTAGGATCAGACTTCCCAACAAACATGCGGCGAGCATAGCTTTCGACGCCGAGAATCACCTGATGGCGAACCCCCGTTTCAGTTGCAGCGTTGTCGTGCAGGCCCTTCCCGAGCAGACCCACCTCGAGCAGGGCCTGTACGCCTTCAGCTACACCGTCACCGTCGAGAACACCGGCGACGTGCTGGGCCAGCTGATCGGCCGGCACTGGGAAATCACCGATGCGCGCGGCCAGCTGCAGGTCGTCGACGGCCTGGCCGTCGTCGGCCACCAGCCGGTGCTGGCACCGGGGCAGAGCTTCCAATACAGCTCCTGGGCCCAGATCGGCACGCCGCAGGGCACGATGCGCGGCCGCTTCCTGTGCGTCACGGAAGCCTGCGACATCTTCTTCACCGACGTCGCCGAGTTCCTCTTGGCGGACAGCGCCAGTTTGCATTGACGTTCAGCAACAAAGCCTGGGACCTCACCGCGCTGCTGAACGCGGCCGACCCGCAGGCGCAGCTGGCCGAGCGCAATCTGTGGCTGGTGCGCCTGCTCGAATGGCTGCGGCACGCGCCGCGTGAGGAAGCCGTCAAGGCCCTCGGCACGCCGCGGCCCATCGTGCGCCTCAAGCACCTGCTCAATGTGCTGGAGCGCCACCCCGAGCACGCCGCGGCGTTTTCCGGGGTCATCGGCGGCGTCTGGAACGATGTCGACGCGGTCGCGCTGTTTGCCGAAGTCGGCTTTGCGCCGCGCATGGCGCTGTGGAGCGAATTCCTCGGCCGCCTGCGCCGCCGCCTGCTGCCGGCCACCACCGACACGCGTGACCTGGCGGAACTGTTCGAGCTGCTGTTCGGCGACGAGACCGACGAGGACTGGATCGCCGCCATCGACGACGAACTGCTGGCCCGGCTGAGCCTGCTGTTCTCGACCGCACCCGATGGCGACTGGCGCATCGAGATGCGCGCCGCGGTCACCGTGCTCGTCAGCAGCGTGCATGCAGTGGGCCTCTCCGGCGCGCTGCGCGTGCGCATGGACGAGCTGACGCTGCAGGACCGGCCGTTTCACAAGCTGCCCGCCGCCTGGGAGGCCGTCGAGCGCGCGCTGACGGGCGACCCCGCCGGACTGGCGCCGGCCATGCAATACCTGCACGCGCTGCTGGACCGCTGCCGCGCGGCCGCGCAGACCGTGCCGGCGCACCTGGAAGCGCACGGCGTGTCGGTTGACCTGATGTTCTCCGTCGAACAGCTGGGCGCGCGGCTGGACCGCATCGAGGCGCTGCTGGCCTGCCTGCTGTCCAGGCAACCGCAGCGCGAGCTGCTGCGCCTCGTCGCCGGCCTGGTGCGCGTGGTGCACGAGCGGCGCAGCCTGCGCACGCTGTTCGCACGCCACTACTCGCTGCTGGCGCGCAAGGTGGCCGAGCGCAGCGCCGAGACCGGCGAGCACTACATCACCCGCAGCCGCAGCCAGTACCGCGACATGCTCAGGCGCGCGGCAGGCGGCGGCGCCTTGCTGGCCGGCACGACCTTTCTGAAGTTCGCCATCGCGCTGCTGGGCTTCACCGCCTTCTGGGGCGGCTTCTGGGCCGGCGTGAATTACGCGTCGTGCTTCGTCCTCATTCACCTGCTGCATTGGACGGTGGCGACCAAGCAACCGGCCATGACGGCGCCGGCCATGGCCGACAGGCTGCTCTACATCGACCGGGACGACGGCGTGGTCGGCTTTGTCGACGAGGTGACGCATCTCGTGCGCTCGCAGGCCGCCGGCATCATCGGCAACCTCAGCGTCGTCGCGCCGCTGGTGCTGGCCGTGCAGGGGCTGTGCTGGCTGGCCTTCGGCATGCCGCTGGTCGGCGAGCGCGAGGCCGAGTACGTGCTGAACTCGCTCAGCCTGTTCGGCCCGTCGCTGCTGTTCGCGGCCTTTACCGGCACGCTGCTGTTCGCGTCCAGCCTCATCGCGGGCTGGGTCGAGAACTGGTTCGTCTTCCATCGTCTGGACAGCGCCATCGCCTGGAACCCGCGCATCGTCGGCACCGTGGGCCAGGCGCGCGCGCGCGCCTGGTCGCAGTGGTGGCGGGCCAATATCTCCGGGCTGACCGCCAACATCAGCCTCGGCCTGATGCTGGGCCTGGCACCGCCGCTGCTCGGCTTCATCGGCCTGGACCTGGATGTGCGCCACGTCACGCTCGCCACCGGCCAGCTCGCCGCGGCCGTGGGTGCGCTCGGTGTCGGCGTCATGGCCACCTGGGCGTTCTGGTCCTGCGTGCTGTGCATCATCGGCATCGGCATGCTCAATGTCGGCGTCAGCTTCTTCTGCGCCTTCAAGGTGGCGATGCGCTCGCGCGGGGTGCGCCTGGCCGACCGCAAGCGCGTCTACGCGGCCATCCGCGCGCGGCTGCGGCGCCAGCCGATGAGCTTCCTGGTGCCGCCGAAATGAGGCCCCTCGTCCAAGGCCTACCTTGGCCGGTCCCCCGAGGGGACGACGATGCTTGCCGGATCGACCGGCAAGCACATCGTCAAGACGGGCCGGCTTGGGAGCGGCCCGGCGCTCGGCCCGCCAATCTTGGCAGTGCTGGAGAGATCAGGTGTCGTCGCGGCGCTCGCCCTTCTTGCGGCCGGAGAACATGGTCCACCAGACGATGAAAGCGAGGATCGCGAGCGCGCCGAGGGCTTCGAGCAGGAGGAGGAGCATGGGTCTGTGGGCGCGGGGAGGGCTGGCGGTGATTCTAGGAAGCCTGGCGGCCTGCTCCTCGCCGCCGCTGCAGCCGCCCAGCCCTTCGCCCGGCCCGGCCGTCACGGCCCCTGCACCCAAGGCCGCCGCACGCTGGGTCACCGTCGGCTGGCAGGACCTGCCCGGCTGGGGCGGCGACGACCTGCTGGCCGCCTGGCCGGCCTTGCTGGCCAGTTGTCAACGCCCCGCGCCCGGCTGGGCCGAGTTCTGCGCCCGCGCCGCGCTGCAGCCGCCTGC
>NZ_JBQVNP010000043.1:0-34845 GCF_052436255.1 Roseateles sp. | reverse complement strand
GTGGCAGGCCAGGCATTCGCTGTTGCGGAAGAACACCGGCCGGCCGCAGGCGCAGCTGTAGGCACGCGCCATCAGCGGCGGCGGCACGGCTCGTGACGTGGCGGCGACGGGCACCATCAGGCCAACACCAGAACCAGACTGGCCGTGGCCGTGCCGATAGCCGCCCCGAACAACACGTCACTCGGGAAATGCAGACCCAGCACCACGCGCGCCAGGCCCACCAGCACCGCGAAGCTCCACAGCAGCGGCGCCAGCGTTGGGTAGAAGGCCGACAGCAGCAGCGCGAATGCAAAGGCGTGCAGCGTGTGGCCACTCGGGAAACTGAAAGCGTCGGGCACCCTGGCGCAGGCGCGGATGTCGCCACAGCGCTCGAAGGGCCGCTGGCGCCGCGTGCTGCGCTTGAGACCGTAGTACAGCCCCAGGTTGATGGCGCCCAGCAGCAGCATCAGCTGCGCCTGGCGCAGCCCGCCTTCCCTCACCCAGGGTTGCAGCAGCATCAGCCCGACCCACAACGGCCCGTCGGCCAAGCGGCTGCACAGGGACAGGCCCTGCAGCAGCAGCGGCCTTGCCGCGGCCCGATGCAGGGCCTGGGCGCCGCGCAGGTCCAGCTCGGCGCTGCGCAGGCGGCCGGCGTCAAGCCAGGGCGGCATGGGTTGGCAACGTGCGGCCCGCCTCGGCCACCCGCATCAAATGCTGCTCGAAGCGGCGCTGCACGCCGGCCCAGTCGACCTGCATGGCGGCCAGCCGCGCTTCCAGGCGCAGCAGGCCGTCGGGCGCCGAGGCGTCCAGCGCACGGGTGCAGGCGTCGAGGAAGGCATCGGCTGCGGGCTGGCCGACACAGGGAGGTGCCAGGCAGCCGCTGACGCCATCGCGCACGTGCTGGGCCGCCGCGCCGGTGTCGAAGGCGGCCACGGCCAGGCCGCTGGCCAGCGCCTCCAGCGTGACGTTGCCGAAGGTGTCGGTCAGGCTGGGGAACAGGAAGACGTCGGCGCTGGCGTAATGGCGTGCCAGCGCGACGCCGGTCTGCACGCCGACGAAGCGTGCCGTCGGGTGGGCAAGCTCCAGCTTTTCGCGCATCGGCCCGTCACCCACCACCACCATGCGCAGGCCCGGGCGTCGCGCGCTCAGGCGTTCGAAGGTCTGCAGCGCCAGGCCGGCGTTCTTCTCCGGCGCGAGCCGGCCGACATAGAGCATGACGCGATGGTCGGCGCCGGCGCGCCAGTCGCGGCGCAGCCGGGCGTCGCGCTTCTCGGGGTTGAAGAGCTCGGCGTCCACGCCCCGGCCCAGCACCTGCAAGCGCTCGAAGCCGTGCGCCGCCAACTGGCGTTGCATCTCGGGCGTCGGCACGAAATTGCAGTCGGCCATCGCGTGCAGCCGCCTGAGATAGCCGAGCACGAACGGCTCCAGCCAGCCCAGGCCGTAGTGGCCGCAATAGGCGTGAAAGTTAGTACGGAAGTCGGCGCTGGTGGGGATGCCTTCGCTGCGCGCGGCGCGCAGCGCGGCCCAGCCCAGCGGCCCGGGTGTGGTCACATGCACGAGGTCGGGCAGCGCCGCCTCCTCGCGCCACAAGGCGCGCAGCGCCCCGGTCGTGGCAAAGCCGTAACGCAGCTCGGGGTACATCGGGATGGGCCCGCCGCCGCAGCGCCACTCGTCGCCATCACGGCGCGAGGCCTCGCCGGCCTGGCGCGGCCTGATCACCTGCACGGCATGGCCCGCCTCGCGCAGATGGCGTACGGCGCGCGCGGCGGTCAGGGCAACGCCGTTGATCTCCGGCGGAAAGGTTTCGCTGACGTAGGCAATGCGCACAGACAGGACTCCAACGGTTGCAAGCCCTTGCCTCGGCAATCGGAATGCCCGCCACCCCCTTGGGCATGCCCCTTGCTGCGCGGCCCCATGCCATCACCCACGCTGGCCGGAGGGCCCTTGCGCTGGCGCCGCACCCCGGTGCATGACGAAACGCCGCTGCCGGCACACCTGTCCACCGTGGTGCGCCCGGCCGTCTTCATCGCCAAGGACGGCACGCTGATCGAGAACGTGCCCTACAACACCGACCCGGCGCTGCTGCGGTTCAGGCCCGGTGCCGCCGAAGCGCTCGGCGCCTTGGCGGCGAACGGCTGGGCGCTGCTGGTCGTGACCAACCAGAGCGGCCTGGCGCGCGGCTACTTCACGCGCACCCAGTTCGCGCGGCTGCAGGAAAGGTTGGAAAAGGGCTTGCAGCAAGCCGCCGATGTGGCCCTGCTGGACTTTCTCGTCTGCCCCCATGCACCCGCGCCGGACGGCGGGCCGGCCTGCCTGTGCCGCAAGCCGGCACCCGGCCTGTTGCGCCGCGCCGCAAGACGTCACGCCATCGACCTGGCAAGCTCATGGATGGTCGGCGGCCTGCTGGACGATGTCGAGGCCGGCCACCGCGCGGGTTGCCGCACGCTGCTGCTGTCGGACCGCGGCCAAAGCCCATGGCGGCACACCCCGCTGCGCCCGCCCGAGGCGGTGTGCCACGACTGGGCCGGCGTGGTCCGGCACATCCTGCTCACGCCGCCCGGGATGGCACCTTCTGCGCCTTGACGTCCGCCTTCTCGCCTGCCCCGGCGAGCGTCGACCTTGCCGCGCGCGACCGCAACAGCGCCATCAACTGCCGCTCCGCAGCCGCCAGGCCGGTCTTGGCGCCCGGTGCCGCGGCCCAGGGTTGGCCGCGCAGCGCGGCGCGTGCCGGTGCGTCGCTCAGTGCCTCGCCCAGGGCCAGCACGCGCGGGTGGATGTAAGCCTTGCGGCAAACCGCGGCCGTATTGCCCAGGCGTTGCGCCACGCCTTCCACCACCTGCTGCGGGCGGCAGGGGTCAGCGGTCTCGGCACAGGCCTGCAAGGTGAGCTGCAGTGCCAGCACGCTGCCATGCCAGGTGCGGAAGTCCTTGGCCGTGACGCGCTGGCCGGCGGCCTCGGCCAGCCAGGCGTTGACGTCGGCCGAGCCGACCGGATGGCTGGCGCCGTTCTCGTCGACATAGCGGAACAACTCCTGGCCCGGCAACTCGCGGCAGCGTCGCACGATGCGAGCCACGCGCCGGTCGGCCAGGCGCACCTGGTGGCGCACGCCGCTCTTTCCCACGAAGGACAGCTCGATGGCATCGCCCTTGATGCCAGCATGGCGGTTGCGCAATGTCGACAGGCCGTAGGAGCCGTTTTCGCGCGCGTAGCTGGGGTTGCCGATGCGCAGCCAGGTGGCGTCGAGCAGGCGCACCAGCGTGGCCAGCACGCGCTCGCGCGTCGGCTCGGCGCGCCCGGCCAGCGCGCGCTGCACGCGGCGGCGCAGCCGCGGCAGCACGGCGCCAAAGCGCAGCAGGCCGTCGAACTTGGTCTGGCCGCGGCCGGCCAGCCAATCGGCGTGATACCGGTACTGTTTGCGGCCCCGCGCATCGCGCCCGGTGGCCTGCAGGTGACTGTCGGCATGCGGGCTGATCCACACATCGGTCCAAGCCGGCGGGATCGCCAGCTTGCGGATGCGCGCCAGCTCGATGTCATCGCGCAGCGGCCGGCCGCCGACGGCACGATAGGTAAAGCCATTGCGGCCCGGCCTGCGCGTGATGCCGGGGCTGGTGTCGTCCAGCCAGCGCAGCCCGGCGCGACGCGCCTGCTGAACGCTCGGTACGGGGGTGGATGCCATCACCGCGCCGAGCACACGCCGTGCCAGGCGTGCAGGCACGCCGATTGCCGGGATTTGTAAATGCATGTGACCTATTCGCGGCCCCCGCAGCAGGCGCAGGACGGCCGTCCTGCGCCGGGCCCCCATCTGCTGGACGTGTCGATGTTCTGGGGCGCCACGGGGGGCGTGCGGCGCGTGCTGACGGCCAAGCATGAGCGGCTGCGCAATCTGGGCTGGCGCCACACCATCATGGCGCCCGGGGCCGCGGGCCCCGGCATGTTGGACAGCGGGGGCATCCTGATGCCGCGCACCGGCGGCTACCGGCTGGTCGTCAGCCGTGGCCGCGCACTGCGCCAGATGGAGTTCGTCGCACCCGACATCATCGAATCGGCCGACCCCTACATGCTGGCCTGGGCCGCGCTGGCCGCCGCCGAGCAGCTGCGCATACCGGCGGTGGCCTTCTGCCACAGCAACCTGCCCGAACTGATGGCGCGCCTGGTGGGCGGCCCGACCGCCACGGCCACCAGGCTGGGCCGGACGGCCGAGCGCTGGGCACGGCGCTATCTCGTCAATCTCTACCGGCACTTCGACCTGGTCATGGCACCCAGCCTTGGCCTGGCCCGCCAGCTGCAGGCCTGGGGCGTGCCGCGCGTGACGGTACAACCGCTGGGGGTGGATTGTTCCGTCTTCACGCCCTGCGCCAGGGACCAAGCCTGGCGCGCGCAGCTGAGCCGCGACCACGGGCTGGCGCCATCGACACGGTTGTTGATCTATACCGGCCGCTTCGCGCCCGAGAAGAACCTGCAGCTGCTGGCCGATGCGGTGGGCCTGCTCGGCCGCGGCCATGTGCTGGTGGCCGTGGGCGACGGACCAGCGCCGCCGGTCGGCGAGCAGGTGCTGGTGCTGCCACCCGAGAACGACAGCCGGCAGTTGGCCCGCATGGTCGCCAGTTGCGACGCCTATGTGCACGCCGGCAACCAGGAGACCTTCGGCCTGGGCCTGCTCGAGGCCATGGCCTGCGGCACGCCGGTGGTGGCCGCCGACGCCGCCGGCCTGGCCGAGCTGGCCCGCGGCGCCGGCCTGCTGGTGGATCGGCCGCGTGCGGGCTCCTGGGCCGAAGCCATGGAGGCCAGCCTGGGCGGCAACAACAGCACCCACCGCCGTGCCGCGCTGGCCCGCGCGCAGACACGGGACTGGCCACGCGTGCTGGCGCAGATGACGCGGCGCTACGCCGTCCTGCTTGGCCAGAACGCCGCACCGGCCTTGCCCGCCATCGCTGACCGCGCGCTGCCGCTGCGGCCCTGGGCGGCGGGGCAGCTGGCCCGCCAGCGTTGACGACCCGCATGGCCGGCGCGGTCTGCGTCGTGCTGCATGACGTGTCGCCGGCGCGCTGGGAGGGCTGCCAGCGCGTGCTCAAGGAACTGCGCCGCTGCGCTGCCGATGTCGGAATCGCACTGCCATTGACGCTGCTCGTCGTGCCGCGCATGCATGGCGACACGGCACTGCCAGAGCGCTACCTGCACTGGCTGCGCGGCATGGCCGGCGCCGGCCATGAACTGGCCCTGCATGGCCTGACCCACCGCGACGAAGGCCCGCCGGTGCGCGGCCTGCGCGACTACCTGCTGCGCCGCCACTACACCGCCGGCGAGGGCGAGTTCGCCGCCTTGTCGCTGGCCGAGGCGACCCGGCGCCTGCAAGAAGGCCGGACCTGGGCGAAGGCGCATGGGCTGCGGATGAGCGGCTTTGTCGCGCCGGCCTGGCTGCTGGGCGAAAGTGGCCTGCAGGCGGTGGCTGATGCCGGCTTTGCACACACCTGCACGCTGACCGAAGTCGTCGCCCTGCCACGCTGCCAGGTCATGCCTGCACCCAGCCTCGTGTTCAGCACCCGCGCGGCCTGGCGGCGCGGGCTGTCGCTGGCCTGGAACCCGCTCGTGGCTCGCCGGGCGCGCCGCGCGCCTCTGCTGCGGTTTGAGCTGCACCCCGCCGACGCTGATCACCGCCGGGTGGTGCGCTGCTGGACAAGCCTGCTCAGCGAGGCGCTGCGCACGCGCACGCCCGTGCGGCTGGCCGAGGCAGCGCAGCTAGCCCGTGTTCATCGGTCTGAATGGGCTTCTTCGGGCTTAGACCCGCGCGGATGAGCGCTGCTACCGAGGTCCTGGCGGTGGCCGGCCGGCGCCGCCCAGTCGGCCAGCAGCACCGCGATGGCGGCGTCGACTTCGGCCCAGCGTGGAGCGTCCAAGTCAGCCTCGGCCAAGGCCTCGTCGATCTGCGCGAATTGCAACTGCACCAAGCCTTCGAGCAGAGCCGCGACGGCACGCTGCTGGGCATCCTCGCTGGTGCGAGAGCTGAGCGCCGTCAGTTCATGCAGCGCATCAAGGCCTTCTGGCGCCTGGGCGAGCATGGGCTGCAGCAAATGCTGCTGTAAGTGGCAGAGCAGTTCCACGCCCGCGCAAGCGCGGCGCAGCGCCAGGCCGCGGCGCTCGGGAGGGGCACGGCGGCAGGCGTCGAACTGCTCGTTCAACACCCGCCGGAACTCGGCCAGCCGCGTCAGCGGGTGACGCAGCGCCCGGTGTGCTGGCGCCATCAGCGCCAGTTGCGGCTGCTTGAACTGCTGCGCGAGCCGAGCAGATGCCAGACCGCGAATACCAGGGTGCCGACGGCGGCAGCGACCAGGGCCGAACGGACCGGCTCGTCGCGGACATATCCAATCGTGCGGTCGGACGCATTGACAACGCGCGAACGCATGTCGCGCATCACCGGTGCGACGGCATCGCGCACGCCGCTGACACTTTCGCCCAGGTGGTCGAGGCCGCGCCGTGCGGCGCTCTCGGCCTTGTGCAGGCCGTTGCGGGTGGCTTCGCTCGCTTCGTTGTACAGATCAGAGTGACCCATGGTGGTGCTCCTTGGTGAAGTTGTCAGGGACATCTTCCAAGGCAAACGGCGCGCCAGCCCTCCCGGCTCGATCAGCTCGGGCGCGGCTGGACGCTGACTTCATTGACCACCTCGACCGCGCCGGCCTCACGGGCCAGCGCAGTGATGCGCGCGCGCACGGCGGTACTCGGGGCCACGCCGCGCAGCCGGACACGACCGCCGGCCAGGTCGACGCGAATGACCAGCCCGGCGAGCTCGTGATCCTGCGCCAATCGTGCCCGCACCGTGGCGGCCACGCCCTCGTGTGCGGCCGATGCCGCGGGTTGCGAGGCTGCGGGCGCCTGCGCGGCCAAGCCGGCCTGGCAGGCGACGCCCAACGCCAGCCCGGCCAGCCACGGCCTGCACCTCAGCGACATGCCCGCAAGCTAGTCGGGCGGCGAGCTGCCGTCCACCGCCGCCGCGCCTTCGGCCGCATATTCCTTCAACCGGTTGTACAAGGTCTTCAGGCTGATGCCGAGGACGGCGGCCGTGCGTTCCTTGTGGTGATTGAAGTGACGCAGGGTGGCCAGCATCAGCGCGCGCTCGGCTTGAGCCACGCTGGAACCGATGGGCAGCGTGATGAAGGGCATGTCGGCAACGGCCGCCGCGGTCTCGGCCGGCCGGGTCGGGGGGGCCGGGATGCTGACTGGCCGTGGCGGTGGCGCGGCCTCCGGCAGGCTGGCGAGATTGCCCCAGCCCGAAGTGACCCCCGTTTCAGTCGCGGCCGGCAGCCAGGTCTCGTCGATGGTGTCGCCCTGTGCCATCACATAGGCGCGCTGCACGACATTGCGCAGCTCGCGCACGTTGCCGGGCCAGCCGTAATCCACCAAGGAGGCCAACGCCGCCGGCGAGAAGCGGCGCACGGTGCCTTCCTGCTCGCTGATGGCGGCCAGGAAGTGATTGGCGAGCAGTGGGATGTCGGCCGAGCGGTCCCGCAGCGGCGGCAGCGAGATGGGGAAGATGTTGAGGCGGTAGAGCAGGTCCTCGCGCAGCTTGCCCGAGGCCACGGCCTGGTAGGGCAGGCGGTTGGTGGCAGCGACGATGCGCACATCGGTCTCCAGCGCGGTGGTGCTGCCAACGCGCATGAAACGCCCGGTCTCCAGCACGCGCAGCAGCTTGACCTGCAGCTCCAGCGGCATCTCGGTGATCTCGTCCAGGAACAACGTGCCACCGCTGGCGCGCTCGAAGAAGCCCTGGTGCTGGCGCTCGGCGCCCGTGAAGCTGCCCTTCTCGTGGCCGAAGATCTCGCTTTCGATCAGGTTGGGGCTGATCGCGCCGCAATTGACCGCCAGGAAGGGCCGCTTGCGCCGGCGGCTGAGGTCATGCACGGTCTGGGCGACGACCTCCTTGCCGGTGCCGGACTCCCCTGTGATGAAGACCGACACACTGGTGCCGGCCACCCGCGAGATCTGCTCGTAGATGCGCTTCATCGGCGCGCTGCGGCCCCAGAGGTGGCCGAAGTGGCCGGACTCGTCGAGGTTGGCCGTCAGGCCCTGCACTTCGGCCTGCAGCGCTGCCGGCTTCATGATGCGCGACAGCACCCCTTGCAACTGCTTCAGGTTGACGGGCTTGACCAGGTAGTCGGCCGCCCCCAGGCGCAGCGCCTGAATGGAAGTTTCGAGGTTGGCGTGGCCGGTGCACAGGACGACTTCTGAATTGGCTACCAGCTTGGGATCGGCCAGCAGGTCCATGCCGTTGCCGTCGGGCAGGCGCAGGTCCAGCAGCAGGATGTCCGGCTGTTGCAGTGCGATCTGCCGGCGGGCATCACGCAGGTTATGGGCCACGGCAACGGTGAATTTTTCGCCCGCAATCAGCTCGCGCAGCGAGGCTGCGGAGTCATGGTCGTCGTCCACCACGAGGGCGTGTGGCATGCGATTCGTTTCCTTCCGGCTTTGTTAATGAGATGGCCTGCATCGGGAGAGTCATTTTCAACAGATTCGGCGGGCGCGGGAAAAAAATGCCGAACTCTTAAGGCTATCGGCCTGTACGGCATCGGGCATGCCGCCTGCTCCTCGTTGATCATCCTGAACCGTAGCGACATGCCAAATCATGTTCAATCCCATGTTGCCTGCCACTGATTGCGGTGACGACCTGCCTGTGGCTCCGGCCTTCGGCCGCCTGCTCGACGTTGCAGCTCTGGCCACCGTGTTGTGGCTGGCGTGGCGCACCTGCGGTAGCGAGCATCGACGTCGCCGTAGCGGCCGTTCAACGCAACTGCCGGCGCCCGTCCAAACATGGGAAGCCGAAGGCGGCCGGCCGGCGCAGCAAGAGCCCGTCGCCACCCTGCCGATGGCTCGCCCCTGAAGATCGGCACGATTTACCGTAATTTATGCGCCTCCCCGCTGTGGGGCCGTCTCGCAAGGCCGCGAAGTGCCGTGGCTTGATTGCGAGGCACACCGCTTGCCGTGTGGTCATCTGGCGAATCGACGGAGGCCTATGACGCAATCCCACGGCTGGCGCCGTTTCAGCCGGGTCTGGGGCCTGGCAGCCTTGTGCCTGTTGGCGGGCACGGTGGCCTGCGGCAGCCTGGCCGAACAAGGGCCGTCCCCGGAACCCCTGGCGAGGCGCCAGGCTGCAGAGCGCATCACCATGCAGGGCCGCGACGGGCCGGTGAGCGCGGCCGTCGCGGCACGCGACCTGGCGCGAGTGCGCGCCGAAGGCAATGGCGCGCTGCTTGAGCGCCATCTCGGTGTGCTTGCCGCCACCGGCGAGACGCAGCTGCTGCGGGGCAACAGCGCACGGTTGCTGATCGACGGACCGGCCACCTTCGCAGCGATGAAGGCGGCAATAGCCAGCGCTCGTCATCGGGTGCTGGTGGAGTTCTACATCGTCGAGGACGAGGGCGTGGCGGCCGAGGTGGGCGACTTGCTGCTGCGCAAGGCCGCCGAGGGCGTTGTCGTGGCGCTGATGTACGACAGCGTCGGCTCGCTGGGGACCGACGGCGCCTTCTTCGAGCGCCTGCGCCAAGGGGGCGTCGCCGTCTGCGCCTTCAACCCGATCAACCCGCTGGCGCGCCCCGGCCACTGGGGCCTGGTGGAGCGCAACCACCGCAAGCTGGTGGCCGTCGACAGCGATGTGGCCTTCACCGGCGGTATCAACCTCAGCAATGTCTACGCCAAAGGTTCCTTCGGCAGTGGCAGCCGCAGCCGCCCGCCCGCGGACGCAGCGGAGGCCGACACGCAGGGCTGGCGTGACACCCAGGTCGAGCTGCGCGGCCCCGTCGTGTCGGCCCTGTCCCTGATGTTCCGCGAGTCCTGGATGAAGCAGGGCTGCGAGGGCAGCCTCCCGCCCGCGCCGCCGCCCCAGGTCGCCTCACCGGGCCAGCGCGTGGTCAAGCTGGTGGCGGGCGATCCACGACAGGGCATCAACCCGAGCTACACGCACTTGCTGCACGCCATCGGCGCTGCCGAGCGAAGCGTGCAGCTGACCATGGCTTACTTCGCGCCCGGGTCAGAGTTTGTCCAGGCACTGTGCGATGCCGCCAAGCGCGGGGTGGCCGTGAGCCTGGTGCTCCCCGGGCGCAGCGACGTGAAGCTGGTGCTGCATGCCGCCCGCGCGCGCTATGCGCAACTGCTGGAGGCGGGGGTGCAGATCCATGAGATGACGCAATCGGTCATGCACGCCAAGACGGCCGTCGTTGACGGCGTCTATTCCAGCGTCGGCTCCAGCAACCTCGACTGGCGCAGCATCGTCGGCAACCACGAGGTTGACGTCATCGTGCTGGGCGACGACTTCGGCCAGCAGATGCAGGCGCTGTTCGCACGGGACCTGGCGGTGTCGCGGCGCATCGAAGCCGCCGAGTGGTCGCGTCGAGGCGTGGGGCAGCGCTTGTTGCAGGGTTTCGGCCGCCTGGTCGAACCGCTGCTTTGAAAGCCTGGGGCAGGCACGTCGCCTGCCGGAAGAACCCCGGATTCTTAGCCTTACTCTGGAGTCACGCCATGAATACTGAAACCATGGAATCCCCCTCCATGGCCAACACGGCAAACGCGGCCAACGCCGCAGCCGCGGAACGCTTTCTGAATGCAATGCGCCTGGAGCGCCCCCGTCGCCCGGGTGGCAGCACCATGGGCCGGCTGATGCGCCGCAGCCGCACGCGCACGGCCGGGATCCGGTTCGAATGGGTGCTGCGGACGGTCGGGCCGGTGCTGCGCGTCGTGGCGACCTGGACCGACCACTTTGGCCAGCCGCATCACACCTCGTTCTCGGTGCAATGCAACGGGCTTGAGGGGGCGCTGGACCGCGCCATCGCGGCGCGCATCTCCTGCGGCGCGCCCCTGCCCGACCGCGACGACCTGTTGCAGCGCCTGCGTGAGGAATTCGCGACCGCGCCGCATATCGCCGCCCAGGTTGCCAGCGGCGCGCTGGACGGCCGGCTGCAGCCGGGTCACACCCTGCCGGCGACGGCCGTTCAGGGCAACTTGGCCAGCATGGCGGCCTCGGTGGCCTCGTCCCAGGCGAGCGGGTAAAGGCAGCGCGCTTGGGTCAGGAGCTCGGGGCGCCCGCCCCACAGCGCGATCTGCTCGCGCACCGTCGCGAATTCGATGCTCATCAGCACGGCCGGCGCATTCACGCGCGGGTTGTGGCGGGCGGTCGTGAAGGGCATCAGCCCGAGGTAGCGGCGATAGAAGGCGACGTGGCGCGGGTTGACCTCGATGATCAGCCGCTCACAGCGTGCCTTGCGGTGGGCATGCAAGTAGCCCAGGTGGAAGACCTGAGCCAGCACGCGCTTGGCGTTGTGCGAATGACGGTCCACGGCCAGGCTGCCAAATTCGCACAGCTTGACGCCTGCGGAGCGCCAGTCGGCAAGCTCGGTTGCGAACAGCGCGTCGGCATGCAGGCCACCCTTGCCGTCGAAGCGTACCGACAGCGTGCCGACGATCTGCTCGCCGTTGCGCGCGGTGCAGACGATGTCGCCGTCCTGGTTGCGGCTGCTGTAACGCTCACGCGTCACCATCAGGCCGCGGTCCCCGTAGCGACGCTCGACCAGGTCATAGGCGTCACCATCCAGCGCACCGAAATCGCTGTCCAGTTCCAGCGGCGGACCGCCATTGGAAGTGAGGGGCGTGCGGCGGCTTTCTTCAAAAAACGGGATCATCGACAGCATCCTTGGCGCCCAACGCGCTAAGCCGCGGAGTCTAGGGAGCGAAATGACTCAATACGGTTAAGCACACACACGGATACATCTAAACCCGTGTCGTGCTTGGGTTATTCCGTCCCCCAGATGGGGGACAGGTGCCGCTGAAACTCGGCAGAGCGGCGCGCCTGCGCTGGGCACAGCCGCTCGGTCATCAGGGGAAGGCTCAGGCCGCGTACTTGCTCACCAGGCGGTTCATGTTGGTCAGCGACAGGCGGTGCATCTCGATCAACCCGATCAGGCCATTGCGGTGCAACTGCAGCACCTTGTCGTCGGCCAGCTCGGCGTACTTCTTCTCGTCCAGGGCCAGGAAACCCTCGACGTCGAACTTCTCGCCGTTGGGCAGCGTGGCTTCAAAACGCATGTCCTGCAGCAGGTCCATGTCGACCAGGAGATTGCAGATCAGGCGGGTGCGCTCGGCTTCCTGCTCGAAGTTCTCGAGGAAGGCCTTGGCGTTCAGCAGGAACTCGGTCGGCTCACCGTCCTTGAACAGCGCCTCGCCCGTGGTGTCGTTGAAGGCTGGCCATTTGTGGTCGTAGCAGACCGCCAAGCTGGTCTCGCTGCCGTCCAGGCGCGCCATCGCGAACGGGTAGCGGCGCACATAGGCCGGCACATAGCTGCCGGTCCACTTGTCGCCGTCGATGAAGAGGTTGGAGCCGGCGCGCAGGCCCAGCACCGCCAGCGGCGCGACGGCGGGCTTGTTGTCCTCACCGGCGCTGCCGGCGCGCACGAAGACGATGGGGTATTCCTTGCAGGCGTCGGCAAATTCGACGGCAGCCAGGAACACCGAGTTCTGGTCCGCCACGCGGCTGACGACGGCCTGCTCGGTGTCGAGCTTGAGGTTTTTGTGGACTTCACGGTCCAGCGGCAGCAGTTCGCCGTACATCGGGGGGTTGCTCATGATTCTTTCTCTCCAGGTTCGGTCAGACGACTGACCAGCACTTTGTCCACACGCTTGCCATCAAGGTCAACGACCTCGAATCTCCAGGCGTCCCACTCCACCACATCGGTCGTGCGCGGCAAGCGCCCCAGCAACAGCATGATCATGCCGGCCAGGGTGTTGTAGCGCCCACGGTCCTCCTCGGGCAGTTCCTTCAGCGCCAGGCGGTCCTTCAGCTCGGGTACGGGGATCAGGCCGTCGATCAGCCAGCTCCCGTCCTCGCGCTGCACCGCCCAGGCATCGCCATCGCTGGGGGCATTGAACTCCCCGGCGATCGCTTCCAGTACATCGCGCACGGCAATGACGCCCTGCACCTCGCCGTACTCGTCGACGACGAAGACCAGCGGCGCGTCCGACACGCGGAAATGATCCAGCAGCTCCATGCCCGACAGCGTCTCGGGCACGAAGAGCGGCGGCTCCAGCCCTACCGTCAGGTCCAGCGGCAGCCCCTCGAGCATGCCCGCCAGCAGCGCCGGGGCATTCGCCACACCCAGCACCTCGGCCAGGCCGCCGCGGCAGACGGGGTAGCGGTTGAAGCCATGCTCGCGCAGCACGGCCAGCACCTCGGCCGGCGACGCCTCGACATCCAGCCAGGCAATTTCAGCGCGCGGGATCATCATCGAGCCGACCTGACGCTCGTCCAGGCGGAAGACATTGCGCACCATCTGGTGCTCATGCTCCTCGATGACGCCGGCGTCGCGCCCCTCCTCCAGGCTCGCAGCAATCTCTTCCTCGGTCACACCGCGCTGGGCGCGGTTGCGCAGGCCGATCAGGCCGAGGGTCGCCTCGGTGGCCACGCTGAGAAACCTCACCAGCGGGCGCGTCAGCAAGGAGATGACATTCATCGGCGGCGCCACCAGGCGGGCCACCGTTTCCGGATAGATCTGCCCGATGCGCTTGGGCACCAGCTCGCCAAACACGATGGTCAGCAGCGTGATGATGAGGACCACCAGCGCCGTGGCGGTGATCTGCGTCGCCTCGGGGCGCAGGCCGAAGGTCTGACTCAGCCAGTGCGACAGCGGCCCCGAGAAGGCCGCGTCGCCGACGATGCCGTTGAGCACACCGATGCCGGTGATGCCGATCTGCACCGTCGACAGGAACTTGGTCGGGTTGTCGTGCAGGTCCATCGCAGCCTGCGCGCCGCTCTCGCCGCTTTCCACCATGACTTGCAGCCGGGCCTTGCGGCTGGCGGTCAGCGCCATCTCCGACATTGCAAACAGGCCGTTGAGAAAGATCAGGAAGAGAACGAGTGCGGTGTCCATCGGTAGCGCCAGCCCGGGAAAACCCCAGGCAGCGCAGGTCAAAAACGAAGCCCGGGAGACTATCAGAAGGCCATCACGCGGCCCATCGTGCGATCCCTCGCTTCGGGGCCTTCGCGGCCGGGACAATCGCGCCATGAACTATTTGATCGGCGACGTGCAAGGCTGCTGCGACGCCCTGGAGCGCCTGCTGCTGCGCCTGGACTTCTCACCGTCACGCGACCGGCTTTGGCTGCTTGGCGACCTCGTCAACCGCGGCCCCGCCTCCTTGGCCACACTGCGGCGCCTGGCGGCCCTGGGCGGCGCGGCGACCTGCCTGCTCGGCAACCACGACCTGCACCTGCTGGCCGCCGCCCACGGCGTGCGACGCCCGCACCGCGGCGACACGCTGGACGACATCCTGGCCGCCAACGATCGCGACACGCTGACCGACTGGCTGCGCCACCAACGCCTGGCCGTCTTCGAGGCCGGCTGGCTGATGGTGCATGCCGGTGTCGTGCCGCAATGGAGCCGCGACGACACGCTGGCCTTGGCCGCCGAGGTCGAGGCGGTGCTGCGCGGGCGCACCCTGCCCGACTTCCTGCGGGCCATGTACGGCAACGAACCGGCACGCTGGGACCCCGACATGGCCGGCACCGAGCGGCTGCGCTTCACCGTCAATGCACTCACACGACTGCGTTTTTGCAGCGCCGATGGCGAGATGGATTTCAAGACCAAGGACGGCGCCGGCGCAGCCCCCGAAGGCTTCATGCCCTGGTTCGAGGTGCAGGGCCGGCGCACCGCTGACACGCCCATCGCCTTCGGCCACTGGTCCACGCTCGGCCTGCTCGACCGGCCGCATCTGCTCGGCCTGGACACGGGCTGCATCTGGGGCGGCCAGCTGACGGCGGCACGCGTCGACGGGCTGCAGCGCGAGATCATCCAGGTGGACTGCGAGCAGGCGCAGCGCCCGGGCTCGTAGAATGCGCGACTCCTCGGAGGCTTGGGGGAGTGGTTTAACCCAACGGTCTTGAAAACCGTCGGCCGGTCAAACGGCCCGTGAGTTCGAATCTCACAGCCTCCGCCAGTTTGTCGTGAGTTCGGTCGAAGCCGCCCGGCGTGCCTGCACGTGGCGTGCCGACCAGCTCAGCCCGCCAGCAACGCCGGCACCTGCTCAGCCGGCACCGGCTTGCAGAAGCCGAAGCCCTGCATCAGGTCACAGCCCATCGCGACAAGGGCCGCCTCGTCGGCGGGCAGCTCGACGCCTTCCGCGACCACGAGCATGCGCATCGCGTGCGCGACACGCACCATCGACTCGACCAGCATGTGGGACTCGGCATTGGCCGACAGCCCGTGCACGAACAGCCGGTCGATCTTGAGCTTGCGGCAGCGGAAGCGGCGCAGATAGGCCAGCGAGCTGTAGCCGGTGCCGAAATCGTCGATGGCCAGGCCGTAGCCCAGGCCCTGCAGCGTGAAAACGAAAGAGTCGGGCTTGTCGATGTCCTCGAAGTCGGCGCTCTCGGTCAGCTCGAACTCGACCTCCTGCGGTCCCAGGCGCAAGGTGCGCAGCTGCTGCACGAAACGCTCGCGATGCTGGGCCTTGCGGCACTGCTCCCAGGACAGGTTGAGGGCGACGGTGGGGCAACTGAGCCCGCCGGCCCGCCAGGTGTCCAGGTCGCGCCGCAGCACCGCCAGCGCAGCCAACCCCAGCTCGACGATGAGGCCGGAACTCTCGGCCACCGGGATGAATTCGGCCGGCGAGACCCAGCCGCGCCCGGGGTGGTGCCAGCGCGCGAGTGCTTCGAAGCTGTGGATGCGGCGCTGGGCGTCGTATTGCGGCTGGTAGGCCAGCGAGAACTGGCCCTCGGCCAGGGCCGTGCGCATGTCGTTTTCCAGCGCCAGCCGTGAGTGCAGCGCCTGGCCGATCTGCGCGGTGAAAAGCTGGAAGCTGTCGGTGCCGAGCCGCTTGGCATGACGCATCGCCGCGTCGGCGCAGCGCAAGGCCTCGCTGGGATCGCCGGCATGCTCGGGCAGGAAGGCTGCACCGGTGCAGAAATGCACGTTCAGCCACTGCGCCTCGTGCAGCACCGGCTGGGTCAGGCCGGCCTGCAGGCGCTGCACCTGTTCACGCAGCGCCTCGTCCGTCAGCCGCGGGCTGAACAGCAGTGCGAACTCGTCGGCGGACAGGCGGGCCACCTGATCGCCGGGGCGGCAGAGCTGGCGCAGGCGCAGGCCGATGGCCTGCAGCACTGAGTCGCCGGCGGCATGGCCGTACTGGTCGTTGATCTGCTTGAAGTTGTCGAGGTCGAGTACCAGCAGCGTGGCGCCCTCGCCCTGCTGCAGCGTCCGCTCAAGCAGACCGCGCATGTGCTCGCGGTTGGGCAGGTCGGTCAGTGCATCGAAGCGGGCCAGGTAGCGGGTGCGGCGCTCGACTTCCTTGATCTGTGCGCGCAGGCGCTTGGAGAACAACCAGGCCAGGCCGACAGTGGCCAGCAGCGTACCGAAGGTGGCAACGAGGAACTGCGCCAGGTCCACCCACATCGGCATGCGGCTGGCTTCGACGACCAGCGCGCCGACGCGGCGGCCGTTGGCCACGACCGGCACCTCGACCTCGGCCACGCCAGCCCGCTCGGCCAGCCACGACCGCGCGGACACCGGGCGCGAATACCGCGTGAACTCCCGCCCGGCACTGCTGACGAGTCGGGCGTTCAGCACGGCCGGGCTCTGGCCCAGCGCGGCCAGGCTTTCGGCGGCGTCGCTGTGGCTCTCGAACACCAGTGCGGCCGAGACCGTCTGGGCCACGATGCTGGTCTGGGTGCGCAAGTCCTCGAGCTGGCGCTCATGCAACCTGGCGTACTGCAGCAGGCTCAGCACGACCGCAAAAATCAGCAGCGTGGCCAGCGCCAGCACGAACTCGCTGCGACGGTCGAGGACGTCGATCATCCCGGGCTTCATGACGAGGGCGACTGGTGGCGGACGAAACGGGCCAGGCGCAGCAGCTTGGTGCTGACGTCGAGGCCGGCGCGCCGCGTGGCGTCCAGCTCGACGTCGAAGACGATACGGCCGTCCTCGACCTGCAGGTTGATCATGGCACCGTGGTCCAGCATCGCGCTGCCATCGGATACCACCAGCACCGGCAAGTCGGCGAGCGAGGTCTTCAGCGCCGGCAGGGGTGCGGGCAGGTAGAGCAACTGGCAGTCCGCGGCCTGGTCGATCCGGCCAAGGCGGCGCACCTCGACGGCCAGTTGCCGGATGGGCCGGCCTTGCAGCGCCTGCAACGCGGTCTCCACGCGGCCCTCGCCGAGCGTGCAGATGCGCAGTCCGCGGCCGGCGGCCGCGCGCGCGGCCGGCCAGGTGATGAACATCAAAGCGCGGTAGATCACTTCAGCCTTCAGCGTTTCGGCGCTGGCCGGCTGGGCCACCACCGCCGGCGCGGGCAGCAGGCACAGCGCCAGCGCGCACCACCCGCACCACCCGCACCACCCGCACCACGCGGCCCAGCGCGCCGGCCAGCCCGGTCCAGGGCTTGGGCGTGTGGGCGGCATGCCAGCGCGCATCACCGCGTCTCAGAAGGAGACGGTCCAATCCAGCCGCACGCTGCGCCGCGGCTGAGGGATGACGCTCAGCGGCGTGTCCAGCGTGGACGGGTCGAGGTTGCGCCGGTCCAGTGCGTTGTCAACGTGCAGGGCCAGCGTCTGCTGCGGGCCGGCGCGGTAGCGCAGATGAGCGTTGACCACCACCGCCGACGGCACCTCCACGCGCCCCAGGCGCGGCCCGAGCAGCGACCATTCCACGCCCATCTGGGCGCGCTGCCACTCGGGCGTGATGACATGACCCTTGAACATCCAGCGGGCGGCGTTCGTCAGCCGTGCACCGGCGTCGTTGCGCGCGTCCACCCATGAGGCGCTGGCTCGCCAAAGCCAGCCACCGGGCATGCGCTGCTCGATGCCGAGGTCCACGCCCTTCAGGCTGACGCGGCCGACGTTGCGTGACTGCACGACTGCGTCCGGCTCGTCGCTGACCGGCACCAGCTCGATGAGGCGCGTCATGCGCGTGTAGTAGGCGTTGGCGCTGACCGCCTGGCCCGTCGGCAGCAGGTATTCCCAGGCAGCCTCGAAGGAGTTCAGCCGCTCCGGCGCCAGCGCCGGGTTGGCGAGCTGCGAGATGCCGCCGTCGTCGTAAAAGCGCTCGTAGGCATTGGGCGTGCGGAAGGAGCGCGCCCACATCAGCTTGAACGACTGCCGCTCGTCCGGCCGGAAAGCCAGCACCGTGCGTGGCGACAGGGCGGGCGAGAAGCCGCGCACATGATCCAGGCGCAGGCCGGAGGTCAGCTGCAGCGTCGACGTCAGGCGCCACTGGTCCTGCAGGTAGGCGGCCGCAAAGTCCTGCGAAACCGTCGAGTCCAGATTGAGCTGGTAGGGGTCGACGTCGTAGTTGCGCTGGATCACATGCGGCGCCGTGCGCAGTTCCACGCCCGCCATCAGTTCATGGTTGAGCAGGCCGCGCCACAGCGCCCTCCCCTCCAGCGTCAACCAGCGTGCACGCGCGTCGTCGCGGTTGATCAGCTGCGCCGATGCCTCGCCGAACACATAGCGGCCGCTGTAGCTGTAGTGGGCGGCGCTGAGCCGCAGGCTGCGACGCAGCTCGTTGTGCCAGCCCTCGTCATAGGCCACCTCGCCCACCACCAGGCTGTCGACGTAGGTGGTGCCCGGCACGCCGGCCAGCGTGCCATACGGCGCGGTGGGGGCGTCCTTTTCGCGCCGCACGGCGCTCAGCGACGCGCGCCAGGCGCCAAGGCGGTACTTGGCCAGCAATGCCAGCTGCCGCTCGCCGTCCAGGCCCCGCACCCAGCCGTCGGGCGTGCCAAGCTCGGGCAGGTAGAGGTTCTCGCCGTCGGCACGCTGGGCGTTCAGGCCGATGAAGAAGTCGCCGTGCTCGGCGCCACTGGCGCCGTAATGCATTTCGGCGCGGCGCAGGCCCTGCTCGCCGAGGCTGCCGGTCAGGGACAGGCCGGGCGCATCGGCGCCGTCCAGCGTGACGATGTTGACGACGCCCAGCAGCGCGTTGCTGCCATAGATGGACGAACCCGGGCCCTGCACCAGCTCGATACGCTTGACCCACTCCGCCACCACCGGCAGCTCGAACTGCGGCAGGCCCTGGTCATAGATGGCGTCATTGAGGCGCTGACCGTCGATGGCCATCAGCGTGCGCGAGCTGTAGTCGCCGGGCCGGTTGAAACCGCGCAACCCCAACGAGCTGTACGTGCGCGAGTTGCCGATGTAGACGCCGGGCAGCCGCGCCAGCATGTCGCCGATGGTGCGGTGGCCAAGCCGGCTGGACTCCTCGCGCCCGATGACGGCCACGGCGGCCGGCGCGTCCATCAGGCTTTGCGCATAGCGCGACGGGCCCTGCACCTCGCGTTTGAGCAGGGCCTGCAGGGCGTCGTCGTCTGCATCGGCGGGCACCGCCCGGGCGCCCAACGGGAGTACCAGGCAAATCAGCGCGGCCAGCGCCAGAGGTCGGTACGCCATGGAATCTGTCGCCATGCTGCTGCGGCAGGGCTGTCGTTTTTGAAGGTGCCGGCAGCTTAGCCTTCGACCCTTTCGCGGGCCTTGTCAGATTTCACGGCCCGGCGCCCCCTGGCGCACCGGGACGCCCGTTTTCTGGGGAGGGCTCCCTATCCCGGCGGGCGTATCAGGGCCTGGCCGTGTAGCGCGTGTGAAAGCGCCGCCCTTGCGCGTCGGTCGCCTGCAGCCACAGCTCGGACCTGACCGCGCCGACCGGCGTGAAGGCGGCGCTCAGCGTGACCGCCGTGCGCGGGGGCAGCGGGGCTGGCGTGTCCACCACCGTCGGCGCGCCGCCGGCGGCGGGCGTGAAGACGCGCTTGACCTCGATGATGCGCAGGTCCGGGTTGGCTGCGGCCCAGGTGGCCCAGTTGATGGCCAGCGTGCCGCCTTGCAGGTTGGCGGCTGCCAGTGGGTTGGCGGCCGACATGCCGTCGACAACAGGGAAGCGAGCCGCAGCCGGCTCTCCCAGCACATCGGCACGCAGGTATGCATTGCGCGTTTCGGCCACGCCGGCATAGCTGTAGTTGATGAGGTACTTGGCCGCGCGCACGCTGTCGACGCTGCCAACCCAGCCGACCGCCGAGCGCTGGATGGCGAGGTCGCCGACGCCGCCGGTGGGGATCAGGATGGTGGCGCCCGGCGTGGTCGATACGCAAAGCTGTGGCCGGTTGCAATAGCCGAAGGGAATGCTGAAGCCGCCTGGCAGCTGCACGGTAGCGGCGTTGATCAGCTGGATGGGCGGGTTGCCCGGCAGCGGGTCGGGCATCTGCGCCTGGATCTCCACCTGCAGGCCGATGCCCGGGTTGGGCACGACTGCGGTGCTGGCCGAGCCGTCGGCGTTCAGCGCCATGAAGCCCAGCGGCTGCGCGGCGACGGCAAGTTTCTTGCCGTTGCCGACCAGGTTCCACTTGTTCGTGGTCGTCGCCGACTTGTTGTAGCTGACGACGTCGCTGAACACATCGACGACGGCGCCGCTCGAATCGCTGACGACGGCGCCCACCATCACCTTGGCGCAATTGCCGGTGGCCGGGGCGTCGTCGGCGCAGCCCAGCAGCTGGAAGCGGCCGAACTGGCGGTTGGCGGTCGAGTAGGTGTAGAGGGTGCCGGCGAGCTGGGTCTTGACCCGGCCGTTGTGCTTGTCGTAGCCGGCCAGCAGCGGCGCGTCCAGCAGCCGGCTGACATCCTGGCCCTGGGCGATGAGCTGGTTGAGCGCAGCGCCAAGCTCGTCCAGACCCGGCAAATTGGCCAGCAGGGCCGAGGCGCTCGTCGCGGCCTTCAGGGTCGAGGTGATGGCGGTTGCCGGCGCAGCGTCGCTGGTCTTGAGCAATTCGGTCTGGGCCTTGGGCAGCTCGACGACGACCTCGGCCGTCGGGGCCGCCAGGAACTTGTTGCCGATCTGCAGCAGCGGCACGTTCAGCCGCGAGCGCGCGAGGTCGACTCGCACGGCCTCGATGAGCAGGTCATGCGGGCCCTTGTTGGCAGCAAAGTTCGCGTCGGCCAGCAAGTCCAAAGTCTTGGGGTCGGTGAACTTCAGGTCGGTCAGCTGAGTCTTGACCAGGGTCTTCAGGAAGTCGCTCGCGGCGGGAGCGGCGCTGGCCATTTGCGTGAACTGGCCGGCGCTGGTGGCGGCGGCAGCGAAGACGGGTGCCGGCTCGGTGCCGAGTGACAGCGCCACGACGGCATTGGTCAGTGGCGTCACATGGCTCACCATCGCCGCGGCAATCGTCGGCACCACTGAATGCAGCACCTGCATCGTGCCGGCGGCGTCCATGCCGCGTGCCTGGATGAAGAGGGGCGCGGCCGGGGTGTTGACCGACAGCGTCAGGTTGTAGCTGCCGTCGGCGCCGTGGGTCGTCGCGGTGCCGACGACCTTGCCCTGGCCGTCAACAACGCTGACCTGCGCATTGACGAGCGGCGCGCCGGTCGCGGCGACGCCCCGCAGCGTGGGCGGCTTGTCCAGCGGCGGCGTGCCGCCACCGTCCCCGCCACCGCCTCCGCAGGCGGCAAGCGACAGGATCACGGCGAAGGTGGCAAGGCGGTACGGCATGGCACGGGCGGGAATCTGGGCGGAATTTCGCTCAGGGCAGTGTGCCGCGCCGACGGCCTGGCGATGGGCCGTTAAAGGCCCGAAATCAGCGGTTGATCTGCACCCAGGCCAGCTCCAGCCAGTTGTCGGGCCGGTGCACCGCCGTGACATTCGCCCGCGCGCCCCAAGGCACGACCTGGCGGTGCAGCGGGATCACGTTGACCTGCTCGCGCAGCTCGGCCAGCGCGCCGCGGATCAGCTGCTCGCGCTTGCCGGCATCGGGCTCGACGCTGGACTGCGCCGCCAAGGCGTCGGCCTTGTCGTTGCGCAAGCCGCCGAAGTTGTAGTTGCCCACGCCCTTGTCGCCACGGGCCCGGTAGAGCGGCGTCAGGATGCTCTCGGCATCGGTCACCGAGCCACCCCAGCCATACAGGTAGAGGCTGGTGTCGTACTTCTCCAGCTTGGGGAAGTAGATGACGCGCGGCATGGCATTGACCCTGACCTTGACCTTCAGCTGTGCCCACATCGACGCCAGCGCGGTGCAGATTTCCTCGTCGTTGATGTAGCGGTTGTTGGGGCAGTCCAGCGTCACCTCGAAACCGTCGGCAAAGCCGGCCTCCTGCATCAGCCTGCGCGCGGCCGCAAGGTCGTACGGCAGGCGGGCCTGAAGGGCCGGGTCGTCAAAGGAGGCGGTGCTGGACGGCGTCAGCGCGCCCGTCGGCACAGACAGGCCGGCCATCAGCTTGGTGCGCAGCGCCTCGACATCGATGGCCTGGTAGAGCGCGCGGCGCACGCGCACGTCCTTGAATGGGTTCCTGTCGCCCGGGGCCTTGCCGTAGAGCAGCTTGTCGCGCGACTGGTCCATGCCGATGAAGACGAGGCGGTTCTCAGGGCCCTCGATGACCTTGATGCCCGCCGTGTTGCGCAGCCGCGCGATATCGCGCGGCGCGGGGTCGAGCACGAAGTCGATCTCGCCCGATACCAGTGCGGCAAGCCGCGTCGCGTCGGTGGCAATCGGGCTGTAGACGACTTCCTGCAGGTTGCCCTGGAACTTGCCCCACCAGTTCGGGTTGCGCTTGAGCACGGTCTTGATGCCGGGCTGCCGGCTGGCCAGCACGAAAGGGCCGGTGCCGTTGGCGTGCAAAGCGGTGTAGCTCTCTTCCTTGTTCTTGAAGTCCAGCGGCTTGGCGACCTTGTGCTTCTCGCACCAGCCGCGGCTCATGATCCAGAGCTGGTCGATGTGTTGCAGGAAGATCGGGTTGAAGGTGGTCAGCTCGAAGTCCACCGTCAGGTCGTCGACCTTCCTGGCCGTGCCAACGGCATTGGCCCAGACGGCGATCTGCGAGGTGGGCGCCTTGGCACGCTGCACCGAGAAGACGACGTCGTCCGCCGTCAACGGCGAGCCGTCGTGGAACCTGACGCCCGGGCGCAGCTTGAAGCGCCAGGCGAGCGGTCCGGTCTGCTTCCACTCCATCGCCAGGCCCGGCACGATGGCCAGCCTGGCCTCGCGACTGGTCAGGCGTTCGTAGACCTGGCCGTTGACCATGTTGGTCAGGCTCTCGTTCTGCGAGTGCGGGTCCATCGTCTGCGGATCGCCCTGGCTGGCCCAACGCAATGTCTGAGCGGACGCACCGCAGGCGGCCACCAACACCACAATACCGATCCACCGCTTCATCGCTGATCTCCCAACTGCATGGACAGCAGTTTAGGAGGCCCGCAAAGACCCTTGCTCAACGCTTGCCGAGCGGGTTCCAGAGCTCGTCGAGCTGGGGGAAGTTCCAGTTCTCCGGCGGCTCTCGGCCGGCGATGCGGTCACTGGTGCCGGGCGCCGCCAGGTCGATGACCTGCAGCGGGATGGGCATGCTCGACTTGGTCGAATAGAAGACCTTGACGCGTGGCGAGACCAGCGATGCGGGGTTCTGGTCGACGACCACCGCCAGGCGGCCGGACTGCAGGCGCACCAAGGTGCCGGTGGGATAGATGCCGACGCTCTTCACGAATGCCTGGAAGACGGTCGGGTCGAACTGGCCCTTCCACTGCGACATGCGCTGCAGCGAGCCGGCCGGGTCCCAGGCCGACTTGTAGGGCCGCGTCGACGTGATGGCGTCGTAGACGTCGCAGACGGCGCCCATGCGGGCGAGCTGGCTGATCTGCTCGCCGGCAAGCTTGTGCGGATAGCCCGTGCCGTCCATCTTCTCGTGGTGGTGCAGGCAGACGTCCAGCGCCACCGCCGGCACCTTGGTGCCCTCGCGCAGCAGCTCCCAGCCGCGCTCGGGATGGCTTTTCATGACGCTGAACTCGGCGTCCGTCAGCGCGCCGGGCTTGTTCAGCACCTCCAGCGGCATCAGCATCTTGCCCACATCGTGCAGCAGCCCGGCCAGGCCGGCCTCGCGCTGCTCGGCATCGCTCAGCCCCATCTGGCGGGCCAGCGACACCATCAGGCCGCAGACCGCAACCGAGTGCATATAGGTGTAGTCGTCCCGGGTCTTCAGCCGCGCCAGGCTCAGGAAGGCCGAGGGGTTGCGGGCGAGCGACGACGTGACTTCGTCGACGATGGGCAGGCAGACTTCGCTGTCGATGGCCTTGCCCAGGCGGGCCTCGCCGAACAGCGCGATGACGGCGACCTTGGCGCGGCCGATCACCTCGGCGGCCCGGCCCAGCTCATCCTCCATGCCGACGCGTGCCGCCGGCGGTGCGGTGACGGCGGCCGGGGCCGCGGCGGGCAAAGCCTGGGGCGGGGCGGCAACGCCCGCCGCGACGTCGATACCCTTGCTGACGTCAATCCAGACGGCCGGCACGCCGCTGGCCTGCAGGGCGGCCAGGTCGGCGGCCGCGGTCAGCACGAACTTGGTCTTCCAGAACGGATGGGACAGCCAAGCCCCCTCCATTCCCTGGAGGTACATGCCCAACCTCACCTCGCTCGTCGCGACTTTTTTCAACATGTCTTCGTCGTCCGGCTAGAGGCCAGTATCGGCGCGACGGTCTCGTCCAACCGTGCAGCCCTGCACGTTTTGGCACGGTATGAAAAAAGCCACCCCTCGGGACGGCTTGGTGCAAGCTGAACCGCCGTTCAGCGCAGCTTGGGCTGCGGCACCGTCGCCAGCTCGGTGGGCAGGGAGCTGATGTATTTCGCCATCGCCTTCAGCTCAGCGTTGGAGAACTGCTTGACTTGGCCCACCATGATGGCGTTGTTGCGGCCTACATTGGCATTGCGCTCGACCTTGTAGGCCTTCAGTGCGACGGTCAGGTAGTCGGCATGCTGGCCGGCCAGCTTGGGATAGCTCGGGTCGATGGCCTTGCTGAAATTGGCGCCGTGGCAGGAGATGCAGGCGCCCTTGTTCAAGAGTTCGGCCACATTGGCCGATGGCGCGGCAACGGAGTCGGCCACGGCCGGCAGCTTGGCCTGCTGCTCGTAGAAGGCGGCCATGTCGGCCATGTCCTGCTCGGTCATCGAGGCAGCGATGCCGCGCATCGTCGGGTGCTTGCGGTCGCCCTTGGCATAGGCCTGCAGGGCCGCCACGATGTACTTGGCGTTCTGGCCCGCGATCATCGGCACCTTGTGGATCTCGGGGAAGCTTGCTTGGTAGCCGGGGATGCCATGGCAGCCGATGCACATCGCTGCCTTCCTCTCGCCGGCCTTCACATCCTGGGCCTGGGCGGCAAAGGCGGTCAGGGCAGTGGCCAGGGCGAGCGAGATCTGCAGCAGTTTTTTCATGGTCCCGGGAGGTGTCTTGTCTTGAGCGGCGGCGATTATAGGGGCCCACCTATACTGGCTCGGCACCCCTGGCCCAGGCCCTTTTCCCTCTGCACGCTCCATGAAATTCCAAGGCTCCGACCAGTACGTCGCCACCGCCGACCTGATGCTCGCGGTGAACGCCGCCGCCACGCTGCAGCGGCCTTTGCTGATCAAGGGTGAGCCCGGCACCGGCAAGACCATGCTGGCCGAGGAGGTCGCCCAGGCCCTGGGCATGCCGCTGTTGCAATGGCATATCAAGAGCACCACCAAGGCACAGCAGGGCCTGTACGAATACGACGCCGTCAGCCGGCTGCGCGACAGCCAGCTCGCCGGTATCGAGGGCAGCGACCGCGTCCGCCACATCGAGAACTACATCGTCAAGGGCGTGCTCTGGCAGGCCTTCGAGGCCGACCATCCGGTCGTGCTGCTGATCGACGAGATCGACAAGGCCGACATCGAGTTCCCCAATGACCTCCTGCGGGAGATCGATCGCATGGAGTTCTATGTCTACGAGACGCGCCAGTTGATCAAGGCCAGGCACCGGCCGCTCGTCTTCATCACCTCCAACAACGAGAAGGAGCTGCCGGACGCCTTCCTGCGCCGCTGCTTCTTCCACTACATCAAGTTCCCCGACGCGCCAACGATGCAGAAGATCGTCGACGTGCACTTCCCGACGCTCAAGAAGGACCTGCTCGCCGCGGCCTTGAAGAGCTTCTACGACGTGCGCAATCTGCCCGGTCTGAAGAAGAAGCCCAGCACCTCGGAGCTGATCGACTGGCTCAAGCTGCTGGTCGCCGAGGACGTCCCTGTCGACGCCCTGCAGTCCAAGGACGAGAAGGTCTCCATCCCGCCACTGGTCGGCGCCTTGTTGAAGAACGAGCAAGACCTGACGCTGTTCGAGAAACTCGTATTCATGCAAAGAAATAACCGCTGATGGCCACCAACGATTTCGACCGCGCGATGCGCGAGGGGTTCGCCGACGCCATCGGCTTCGTCGGCGGCGCGCTGGCCGGCTGGGGGCTTGGCCGGCTGCTGGGTGTGGACTTCATCGCCAGCACCGACTGGAACGCCCAGCAGATGGGTGCCCTGATTCTCATCGTCGCCGGCTGCGGTGTCGGCCGCTGGGCCGCACGGCGGTTGATCATCAAGGACAAGCCTTGATCCCAGTGGTCCAGGCGCTCCGGCCCGTCGGGTCGGTCACGCTGGCCGCCGGACCGATCCGGCTGGTGCCCCTGACCCTGGCGCATGGGCCAGGCCTGCAAGCGGCCGCGGCCGACGGCGAGCTGTGGAACCTGCGCTTCACCAGCGTGCCCACCCCCGACGAGACCCAGGCCTACATCGAGACCGCGCTGGTGGCCCAAGCCGCCGGCCACCGCCTGCCCTTCGCCGTGCTCGACGCCGCGACCGGCGAGGTGCTGGGCTCGACCAGCTACCACGACATCGTGCCGGCGGTCGCTCGCGTCGAGATCGGCTACACCTGGTATGCCCAGCGCGTGCAGCGCAGCGCCGTCAACACGACGGCCAAGCTCCTGATGCTGACGCATGCCTTCGAGACCCTGGGCGCCCAGCTCGTGGGCTGGCGCACCGACAACTTCAACCACGCCTCGCAGCGTGCCATCGAGCGCCTCGGCGCCAAGCGTGACGGCGTGCTGCGCCACCACGCGCTGCGCCGCGACGGCACGGTGCGCGATACCGTCATGTACAGCCTGACCGTGGGCGAATGGCCCGAGGTCAAGGCACACCTGAACTGGCTGCTCACCCGACAGAGAACATGAACAGCAAATCCAAGGCCGTCGATGCAAGTTTCAACGTTGATGCACTCTGGGCCTTGGATCGCATCGGCGAACCCAGCCTCAGCCCCGACGGCGCCCAGGCTGCCGCCGGCGTCACGCGTCATTCGATGCAGACCAACCGGGCGCAGAGCAGCCTGTGGCTGTTCTCGACGCTGGGCGGCGAGCCGCGCCGCCTGACCGAGGCCGGCGAGAAGGACGGCAACCCGCAATGGAGCCCGCGCGGTGACCTGATCGCCTTCACGGCCAGGCGGGAGCAGGGCGGTGTGCGCGATGAAGAGACGCAGCTCTACGTCATCCCGCCGGACGGCGGCGAGGCGCGGCGCGTGGGCCAGGTACCCACTGGCGTCGAGGCTTTCAAGTGGTTCCCCGACGGACGGCGCATCGCCTTCGTGTCCTGGGTCTGGCCCGACCGCAAGGCCGCCGCCCAGGACGAGGCACTGCGCGACTTCAAAGCCCGCAAAGAGACGGCCTACGTCACCGACCAGGCCCTCTACCGCTTCTGGGACCACCACATCCCGATGGGCCGCGTGCCGCATCTGCATGTGATGGACGTGGCCACCGGCCGGGCGCGCGACCTCTTCGAAGGCACGGCCTGGGAGCTCAGCCGCGCCGAGCCTGACGCCCTCACCTTCGACATCTCGCCCGATGGCCGCCGCATTGCCTTCGCCTTCGACCCCGCCGCCGAGAAGAAGCTGGACGACCGCTTTGCGCTGGCCGAGATCGACGTGAAGACGCGCCAGGGGTTGACGCTGCTGCAGGACGGCGACTGGGACTTTGCCGCGCCCCGCTACAGCCATGGCGGTGCCCACCTCGCCTTCCTGGCCAGCCACCAGGCGCAGGGCCACAACCGCCCCAATCAGCTGGCGGTGCTGGACCAGCAAGGCCGCTGGGCCGTGTTCAGCGAGGACTGGGACCACGAAGTCAGCGCGCCGCTGCGCTGGGCCGCGGACGACCAGTCCGTGCTGTTCGCTGCCGAGGACCGCGGCCGCCGCCACCTCTGGCAGTTCATGCTCGGCGAGCGCCTGGCCGAGCCCGTCTTCGAAGGCGGGCATGTCGGCAGCTTCGCGCTGGCCGCCGACTTCGTCGTCGTCAACCACGACGGCATGGCCTTTCCGCCGCGGCTGTCGGTGCTGGCCGACGGCGGCCTGCGCCGCATCGAGGCGCTGAACGACGCGCGCCTGGCGGCTCACGCTTTCGGCCGCTTCGAGGAAGTGACGATCCAGGGCGCGCGCGGCGACGACGTGCAGATGTGGCTGACCTACCCGCCCGGCTTCGACGCCAAGAAAAAGTGGCCCGTGATGCATGTCATCCATGGTGGCCCGCACACCGCCTTTGGCGACAGCTGGCACTGGCGCTGGAACCACCAGGCCTTTGCGGCGCAAGGCTACGTCGTGGCCTGCGTGAACTACCACGGCTCGTCCAGCTTCGGCTTCGAATTCCTGGACAGCATCACCGGCCATTGGGGCGAGTACGAGCTGCAGGATATCGAGGCCGGCACCGACTGGCTGCTGCAAAGACGCTGGGTGGACAAGAAGCGCATCGTCGCTGCCGGCGGCAGCTACGGCGGCTTCATGGTGGCCTGGATGAATGGCCATGTGCCGGCCGGCCGCTACCAGGCCTATGTCTGCCACGCGGGCTGCTACGACTGGCAGGCCATGTATGCCGACGACGCCTACAGCTGGCACCGCAAGGAGCTGGGTGCGGCGTACTGGGACGATCCGGCCAGGATCGCGGCGCAGAGCCCACATGCCTTCGCCGCGCACTTCACGACCCCCACCCTCGTCATCCACGGCGCGATGGACTACCGCGTGCCCGATGCCCAGGGCCTGGCCTACTACAACACGCTGAAGTCGCTGGGCGTGCCGTCGCGGCTGCTGTGGTTCCCGGACGAGAACCACTGGGTGCTCAAGCCCCGCAACAGCCGCGTCTGGTACGGCGAGTTCTTCGCCTGGCTGGACAGGCACCTGGCGCGATGAAGCGACGCGGCCTGCTGGAGGCTGCGGCCGCCTCGCTGGCAGCGGTGTCCCTGCCCGCCGCCGCGCAAGGCCAGCCGCTTCACGCCGACCTGCGCCGGCTGCAGGCGCATCTGCGCTTCCTGGCCGACCCGTTGCTTGAAGGCCGCGAGACCGGCACGCGCGGCTACGACCTGGCCGCCGCCTACGTGGCCAGCCAGTTCGCGCAGCTCGGACTCAAGCCCATGGGCGATGCGGGCGGCCATGCCCAGCTCGTGCCGCTGAGGACCAGCCGCCTCGCCGCTACGGCGCCGTCGCTCGACCTCTGCCGCGGCGAGGCCTGCGAGCGCCTGGCCTGGCTGGATGAATTCAGCACCCGTCCCGACCTGTCGGCACCGCATAGCGATGTGAAGGCGCCGCTGGTCTTCGCCGGCTATGGCATCACCGCGCCGCGCTTCGGCCTGGACGACTACGCCGGCCTGGACGTCAAGGGCAGGTTCGTGGTCGTGCTGTCCGGCCGGCCCCCGCAGCTGCCGTCCACCGAAGGCGCCCACTTTGGCAACGGCCGCACCAAGGCCGAACTGGCCGCGCGCCACGGCGCCGTCGGCGTCATCACGCTGGCAACCAAGCGCAGCGAGATCGTGGCGCCCTTCCACCTCAACCGCCAGTTCGCCGACAACGTCGCGATGGACTGGCAGACCGCCGACGGCCGCGGCGGCAGCGACATCCCCGGCCTGCGCGCCGCGGCCACCGTCAGCGTGCAGGCCGCGCCCAAGCTGCTGGCCGCACTCGGCCGCGACTACGCATCACTCGTGGCCGACGCCGAAGCCGGCCGGCCGCTGCCACGCGGCGACCTTGGCCTCGTCGCCCGCCTGGTGCGCGACAGCGTCCACGGCCAGGCCCGCAGCCACAACATCGCCGGCCTCATCGAAGGCCGCCACCCGCGCCTGAGGCGTGAAGTCGTCGTGCTATCGGCCCACCTGGATCATCTGGGCAGCAAGGGCGACACCGTCTACCCCGGCGCGATGGACAACGCCCTCGGCGTTGCCACGCTGCTGGAGGTGGCGCGGCTGCTGGCCCAGGGCCCGGCTCCCGACCGCTCCGTCCTTGTCGTCGCGCTGACGGCCGAGGAGAAGAACTACCTCGGCTCGGCCTACTTGGCCCGCCACCCGCCGATACCCGCCGCCGCCGTGGTCGCCAATGTCAATATCGACATGCCCATCCTGCTGCACGACTTCAAGGAGGTCGTGGCCCTGGGCGCGGAGCATTCGACGCTGGGCCCCATTGTCGAGCGCGCGGCGCGCCGCCTTGGGCTGGCCGTGGCGCCCGACCCGCAACCCGAGCAGAGCCGCTTCACGCGCTCCGACCAGTACAGCTTCGTGCGCCACGGCATTCCTGCCATCATCCTGGGGCCGGGCGGCGCCTCCTTCGACGCCAGCGAAGACGGCAACGCGCTGATGCGCGAGTTCCGCCGCCAGCGCTACCACCAGCCCAGCGACGACCTCGGCCAGCCCTTCCACTGGGGTGCGGTGCAGCGCTTTGCGCAGTTGCAGTGGGCGGTGACCCGGGAGATCACCGACCAACCCGAGCGGCCGCTTTGGCTGCCGGGGGACTTCTTCGGCGAACTGTACGGAAATCCCTAGCTAGGCCAGCCGATGTCAGCGCACAGCACGCCCAAGCCGGCCGGCGCGTTGGCGCCGGCGTGGCGACGGCGCGCTCGAAGTCAAGGCAGCCGCCGCAGCGACATGCGGCCCCTACCAGGCTCGCCTCCTACAAACTCGCGGGAATATCGCACTGCATAATCGTTTTCGACTCCGCCGTACTTGACCGCGCCGCCATGCTGATCCAGTTTTTCTACACGCTGCGTGCCGCCAAGCTCAAGGTGACGGTGCCCGAGTACCTGACCCTGCTGGAGGCGCTGCAGGCCGGCGTCATCGGCGGCCCCGACAACGGTGGCACCGCCAGCATCGACGACTTCTACCACCTCGCCCGCACGTCCCTGGTCAAGGACGAAACCCAGTACGACAAGTTCGACCGCGCCTTTGCCGCCTACTTCAAGGGCGTGGAGATGCTGACCGACTTCACCGCCGAGGTGCCGCTGGAGTGGTTGAAGAAGAACCTCGAGCTGAACCTGACGCCCGAGCAGAAGGCCGCCATCGAGAAGATGGGCTGGGACGAGCTGATGCAGACGCTGAAGAAGCGCTTCGAGGAACAGAAGGAGCGCCACGAGGGCGGCAACCGCTGGATTGGCACGGGCGGCACCAGCCCCTTCGGCAACTCGGGCTACAACCCGCAGGGCATCCGCATTGGTGGCCAGGGTGGCAACAAGAGTGCGGTCAAGGTGTGGGAGCAGCGCGCCTACCGCGACTACGACGACACGCTGGAGCTGGGCACTCGCAACATCAAGGTCGCGCTGCGCCGCCTGCGCCGCTTCGCGCGCGAGGGCTCGGAGCTGGAGCTGGACCTGGACGGCACCATCCACGGCACCGCCGCCAACGCCGGCATGCTGGACATCCGCATGCAGCCTGAGCGCCACAACAAGGTCAAGGTGCTGCTGCTGATGGATGTGGGCGGGACGATGGACGAGCACGTCAGCCGCGTGGAAGAGCTCTTCAGCGCTGCCAAGACCGAGTTCAAGCACCTGGAGTTCTACTACTTCCACAACTGCGTCTACGACTTCGTCTGGAAGAACAACCGCCGCCGCTTTGCCGAAAAGCTCAGCACCTTCGACCTGATCCGCAAGTACAACCGCGACTACAAGCTCATCTTCGTCGGCGACGCGACCATGAGCCCCTACGAAATCCTGCAGGCTGGCGGCAGCGTCGAATACAACAACGACGAACCGGGTGCGGAATGGATCCAGCGCCTGACCCACGCCTTCCCGCGCTATGCGTGGATCAACCCCGAGCCGCAAGGCGTCTGGCAGTACCGGCAGAGCATCGCGCTGATCCAGCAGCTGATGCAGCAGCGCATGTTCCCGCTGACCCTGTCCGGGCTTGAAGGCGCGATGCGGCTGCTGAGCAAATGAGTCGTCTTCTCGCACTGCTGGCGGCAGTGCTGCTGAGCGGCTGTGCGGCGACCGCCCCCACGCCAGCGCCGGTCCCGGCTCCCGACGTGCCGGCCGACGCACCGGCCGTCTACAGCCTCGACATCGAGGTCGAGGACGACTTCCGAGACAACCGGCTGCGCAACCTGCTGCGCCGGCACCTGGACATTGCCCGCTACCGCGCCAGCGAGGCGGCGCTGAGCCGCGTCGAGCTGGCGCGCCTGGCCGCCGCAGCGCCGGCCCAGGCCCAGAAGCTGGTAGAGACCGAAGGCTTCTTCAACGCGTCGGCACGTGTCGAGCGCGATCCGGAGGACGCCTCGCAGCTGCGCCTGCACGTCACCCCGGGGCCGCGCACGCGCGTGGCCAGCGTTGCCATCGACTTCCAGGAAGGTCTGGCCGACGACGATGGCGACGCCAAGGCACTGCGCGAGAGCCTGCGCCGCGCCTGGCCGCTGGGCGAGGGCGACCCCTTCACCCAGGCCGAATGGGCCAGCGGCAAGAACGACTTGCTGCTGCGCGCGCGCGCCGGCGGCTATCCGCTGGCGCGCTGGGCCGAAACCAATGCCCGCGTCGACCCCGACACCCGGACGGCCGAGCTGCGCCTCGTCGTGGCCAGCGGCAACCGGGCCCGGTTCGGCACGCTGCGCATCGAAGGCCTGAACCGCCACACCCGCCAGACCGTCGAGCGCCTGACCGGCTTCGAGCGTGGCGGCGTCTACACCGAGCAGCAGCTCGCCGACTTCCAGGAGCGCCTGGCCAAGACCCAGCTCTTCGACGCCGTGCGTGTGCAGTTGCAGTCCGAGACGGTCGAGGCCGATGGCACCAGCCCCGTGCTCGTGACGCTGACCGAGAGCTCGCTGCAGCAGGCCACGGTGGCTGTCGGCTACCACGCCAACAACGGCCAGAGCATCAGCGTCGAGCACCTGCATCGCCGGCCCTTCGACCTGCCCGTGCGGGCGCGCTCCAAAGTGCAGGTCAGCCGCGACCTCAGCGGCCTGGAGCTCGAGATCAGCTCCCACCCCCAGCCCGACCTCAAGCGCAACCTCGCCTCGCTGCAGTTCGAGCATGACCGCAGCAGCGACAAGACGGCGCAGAACCTGGGCCTGCGCCTGGGCCGCATCTACGAGGCCACGCAGGACGAACGCCTGAGCTATGTCGAACTGCTGCGCGCCCGCGAAACGGCCGGCAATGTCGTCAACACCAACCTGGCCATCTCCGTCAACCAGCAGTGGATACGCCGGCGCCTGGACAGCAACCTGCTGCCGACCGAAGGCCACCAGGCCCTGGCCCTCGTCGGCCTGGGCCATGTGCGCGGCGGCGGCACCGACGACAGCGGGCCCTTCGGACGCATGCAGTTCAAGCTGGGCTACTACCGGCCGATTGGCGGCTGGTTCGGCTCGGCCCGGGCCGAGCTGGCCCAGGTCGTCGCGCGCGAGCAGGTCGGCGTGCCCGAGAAACTGCGCTTCCTGGCCGGCGGCGACGAGTCGGTACGCGGCTATGCCTACCGCAGCCTGGGGCCGGCGGAGAACGGCCTGACGGTCGGCGGCCGGGTGATGGCCACCGGCAGCGTCGAGATCGCACGGCCCATCCTGGCCAGCTTCCCCAGCCTCTGGGGCGCCGCCTTCGTCGATGCCGGCAACGCCGCCTCGCGCTGGAACGACTTCAAACCCGTCATCGGCTATGGCGCCGGCGTGCGCTGGCGCAGCCCGGTCGGGCCGCTGCGCGTGGACGTCGCGCGTGCGCACGAGACCGGCAAGTGGCGGCTCCACTTCAGTGTCGGGATCACGCTGTGAGGCGCTCCGTCCGCATCCTTCGCAACGCCCTGATCGGGCTGATCGTCATCCTCGTGCTGGCCGCCGCCTTCGTGGCCTGGCTGCTGCAGCGCCCGGCCGGCGGCGCCTGGCTGATGGGCCAGCTGCCCGGCGTACAGGTCGAGGCACCCGAGGGCTCGTTGCTGGGCGACTTCCGCGCCAGGCGTCTGCTGCTCAAGTGGGCCGGCGGCGAGGCCGAGCTGATCGGCCTGCGCTGGTCGGGCCTGGGCGCCAGCCCCGGCCAGCGCCTGCTGCGGGCCTCCGAGGTGTCGGTGCAGGACGTCATCATCCGCACCCAGCCCAGCACGGCGCCCATGGTCGAGCCGCCCGAGCTGTCGCTGCCGGTGGGCGTGCGCATCGCCAAGCTGCACATCGGCAGGCTGAGCTGGTCGGCCACCCAGGCGCCGCTGCAGAACATCGTGGCCGAGGTCAACCTGCCGCGCCGCGGCACCCACCACATCAAATTGACCGGCGCACGCTGGCAGCATCTGCTGCTGACCGGGGAGGCCAAGGTCGACAGCGCCGCGCCCCTGCACACCGAGGCGACGCTGACGGTGCAGCAGAACGAAGCCACCGACCTGCCGTGGATGGCCGTGGCCGCCGCGCGCGGACCGCTGGCCACGCTGGCGGCCAAGGCCGAACTGGAGGCGGCCCAGCAGACGCTGAAGGCCGAGGGCCAGGTCCGGCCGTTCGCGCCCTGGCCCGTCAATGCGCTCAAGCTGCAGGCCGACAAGTTCGACCTCGCCGCGCTCAGCGCACTCGCGCCCGGCCTGCCGCGCACCGCGCTGAGCGGCACCGCCACGCTCGACGCACCGGCACTCAACACCGAGGCCACGCTGCAGGCCGACCTGCGCAACGACGCTGCCGGCCGCTGGGACCAGGGCGCCCTGCCCGTCAGGCGGCTGGCCTTCGCCGTGTCCGGCCGGCCCGACCAGCTCGCCAGCCTGCGCCTGTCGGCGCTGGACGCCGAGCTCAGCGGTGGCGCCCGCGTGCAGGGCAAGGGGCAGCGCGAGGCCAACGGCCGCTGGCAGCTCGACGCCCGCGTGCAAGGCCTGCGC
>NZ_JBQVNP010000042.1:0-35053 GCF_052436255.1 Roseateles sp. | reverse complement strand
GCCGTTCACGCAGACGCGCGGCGGAGGCGCGCTCGGGCATGACGGCGAAGCGCGGCGCCCAGCTCAGGCACTGGGCGAGCAATTCGTCGACACGGCTCATCGCGCTCAACGCGACGACCTCATAGCGCTCGGGATGGCGCGCGATGACGTCCAGGGTGTTGACACCGATGGAGCCGGTCGAGCCGAGGACGCAGACGCGTTGGCGGGTCATATCAGTGGCTGATCAGCGCGAGCGCCAATGGGAAGACGGGCAGCAGCGCGTCGATGCGATCCAGCACGCCACCGTGGCCGGGCAGCAGGTTGCTGCTGTCCTTGGCACCGCTGGCACGCTTGACGAGGGATTCAAACAGATCACCGACCACGCTCATCGCGCCGAGAAAGACCAAGGCCAGCAGCGACACCCAGCCGTGGCGCTGAACCAGCAACGTGTAGAGGCTGGACGAGTCCACGGCCATCCTCACGTCGATGACATGCACCCACAGGAAGCCAAGCAGGATCACGCCGGCCATGCCGCTCCAGACGCCTTCCCAGCTCTTGCCCGGGCTGATGGCCGGCGCGAGCTTGCGCTTGCCGAAGGTGCGTCCGCCGAAATAGGCCGCGATGTCGGCCATCCAGACCAGGCAGAACACCGAAAGGATGAAGTTGATGCCCAGCACCTTGGCCTGCACGATGGCCAGCCAGGCGCCCCAAAGCAGCACGGCACCCAGGGCCAACCGCACGCCGCGCGCGATGCGCGGCCAGCCGGCAGGCCCGGCGCGCAGCGCGTAGGCGCCGCCCAACACCCACAGCAAGCTGGCCAGGGACCACACCCAGACCGGTGGCGTGTCCAGGCCGCCGACCAGCAGCGTCCAGACGCAGGCCATGGCGAGCGCCATGCCAGCGGCGACGGCACCGCTGCCGGGCAAGCCGTTGAGCCGCGCCCATTCCCAACCCGCCGCGCCCATCATGACGACGCTGACCCAGGCGAACGGCCACGGCGAGGCCTGGAAGAGCACCGGCAGCAGGATGGCCAGCAGCACGACGGCGGTGATGACGCGGGTCTTGAGCATGGTGGCCTCAGGCGGCGGACGCTTCCTTGACGCCGCCGAAGCGGCGGTCCCGCTCGTGGAAGGCCGCGATGGCCGCATCCAGCTCACGCTCCCCGAACTCTGGCCAAAGGCAGTCCGAGAACACGAACTCGGTGTAGGCGGCCTGCCAAAGCAGGAAGTTGCTGATGCGCACTTCGCCGCCCGTGCGGATGAAGAGGTCGGGGTCGGGCGCATAGCTCATGGCCATGAACTCCGACAGCTTGGCCTCGGTCAGCTCGTCGGGGCTCACGCCAGCCTTGATCGCTGCCTTGCAGGCCTGCACGATGTCCCAGCGTCCGCCATAGTTGAAGGCGACGTTCAGTGTCAGCCTCGTGTTGTGGGCGGTTGTCGTTTCCGCCTCGTTCCAGGCGTTGCGCAGCTTGTCGGACACCGTATCGCGGTCGCCAACGATGCGGATGCGAACGCCCATCGCGCCCATCTTGGCGAGGTAGCGCGACACGGCGGCCAGCACCAGCCCCATCAGCCCGGAGACCTCGTCGCTGGGGCGCTTCCAGTTCTCGCTGGAAAAGGCGAAGACCGTGACGTACTTGATGTCCCGATCGATGCAGGCCTGGACGACCTTGACGAGGCTGTCCACGCCGGCCTTGTGGCCGAAGAAACGCGGCAGGAAACGCTTCTTGGCCCAGCGGCCATTGCCATCCATGACGATGGCCACGTGGCGCGGCGACGCAAGGCGGTCTTGCGCCAGACTGGCAGATGAGTTCAAGCCCAGAGCGCTCAAACCGCGAGGATCTCGGCTTCCTTGGCCGAGATCAGCTTGTCGATCTCCGCGATCACCCGATCGGTGAGCTTCTGGACCTCGTCCAGGCTGCGACGCTCGTCGTCCTCGCTGATTTCCTTGTCCTTGAGCAGCTTCTTGGCTTGCTCGTTGGCGTCGCGGCGCAGGTTGCGCACAGCCACCTTGGTGTCTTCGCCGGCATTGCGCACGACCTTGGTCAGGTCCTTGCGGCGCTCTTCGGTCAGCGGCGGCATCGGCACGCGGATCAGGTCGCCCTGAGAAGCCGGGTTCAGCCCCAGGTCGCTCTCGCGGATGGCCTTCTCGATCTTGGCGCCCATGCCTTTTTCCCAGGGCTGGACGGAGATGGTGCGGGCGTCCAGCAAAGTGACATTGGCCACCTGCGAGATCGGCACCATGGAGCCGTAGTAGTCAACGCTGACCTGGTCCAGGATGCCGGGGTGGGCACGGCCTGTGCGGATCTTGTGCAGTTCGCCCTTCAGCGCTTCGACGGACTTGGCCATCTTGGCCTCGGCGTTCTTCTTGATGTCGGCAATGCTCATCGTTTTTCCTTGCGGGACAGACCGCCCGAGCGTCAGCGAGCAGTGTGGTCCCCACCTGATTGAGATTGAATTAAACGTGGACCAGCGTGCCCTCGTCTTCGCCTTGCACGACACGCTTGAGCGCGCCCGGCTTGAAGATGCTGAAGACCTTGATAGGCAGTTTCTGGTCGCGACAAAGCGCAAAGGCGGCGCCGTCCATGACCTGCAGGTTGCGCGAGATCACCTCGTCGAAGCTGATGCGCGAATAGCGTGTCGCCTCAGGGTCCTTTTTGGGGTCGGCCGAGTAGACGCCGTCGACCTTGGTGGCCTTCAGCACAATCTCGGCGCCGATCTCGGCGCCGCGCAGCGCGGCCGCGGTGTCGGTCGTGAAGAAGGGGTTGCCGGTGCCGGCAGCGAAGACGACCACCTTGCCCTCTTCGAGATACTGCAGCGCCTTGGGACGCACATAGGGCTCGACGACCTGCTCGATGGCGATGGCCGACATGACACGGGCCGTCATGCCCTCCTGGCGCATCGTGTCTGCCAGCGCCAGCGAATTCATCACCGTGGCCAGCATGCCCATGTAATCGGCCGTGGCGCGGTCCATGCCCACCGAACCGCCGGCCACGCCGCGGAAGATGTTGCCGCCACCGATGACGACGGCCACTTCAACGCCCATCTGCGTCACTTCACGGACTTCCTGCACCATGCGAACGATGGTCGCGCGGTTGATGCCGTAGGCGTCGTCACCCATCAGGGCTTCGCCGGAAAGTTTGAGCAGGATGCGTTTGTACGCGGGCATGTTGTCCTCGATCAGTGGGGGCACTGGGTGACCCAGAAGTTTAAAGGGCGCCTCGGTGTAATCCGGGCGCCCTGACGGTCAGCTAAGCAGCTTTACTGACCCTTGGCCGCAGCGACCTGGGCCGCCACCTCGGCGGCGAAGTCGTCAACCTTCTTCTCGATGCCTTCGCCGACGACGTAGAGCGTGAAGCCCTTGACGGTGGTGTTGGCCGATTTCAGGTAGGCGGCCACGGTCTGCTTGCCGTCGGCGGCCTTCACGAAGACCTGGTCCAGCAGAGAGACTTCCTTGAGGAACTTCTGCACTGAACCTTCGACCATCTTGGCGACGATATCGGCCGGCTTGCCGGATTCGGCCGCCTTCTCCGTAGCGATGCGGCGCTCCTTCTCGACCAGGTCGGCCGACACGTCGGCGCTGGACAGCGCAGCCGGCTTCATCGCGGCGATGTGCATGGCGACGTCCTTTGCAGCGACGTCATCACCTTCGAACTCGACGACCACGCCGATGCGGGTGCCGTGCAGGTAGGTGGCCAGCTTGCTGCCGGTGTAGCGCTGGAAACGGCGGATCGACATGTTCTCGCCGATCTTGCCGATCAGGCCCTTGCGCACGTCTTCCACCGTCGGGCCGAAGCCTTCCTGCGACAGCGGCAGCGCCGACAGGGCCGCGACGTCAGCGGGGTTCTGTTCGGCCACCAGGCCAGCCAGCGCGCCGACGAAGGCCAAGAAGGCGTCGTTCTTGGAGACGAAGTCGGTCTCGCAATTCACTTCGATCAGCGCGCCGTTGCCGCCGACCACCGCCGAGGCCACGATGCCTTCGGCGGTGATGCGCGAGGCGGCCTTGCCGGCCTTGTTGCCGAGCTTGACGCGCAGGATCTCTTCAGCGCGGCCAAGGTCGCCATCGGCCTCGGTCAGCGCCTTCTTGCACTCCATCATCGGGGCGTCGGTGCGGGCACGCAGTTCGCCCACCATGCTTGCGGTGATAGCAGCCATTTCTCTTCTCCAGATTTCGGTTGGCAAAAGGGGCCTCGCGGCCCCTTTCAAATGCAGGGCGGAAGGGGCTTACGCCTCTTCGGAGACCTCGACGAACTCATCGCCGGCGGGGGCAACCGCAGCCAGCACTTCGTTCGTGGCGTTGGCCTTGCCTTCAAGCACGGCATCGGCGACGGCGCGGGCGTACAGGGCGACAGCCTTGGCCGAGTCGTCGTTACCAGGGATGACGTAATCGATGCCGATGGGCGAGTGGTTGGTGTCCACCACGCCGATGACGGGGATGCCGAGCTTCTTGGCTTCGGCAACGGCAATCTTGTGGTAGCCGACGTCGATGACGAAGATGGCATCGGGCAACGCGGTCATGTCCTGGATGCCGCCGATATTCTTCTCGAGCTTGGCGATGTCGCGCTGGAACAGCAGAGCTTCCTTCTTGATCGCGGGCTGGGTACCGGCGTCGATCTGGGCCTGCATGTCCTTGAGGTTCTTCAGCGAGGTCTTGACCGTCTTGAAGTTGGTCATCATGCCGCCGAGCCAACGCGAGTCGACGTAGGGCATGCCGGCGCGCTGGGCTTCAGAGGCGATGAACTCACGGGCTTGGCGCTTGGTGCCGATCATCAGGATCGTGCCGCGCTTGGCGGCGAGCGAGCGGACGAACTTCATCGCGTCGTTGAACGCGGGCAGCGTCTTCTCGAGGTTGATGATGTGGATCTTGTTGCGATGGCCGTAGATATACGGTGCCATCTTGGGATTCCAGAAGCGGGTTTGGTGACCGAAATGGACGCCGGCTTCCAGCATCTCGCGCATCGTGACAGACATGGGTCTTACTCCGAAGGTTGTGTCTAAAATCCGGCCCGAATTGCGTTGCAGCACGTGGAAACAGCTGTTTCAGCCGACCTCCCAAAAGCAGCAAACGACAACACCTTTGTGTGACCGGTTTGCGATTTGTTGCGACGGATGGCCTGAACACTGACGCTGTTCAATGCACACCTTCACAACCGTTTTGCCGATATTGCGACGCTGAAATAGCGACCGCCCCCGGCAAAACCCGCAGAGTATACACAAGCATGCCCCTTATCAGCCGACGCCGCTTTGCCGTGGCCGCAAGCTCGCTCGCCGGAAGTCGCCCTCAGGTGCGAGCTTGAGCCGCCGTGTCGCGGTCGTGGGCGCAGGCCTGGCTGGTGTGACGACAGCCTATGAACTCGCGGCCCTGGGTTGCCAGGTGCAGGTCTTTGAGCGCGGCGGCAGCGTCGCCGAGCAAGCCAGCTTTGCCGGCAGCGCCCTGCTTTCGCCCCATCCCGCCCTGGTGCCTGCGGTGACGCCAACGCCTTGGGCCTGGCGTTGGCGCCGCTGGCGCGCCGGCCGCCGCGCCGGCCGCCGCGGCGGCGAAGCTGCGTCGACGCTGGCAGCCTTGAGCCAGTTGGGCTTGGCCCGCACCGCCGAGCTGCGGCATCAGCTGGGCCTGGACGATGAATCGACCGAAGGCCTTCTCATTGCGTTGACCGACACGCGTCGGCTCGCGGTGGCCGAGGCCAGGATGGACGGCTGGAAGGCGCTGGGCCTGCAAGTGGAGTTGCTGGACGCCGAGGCGGCGCGGCGCCGCGAGCCCGGGGTCAATGCCGACGCCCCGCTGGCCGGCGCTGTCGCCCTCGCTCACGGCGGTGCCGGCAACGCGCGCCTGTTCACCCAGCAATTGCGCTTGAAAGCGCAGCGCCAAGGTGCGGGCTTTCGTTTCCACACAACGGTACGCGCCATCACCGTGGACGGCACCGGCCTGACGCTTCGGCACGAGCACACGCCGCCGCTCGAAGCGCCGACACGCGTGCAGGGGGCCCAACGAGAAGCCGGGGACACCCTGCCCCAATCCTTCGGGCCAATGGACGAGCGCTTCGACGCGGTGGTGCTGTGCAATGGCCTGGATGCCAGCGCCGTGCTGGGCCAGCGCCTGAGCCTGGCCGCCCAGCATGAAATTTCGGTGACTGCGCCTTTGCGCCTGCTGGAAGCGCACCCCGACCTCGGGCCGAAGGCGGCCTGGGTCGACCCCACGCTCGGGCTGACCATCACCCGCACGGGCCAACGCGTTCGCGTGACCGGCGGCTTGGCGGTGAGCAGCCCCCGCGCGAAAGTGGCGGCGGACTTCGAAGCGCTGCACCGCGGCCTGCAGCACTGGTTCCCTGGGTCGGTGCTGCACAGCCAAGTGCAGCATGGCCAGAGCCGGCGTGCCGTGGCGGCCGATGGCCTACCGGTGCTGGGTGCCAGCGGCCGAGCCGGCGTCTGGCTCAATCTTTCACCTGGCGGCAACGGCTGGGGCCTGGCCTGCGGCGCCGCCAGCGTGCTTGCCCAGCAGGTTGCCGGCGGGACGCCAACGGTGGAGATCAGTGCCCTCGGCCCTCAGCGACTGGCCTAAGCTCGCGGGCATGCGACCGCTGCTGCCCACGATCTCTACGTTGCCGCTGTTCGACGTCGCCGCCAGCCGGCGCATCGAAGCCCGCGCGCTGCGCCACAGCCCCGACCTGATGGCACGCGCCGGCCTGGCCATCGCCAAGCTTGCGCTGGTGCTGCGGCGTGGTGATGGTCCGATCTGGATCATCTGCGGGCCTGGCAACAACGGCGGCGACGGTCGGATCGCCGCGCGGCGACTTGCGCAGCACGGTGTGGCTGTGCACATGAGCCATGAGGGGCCCTCGAGCCCATCCCTGGTCATCGATGCACTGCTCGGCCTTGGCTTGAACCGCGCACCTGCGGCCCACATGCAGGCAACGATGGCAGCGATGCAGGCCTGCGCCGCCCCCATCCTCGCCGTCGACCTGCCCAGCGGCCTGCTGGGCGACACGGGCCAGCCTGCCGGGGAACGCGCCATGCGCGCCGACCACACACTGACCCTGCTGACGCTCAAGCCAGGTCTTTTCACGGGCGAGGGCCGCGCGCACTGCGGACGGATCTGGTTCGACGACCTCGACGTCGCGCCGGACGAGACGCCCACCGTGGACCTTCTGGGCCGCGCACCACGGCCCCACCGAAGCGTGACCGGCCACAAGGGAAGCCACGGCCAGGTGCTGGTGGTCGGTGGCGCACCGGGCATGCAGGGCGCGGCGCAGCTGGCCGCCCGTGCGGCGTTGGCTTGCGGCGCGGGACGCGTCTACCTAGACCTGCTCGGCCGGCCTGCCGGCGATCCCGCCGACCAGGGCCGCGCCGAGTTGATGCGCGGAACCTGCGAGGAAGTGCCGCAGGCTGTGGGCGTCATCGGCTGCGGCGCCGGCTCGGCCATCGCAGCGGCGCTTCCTTCCTTGCTCCAGCTGCCGCGCGTCGTCATCGACGCCGACGCCTTGAACGCGATTGCGGTGGACCAGGTCCTGCAATCGCTCGTCCGCTCCCGTCGGCCGGGAACGACCCTGCTGACGCCGCATCCCTTGGAAGCAGCGCGGATGTTGGGGCGCACCACGGCCGACGTGCAAGCTGATCGCCTGCGCGCGGCGCAGGAGTTGGCGGCACGCCTGAACTGCTGCGTCGTGCTGAAAGGATCGGGCAGCGTCATCGCATCGGCCGGCCAGCGGCCAGCCATTTGCGCCAGCGGCGGGCCCGCACTGGCCACCGCAGGGAGCGGCGACGTTTTGTCCGGCTGGCTCGGTGGGCTCTGGGCGCAGCAACCAACGTCCGATGCGCATGGCGTTGCATGCGCCGGCGTTGACGCGCATGGACGCGCAGGCGAGGCGAACGGCGTGCTGCGCGCCGGCGATCTCATCGAACGCCTGGCCGCGCAGCGCTGACGCGCTGGCCGCGTTAGCGGCGCTTGCGCGGGGCGGCCTTGGCCGGCGCCTTCTTGGCCGCCTTGCTGGCGGCCCGCTTGGCAGCCTGCTGGGCGGCCTTGACCGGATGCAGCGACGCCACGACGGCTTTGCGGCTCTGCTTCACATCGCGGTCGGTCTGGCGAACTTCGTCGAGGGTTTCGACGGCGGTCTTGGGCGCGCGCTTCTTGGCTGGCGCCCTGCCCGACGGCTTGCCAGAGGTCTTGGTCGCGCCGCCACGGCCGGGCGCTCGAGCCTCGTCGGTGTCGCGCACGAGGCGGAAGTCGATGCGGCGACCATCAAGATCCACCCGGCTGACCTGCACCTGCACCCGCGCACCGGTGGCATAGCGGATGCCCGTACGCTCGCCGCGCAGCTCCTGCCGCACATCGTCGAAGCGGTAGTACTCGCCACCAAGTTCGGTGATGTGCACAAGGCCTTCGACGTAGAGCGCATCGAGCTGCACGAAAAGACCAAACGACGTGACTGCGCTGACGGTGCCCGCGAACTCCTCGCCAAGGCGGTCGCGCATATAGCGGCACTTCAGCCAGGCCTCGACGTCGCGGCTGGCCTCGTCGGCCCGGCGCTCGTTGGCACTGCAATGCGCACCGACCACCTCCCAGCGCTCGGCCTCGTTTCGAGCCTCCGCCGGGTTGGGCGGCGCCGCACGGCCGGGGCGCTTGGGCGCCTGCGGTACGTTCATCTTGCTGGCGTCCAGCGTGTATCGCTTGCCAGTCAGCAGGCATTTGATGACGCGATGGACCAGCAGGTCCGGATAGCGGCGAATCGGGCTGGTGAAGTGGGTGTAGGCCGGATAGGCCAGGCCGAAATGACCGGAGTTGGTGCCGGTGTAGATGGCCTGCTGCATGGAGCGCAGCAGCATGGTGTGGATCTGCTGGGCGTCGGGGCGGTCCTTCGTCGCCTGGGCTATCTGCTGGAATTCACGCGGCGTTGGATCGTCCGAGATGCCCATACCGATGCCCAGCGAGCGCAGGTAGTTCTGCAGCGTGGTGCGCTTCTCCGGCGTCGGGCCCTCATGGACGCGATAGAGCGAATGGTGCTTGGAAGACTGGATGAAATCCGCCGAGCAGGTGTTGGCGGCCAGCATGGCCTCCTCGATCAGGCGGTGCGCGTCGTTGCGCGTGCGCGGGATGATCTTCTCGATGCGGCCGTTGTCGTCGCAGACGATCTGCGTTTCCGTCGTCTCGAAATCGATCGCGCCGCGCCGGCCGCGCTCGGCCAGCAGCGCGCGGTAGACCTCGTGCAGGTGCAGAAGATGCGGCACCAACGCGCGCCGCTTGGCGGCCTCCGGGCCGTGCGTGTTGGCGAGGATGGCGGCGACTTCCGTATAGGTGAAGCGCGCATGGGAACTGATCACCGCCGGGTAGAACTGGTAGGCGCTGACGGTGCCGTCGGTGGACACCAGCATGTCGCAGACCATGCTGAGCCGGTCTTCGTACGGGTTCAGCGAGCACAGGCCGTTGGAGAGCTTTTCCGGCAGCATCGGGATGACGCGACGCGGGAAATAGACCGAGGTGGCGCGCTCGTAGGCGTCGGTGTCCAGCGGCTCGCCCGGCTTCACGTAGTGCGACACGTCGGCGATGGCAACCAGCAGCCGCCAGCCTTCGAAGGCCTTCTTGCCGCGGCCCTGCTTGAAGGGCTCGCAGTAGACGGCGTCGTCGAAGTCGCGTGCGTCCTCACCGTCGATGGTGACAAGGGCCACGTCGCGCAGATCGACGCGATGCTTCAGGTCGGCGGCGCGCAGCTTCTCGGGCAGCTTTGCGCTCTGCGCCAGGGTGTCGGGGCTGAAGCGATGCGGCACGTCGTACTTGCGTACGGCGATCTCGATCTCCATGCCCGGGTCGTCGATCTCGCCGAGCACCTCGACGACGCGGCCGACCGGCTGGGAATACAGCGACGGCGGCTCCGTCAGCTCGACCGCAACGACCTGCCCGGCGGTTGCATTTGCGATGCCGTTCTTGGGAACGAGAATGTCCTGGCCCATGCGCCGGTCCTCGGGCGCGACGAGCCAGATGCCCGATTCGAGCAGTAGGCGGCCGATCAGCGGACGCTTCTTGCGCTCGAGAATCTCAAGCACCTTGCCCTCGGGACGGCCACGTTTGTCGAGGCGCACGATGCGCACACGCAGGCGGTCACCGTGCATGACGGCGTGGGTTTCCTGAGAAGACAGATAGACGTCGGTGGTCCCGTCATCGGGGATCAGGAAGCCGTGCCCGTCGCGGTGACCTTGCAACGTGCCTTCGACCTCGCCAAGCAGGCCGGCGCCTTCGCCCGTAGGCGATGCGTTGGGGTTCTTCAAGTTTTTGATGATATAGTCCTTGCTTTCCTGAAGCGGCTCAAGCCTTTGTTTTGAAGACTTGAGCACCTTGCCCAGGTGGCGGAATTGGTAGACGCACTAGTTTCAGGTACTAGCGGGTAACTCCGTGGAGGTTCGAGTCCTCTCCTGGGCACCAAACAAAAAGGCCAGCACGAAAGTGCTGGCCTTTGTCGTTTGGGGCTCAGGAAGCGATGTCCAGTGGACATCGCGGGAGGAAGAGAAGGGCTTGGAGCTGCGCTCCGAGCCGGGGTCGCGGGACGTGACCGAGTCCCCGCTGACGCGCCCTCGAAGGGCGCTTCAGCGAGTCGTGGCACAAACCGAGCTTCTTCGATCCGCGCCACAAGCCCCATCCTCAAACGACGAACTTCTTCGCCAGCGCTTCCGGCCCCATGCCGTCGTACTCCTCGAACGGCTGGTGGATCCACGGCGACGTTTCCAGCATCTCGACGTAGTAGTCCGGCGTGTAGGCCGAGACCTTCTTGGTCCAGATCACCGCCGAGCGCAGCTCGCTGATGGCCGGCATGCCGCGCAGCCGCTCCACCACTGCCTTGAGCGTGACGCCCGAATCCGCCAGATCATCGACCAGCAACACGCGGCCGGCCAACTCGCCCTTCGGCATGGTGATGTACTTGGCCATGTCCAGGCGGCCCTGGATGGTGCCAGCCTCGGCCCGGTAGGAACTGGTGGACATGATGCCCAGCGGCTTGTCGAAGACGCGCGACAGCACGTCGCCGGGGCGCATGCCGCCACGGGCCAGGCAGAGGATCTGGTCGAACTGCCAGCCCGAGGCGTGCACCTTGAGCGCCAGTCGCTCGGTCAGCAGGTGGTACTCGTCCCAGGACACGTAGAGGTGTTTGCCGTCATCGGTCAGCATGATGGGTGTTGTCTCCGTCGAATCAGGTGTGAAAGTGTCAGGCCGAATACGGGTGGCGCAGCACGATGGTGTGTTCACGGTCGGGCCCGGTGGACACCATGTGGATGGGCGTGCCGATGACCTCCTCGACCCGCTTGAGATAGCTGCGTGCGTTGGCCGGCAGCGCGTCCCAGGACGTGACGCCGAAGGTGATCTCGCTCCAGCCGGGGAAGGTCTCGAATACCGGCGTGCAGGCTTCGATCTCGTCGGCGTCCAACGGCAGGATGTCGAGCTGACGACCGTCAAGCTCATAGCCCACGCACATCTTGATCTCGGCCAGACCGTCGAGCACGTCGAGCTTGGTGAGGCACAAGCCGCTGATGCCGTTGATGATCATCGAGCGCTTCAGCGCTGCCGCGTCCAGCCAGCCACAGCGTCGCGCACGACCGGTCACGGTGCCGCGCTCCTGGCCGACGGTGGACAGGTGGTAGCCCACGGTGCCCGGCACTTCCCAGTCCAGTTCGGTCGGGAAGGGGCCCGAGCCGACGCGCGTCGTGTAGGCCTTGGTGATGCCCAGCATGTAATGCAGCATCTGTGGACCGACCCCGGCACCCGCGGCAGCGTTGCCCGCCACGCAGTTGCTCGATGTCACATACGGGTAGGTGCCATGGTCGATGTCCAGCAGCGTGCCCTGCGCGCCTACGAACAGGATATTGGCGCCGGCCTGATGGGCCTTGTGAATCAAGTAGCCCACGTCGGCCAGCATCGGCTTGATGGCCTCGGCCATCTTCATGGCTTGCTCGAAGATGGGTTCGAAGGCCAGCACCTCACCCTTCAGATAGCCGCCCAGCGCGAAGTTGTGCAGCTCCAGCAGCTCGCGCAGCTTCTTGGCGAAGCGCTCGGGGTGCTTCAGGTCCTGGGCGCGCAGCGCACGGCGGGCGACCTTGTCTTCATAGGCCGGGCCGATGCCCTTGCCGGTCGTGCCGATCTTGCCGCTGCCACTGCTCTCGCGCAGCTGCTCACGCGCCTTGTCGACGGCAACGTGGAAGGGCAGGATCAGCGGGCAGGACTCGCTGATGAAAAGGCGCGAACGCACCTCGACGCCGGCGGCCTCCAGGCGCTCGATCTCGGTCAGCAGATGGGTGGGGTCGAGCACGACGCCGTTGCCGATGTAGCAGGCCACGCCGTCGCGCATGATGCCGCTGGGGATGAGCTGCAGCGCTGTCTTCACGCCTTTGATGACCAGCGTGTGGCCGGCGTTGTGGCCGCCCTGGAAACGCACGACACCCTGCGCATGGTCCGTCATCCAGTCGACGACCTTGCCCTTGCCCTCGTCACCCCACTGGGTGCCGACGACGACCACATTGCGTCCGCGCGCGGTTTGGCTCTGCATCTTGTTTGCCTGCTTATTGCTTGGGATTTGGGAAGGGTCGCCGCGCTCAGAGCGCCCGGACGACCCAGTCAGCGTGCTCGCGAACGAGCTCGCGGTCACAGTCGAATTCATCGGCCTCGTGCTCATGGCCCGGCAGTACGCAAACCACCGTCTCGCCCTGCTCGCGCAGGGCCCGCACGGCCTGGCGCAGCGAGGCGTCCTCGCCCCAAGGCGCGCGCACAGCGGCGCGCAAGGGCGTTGCGGGCACCAGCGTCACCAGCGTCTTCAAATCAAGGCTGAAGCCCACGGCCGGGCGGCGGCGGCCAAAGGCGGCCCCGACCTCGTCATAACGCCCGCCACGCAGCACGGCGTCGGAGCAGCCCGATGCATAGGCCGCAAAGCGAATACCGGTGTAGTACGCATACCCCTGAAGATCGGCCAGGTCGAAGCCCAGGAGGACCTCGGGGTGCACCTCAGCAAGGTGACCAGCCAGCCAGTTCAGATCCGCAAGGGCGGCCCTGACGAGCGGATGGTCGGGCAGGCGTCGCGCGGCGTCGTTCAGTACCTCGCGACCACCGAACAGGCTCGGCAAGGCCAGCAGCGCCTCACGCGCGACGGGCGGCATGTCTGCACTGAGCGCGGCCAACGCGGCCAAATCCTTAGCGGCCAGCGCAGCGGTCAGGGCGTCGAGCATGTCGGGCGTCAGCTTGATGCCATCGAGCACACCTTGCAGCAGGCGCGCATCGCCCAGGTCCAGGATCACGTCGCGCAAGCCGCCACGGCGCAACGCGTCGAGTGCCAGCTCATGCACTTCGAGGTCGGCCTCCAGGCCGGCATGGCCATAGATCTCGACGCCGAACTGAAGCGGCTCGCGGCTGGTGTTGAGGCCATCGGGCCGCGTGTGCGCCACCGGCCCGCAGTAGCAAAGGCGGGTCACGCCCTGGCGGTTCAGCAGGTGGGCATCAATGCGGGCGACCTGCGGAGTCGTGTCGGCGCGCAAGCCGAGGGAGCGCCCGGAGAGCTGGTCGACCAGCTTGAACAGCTTGATGTCGGAGCCACTGCCGGTGCCGGACAGCAGCGAATCCAGGTGTTCCAGCAGCGGCGGGATGACCAGTTCGCAACCGTAGCTGCGGGCCATGTCGAGCAGCTCTCTACGCAGCTCTTCGATGCGGCGCGCCTGCGAAGGCAGGACATCGGCGATGTGCTCGGGCAGCAGCCAAGCAGAGGACATGGTCGAGGGCAGGCGGTTAAAAACGGCATTCTACCGGCGCCTCTCGGCGCCCTTCCTTGAGATCAACGCAACCAGAGCAGCCCGAACAGGCCCATCAGGATGCTGGCCAGACCGACGAAGCGGATCTGGCCATCGCTCATCGCAAGGATGCGGCTGAAGACTTCACGCCAGCGTCCCGGGCTGATCAGGGGCATCAAGCCTTCGATGATCATCACCAGCGCAAGCGCGGTCAGCAGCTCGCTCACTTCCGCGCAGGTGCGGCGGAGCTGGCGCCGGAGCCCCGCATGGTCTTGAAGAAGTCACTGCCAGGGTCGAGAACCATGACATCGCTCTTGTTGCGGAAGCTGGCTCGATAGGCATCGAGCGAACGGTAGAACTGCGCGAACTGGGGATCGCGGCCGAAGGCCTCGGCGTACAGGGCAGAGGCCTTGGCATCGCCCTCGCCCTTGATCTTCTGCGCATCGCGGAAGGCTTCGGCGACGATGATCTCCCGCTGACGGTCGGCGTCCGCCTTGATCTTCTCGCCCTCGGCAGCACCCGTAGAGCGGGCTTCGGCAGCCACGCGCTGGCGTTCGGACTGCATGCGCCGGTAGACCGCATCGGTGATGCCGGAGGCAAAATCCACGCGCTTGATGCGCACGTCCACGACCTCGATGCCGAACTGCTTGGCTTCGTCGGCCAGGCGCTTACGTACGTCGTTCATGACCTTCTCGCGCTCGGCGGACAGCACGCCGAGTACGGTGCGCTTGGTCACTTCCTCGTTGAAGGCCGCCTGCACGATAGGGGCCAGGCGGTTCTCGACGTTGCGGATGTCAGCCCCGTTGTTGCGGATGAACTGGCGGGGCTCGGTGATGCGCCACTTGATGAGCCAGTCGATGACCAGACTCTTTTTCTCGGCGGTGAAGATGGGGCGCGACTCCGGGCTGTCGAGCGTTTGCACGCGGCGGTCCAGCATGACGACGTTCTGGATCGGCGGCGGCGCCTTGAACTGCAGGCCCGGTTCGGTGATGACTTCCTTGATCTCACCCAGCGCGTAAACGACGGCGAACTGGCGCTGGTCGACGATGAAGAGCATCGACGACAGCAGCATCAGGGCGACGATGACGCCGGCAACGATGGCGGCAATACGGTTCATTCGGGGATCCTCGATCAGCGGCCGTCGCGGCTGCGCTGGTTGTCACGGCTGCGCAGGTCATTGGCACTTGGCAACGACGTCGGCTCAGCAGCGGTACTCGCTTGCGGCGTCGACACCGTCACGCTGCCGTTGCCTTGTTGCAGCAACTTGTCCAGCGGCAGATAGAGCATGTTGGAGCCGGTCCTGCTGTCCACCATGACTTTGCTGACATTGCTGTAGACCTGCTGCATCGCATCAATGTAGAGCCGGTCACGCGTCACCTGCGGCGCCTTCTGGTACTCGGTCAGCACGCTCTTGAAGCGCTGTGCGTCACCTTCGGCGGTGGCGATGACGCGCGCCCGGTAGCCCTCGGCCTGCTCGCGGAGCTTGTCGGACTCGCCGCGGGCACGCGGGATCACGTCGTTGGCATAGGCCTGTGCCTCATTCTTCAGCTGCTCGCGGTTGGCATTGGCCTTGAAGGCGTCCTCGAACGCCGCCTGCACCTGCTCGGGCGGCTGCACGCTCTGCACGTTGACGTTCTTGATCTGGATACCGGCCTTGAGGCGGTCGAGTTGAGCCTGGATGGACTTCACCAAATCGGTCGCAATGGCGTCGCGCTGCTCATAGAGCACCGAGTCCATCGTGTTCTTGCCGACGATCTCGCGCACGGCCGACTCGGCCGCCAGCAGCACGGCCTGCTCTGGATCGCGGTTCTCGAACAGGAAGTCGCGCAGGTCACGGATGGTGAACTGCACCGTGAAGCGGATGTCGACGATGTTCTCGTCCTGGGTCAGCATGGACGAGTCGCGCAGGCCGGTGGCTGCGACGACCGAGGGGCGGCCGACCTCGACCTGCCGCAGCTGCGAGACCGGCTGGATCTCATGCGCCTGGAAGGGATAGGGCAGCCGCCATTGGAAGCCGGCCTCGACGGTCTTGCTGTATTTGCCAAACGACGTGATGACGCCCTGCTGGCCTTCCTGCACGATGAAGAAGCCGCTGGCGAGCCAACCCAGCACGACGACGCCAGCGATGAGGCCGGCGCCGATGCCGGCGCCCTTCATGTCGGGCGCACCGCCCCCCGTACCGGTGGGGCCGGACGGGCCGCCGGGCTTGCCGCCAAACATGCCGGACAGCTTGCGGTTGAAGTCGCGCCAGAGCTCGTCGAGATCGGGCGGGCCGTCATTGCGACCGTTATTCAACAGCCGGCCCGCGGCTCGCGCGATCGGCGTCATCAGACGCTGCGCCCAAGGGCTGCGGGGCGGTGTGTGAGAAGTGCTGCTCATGCCTGGGTTGGGTCTGAGGAAAGGGGCTCGCCGGAGTCCGTTGAATGCGACGGGTCAGCGTCGAAACGTGGGTCCCGCTCGTCGGGAATCAAGGGCTGGGCCTGCATGGCCGTAGCAATCAGCTGGCGCAGCTCGGCAAGGCCGCCGCCGTCCAGCGCGCTGACGAAGACGCGCGGCGTGGGCTCCGTACCACCTGCGCTGCGCAAAACGGCGTCGACGGTCTCGCGCGGCCGCTGGTCGTCCGGCAGCAAGTCCTGCTTGTTGTAGACCAGGATCTGCGGCACGTCGGCTGCGCCGATCTCGGCCAGCACGCGCTCGACTTCGGTGATCTGCTCGTCCAGCACCGGGCTGGCGGCGTCGACAACATGCAGCAGGAGATCGGCATCGGCCGCCTCCTGCAAGGTCGCGCGAAAGGCCTCGACAAGCTTGTGCGGCAGGTCGCGGATGAAGCCGACGGTGTCGGACAGCGAGACGCTCGCCGCCGCCTGCTCCAGGTAGAGCGAGCGCGTCGTCGTATCCAGCGTTGCGAAGAGCTGGTCGGCCGCATAGGTGCGCGCCTTCACGAGGGCGTTGAAGAGCGTGCTCTTGCCGGCGTTGGTATAGCCCACCAGCGAGACCTTGAAGACGCCATTGCGCGACCGGGCCTTGCGCTGGGTACCACGCTGGCGCTGCACGCGCTTGAGGCGCTCCTTCGTCGTCTTGATGCGGTCGTCGATCATGCGACGGTCCAGCTCGATCTGGGCCTCGCCGGGGCCGCCGCGCATGCCGATGCCACCGCTCTGGCGCTCCAGGTGGCTCCAGCGGCGCACGAGGCGCGTGGCCAGATACTGCAGCCGTGCCAGCTCCACCTGCAGCTTGCCCTCGTGGCTTTGCGCGCGGGCGGCAAAAATCTCAAGAATCAACGCCGTGCGATCGGCCACGGGCACGCCCAGCACGCGTTCGAGGTTGCGCTGCTGGGCCGGCGAGATGGCCTGGTCGAACAGCACCGTGTGGGCCTGGTGGGCCTGCACAAGCAGCTTGATCTCGTCGGCCTTGCCGGAGCCCACGAACAGAGCCGCGTCGGGCGCCTGACGGCGCGCGATGACTTTGGCGACTGGCGTGTCGCCCGCCGACTCAGCCAGCAGGGCCAACTCGTCAAGGCTCTCGTCGAAGCCCTGGGCGGAGCGGTGGCGACCGAAATCGACACCCACAAGAATGGCGCGCGCCGCCTCGGTGGGCGGCGTCGCGTCGTGGAAAGGGGTCGAGGACAAGGGTGTGGGGATCAGGCGTCCGCGGGGGCGTCGCCAGCGTGGAAGTTGACTGCGCGGCCAGGCACGACGGTCGAGATCGCGTGCTTGTAGACCATCTGCGTCACGGTGTTGCGCAGCAGGACGACGTATTGGTCAAAGGATTCGATATGGCCCTGGAGCTTGATGCCATTGACGAGGTAAATCGAAACCGGCACGTGCTCTTTGCGGAGCAGGTTCAAAAAGGGATCCTGCAAAAGTTGGCCTTTGTTGCTCATCGGTATGCTCCGAGTTATCGGGGGGTAGGGACTACGGGTTGGACCTTAACACAGGGTTTTGCCGCACCCGCCGTCAGCCTAGGTCTTTTCGTCGAAGGGATTCTTCGAGGAACGTAGCTCTATCTTCAGCGGCGTGCCGACCAGTTTGTAATGGGCGCGTATGCGGCCCTCGAGGTAGCGCTTGTAGACCTCGGTGACGCCATCCAGCGCATTGCCGTGGATGACGACGATGGGCGGGTTCTGGCCGCCCTGGTGGGCATAGCGCAGCTTGGGGCGGGACACGCCGGAGCGCTTGGGCTGCTGATGCTCCACCGCTTCGGCGACCAGGCGGGTCAGCACGGGCGTGGTCATCTTGCGGTAGGCCGACGCATAGGCATCGGCCAGTGAGTTCCACACCGCCGACAGCCCCTGGCGTTTCAGCGCCGAGATGTTGTGCATCGGCGCGAACTTCAGGAAGGTCAGTCGCTGCTCGATCTGGCGCTGCAGCGTCTCGCGCTGGTAGCTGTCGACGGCGTCCCACTTGTTGACCGCCAGCACGACAGCGCGGCCGCTGTCGAGGATGTAGCCGGCGATGTGGGCGTCCTGGTCGGTCACGCCCTGCGTGGCGTCCAGCAGCAACAGGACGACGTGGGCGTCGGCAATCGCCTGCAATGTCTTGACCACCGAGAACTTCTCGATGGCCTCAAAGACCTTGCCCTTGCGGCGCAGGCCGGCGGTGTCGATGAGCTTGAACTTCTGGCCGTTGCGCTCGAAGTCCACGGTGATGGCGTCGCGCGTCGTGCCCGGCATGTCGAAGGCGACGAGGCGCTCCTCACCCAGCCAGGTGTTGATCAGCGTGCTTTTCCCAACGTTGGGGCGGCCGGCGACGGCCAGGCGGATGACGCCGTCCTGCTGCGGCCCGGCGCCGAACTCCTCGGTCGCGTCCTCGAAGGGCTCCAGCACCGCGTCCAGCAGGCTGCGAATGCCCTGGCCGTGGGCTGACGAGATCGGATGCGGCTCGCCCATGCCGAGTTCATGGAACTCGGCCAGCAGCGGCGACTCGCTCATGCCCTCGGCCTTGTTGACGGCCAGGTGCACGCGCTTGTTGACGCTGCGCAGATAGCGCGCAATATCGCTGTCGTGGGCCGACAGGCCCAGGCGGATGTCGACGACGAAGATGACCGCATCGGCTTCGGCCACGGCCTGCTTGGTCTGCTTGGCCATCTCCTTGACGATGCCGGTGGTGGAGTCGGGCTCGAAACCGCCGGTGTCGATGCAGATGAATTCGCGGTCACCCAGGCGGCCGTCGCCATAGTGGCGGTCGCGGGTCAGGCCGGCGAAGTCGGCCACGATGGCGTCGCGCGACTTGGTGAGCCGGTTGAACAGCGTCGACTTGCCCACGTTGGGGCGGCCGACCAGAGCAATGACTGGTTTCATCCCGCGGGTTTCATTCGGCCTTGACCGCGAACAAGCCGCCGCGCTTGGTGGCGACCAGCGCGGTATCACCCAATAGCGCGATGGCGATGATCTTGGAGCCGTCCGTCGCCAGGCGCGAACGGGTCTTGCCGGAGTCTCGGTCCACCAGATGGACCTGGCCCTCGTAGTCGCCGATCAGGATCTGCTTGCCAAGCACCACCGCCTCGGACAGCTTGCGATGCTGGAACTGGTCGGCCGACCAAGCCAGATCGCCATTGGCCAGGCGCCAGGCCGATAGTCGGTCGGACGCATCGCCAGCGACGACGATCTGGTCGTCCGCGCCGATGCCGTTGGTGCCGCCGACAACGCGGTTCCACAGCGCGCTGCCGCGCTCGGCGTTCACGCAGCCGACCGCGGACTGGAAGGCTCGCGCGCAGATCAGCTCACCCTGGCGCGCTGCCGGTCCGACCAGGTCGGCGAGGCGCTCGACCTCATTGGTGCCACGCGGCGTGGCCACGCTGGCCTCCCAGCGCAAGCTGCCATTGAGGGGGTCGACACCGGCCAGCCGCGGGCCCTGCCCGACGACCAGTGTGTCTTTGTAGGCCAGCACCACGCCAGCCTTGGCCAGGGTCAGCGGCTCGCCGGGGCGGCGCAGTTCCCAGATCTTGCGGCCGTCCAGCACGTCAAAGGCCAGCACCTGACGATCCAGCGTCAACGCGAAGACGCGCTCGCCGGCCACCAGCGGCGCGGCGACGACGGGCGTTGGCAGCGCCTTCTTCCAGGCCACGCGGCCGGCGTCCAGCACGACGAGTTCGTTGTCGCGGTTGACCACCGCCGAGAAGCGGCCGTCGCTGCCGACGCCGGCGAGCAACTTGCCGCCGGCTGCACCGCGCCACAGTTCACGGCCGTCAGCGGCAGCCAGAGCACGCACCGTGCCGTCGCTGCTGGCGACGACGAAACGATCACCCGGCGTCGCAATGCTGAGCGCGAAGCTGATGTCGTCACCCTGGGCGCTCCAGACGATGCGGCCCGTCGCAGGGCCGGACAGCGTCTCCAGGGCGGCCGGCTTGGCCTTGTCGCTGCCAAACCAGGAGTTCCACAACGAGCCGACCGAACCGACCGTCGAGTTGAGGGTGGAGCAGCCCGCCAGCGATGCGGCCAGCAGCGAGATCAGAAGGACGCGCTTCATTGCGCGGCTCCGGTGGCTTCGACCACGGTGGGCACGCCCAAAGTCGCCAGCTTGGCTTCGACGATGCGGCGATAGTCCAGCGTCTTGTCCATGCCGGCCAGCGCCTTTTGGTACTCGGTCTTGGCGGCATCGCGCTTGTCCTGCAGCAGCGCCAGGTCACCACGCCGGTCGGCAACCAAGCCGGCAAATTCAGCAGACTTGACGGCGTCCAGCGTCTTGGCGGCCTCATCAAAAGCCTTGGCATCGAGCTGCAGCGCGGCCAGGCGCAGGCGGGCCAGATCGCGGTAGGGGCCGGTCTCGACACCCTGCTCTGCCACCCAGGTCAGGCTTTGCTTGGCCTCGTCGGTCTTGCCCTTGTCCAACTGCAGCTTGGCGACTTGCAGGCCGGCCTGGGTTGCATAGGCCGTACTTGCGAAGCGAGCTTTCAAGTCGGCGGCGGCACCAGCAGCCTTGTCGGCATCTTGCGCGGTCAGCGCCTTGTCGAACTCCTCGTACATCGCGGCGGCCTTGCCGGCCTGGTCGCGCTGGTACCAGTTCCAACCCTGCCAGGCAGCAAACGCGGCCAGTGCTGCGGTGATCACCCAGGTGATGAGGTTGCCCCAGCGCTTCCAGAACGCTTTGAGTTGGTCAAGTTGTTCTTGTTCGTCGAGATCGAGATGGGCTGCCATGGGGAAAGCTGTGCGAAAAGACGGAGCGATAAAGGGCTCGGAAGGCCCGGGATTATGCGGGGAGGAGCTCGGCGGCCCAGGCGGTCACATCGGCAAGCGGCCGGCTGACCTGCTCGGCGCTGTCTCGCAGGGACTTCAGGCCGACTTCGCCACGCCCCAGCTCGTCGGCACCGAAGACCAGTGCGAAGCGGGCGCCCGAGGCGTCGGCTTTCTTGAACTGCGACTTGAACGACCCGCCACCCGCATGCATCTGCACGGCAACGCCCGCCGCACGCAGCGCTTCCAGCGTGGGCAGGACGCGCGGCAGCTCGGCTGGGTCCGGCACGACGGCATAGACGTCAGGGGCGCCGACGGGTGCTTTCAGCTGCAGCGTCTCAAGCAGCAGCAGCAGCCGCTCCAGGCCCATGCCGAAACCAACCGCCGGCGTCGGCTTGCCACCCAGTTGCTCGACCAGGCCGTCATAGCGGCCACCGGCGCAGACGGTGCCCTGGGCGCCGAGCTTGGTCGTCACCCACTCGAAGACGGTGAGGTTGTAGTAGTCCAGGCCACGCACCAGCCGGGGGTTGATGCGGTAGGCCAGGCCGACGCAATCCAGCAGCGCGCGCACGCCGTTGAAGTGCGCGATGGACACCTCGCCGAGGAAGTCCAGCAGCTGCGGCGCGCCCTCGGCCATGGCCTGCATGGCGGGGTTCTTGGTGTCCAGCACGCGCAGCGGGTTGGCGTACATGCGAGCCTTAGCTTCCTCGTCCAGCACGTCGCGGTGCTGTTCCAGGTAGGCAATCAGCGCCTCGCGATGGGCGCGGCGCTCGTCCGGCTGGCCCAGGCAGTTGATCTCCAGCGAGACGTCCTCGCCCTCCTTCAGCCCCAGCTCGCGCCACAGCGTGCGGGCCAGCAGGATGACCTCGGCGTCCACGTCCGGGCCCGCGAAGCCCAGCGCCTCGATCCCCATCTGGTGGAACTGGCGATAGCGGCCCTTCTGCGGCTTCTCGCGGCGAAACATGGCGCCGACGTAGTAGAGGCGGCGCGGACTGTCGCGCAGATAGCTGTGCTCGATCATCGCGCGCACCACCCCCGCCGTGCCCTCGGGGCGCAACGCCAGGTGCTCCGCCTGGCCATGCTTGTCGGCACGGTCCTCGAAGGCGTACATCTCCTTTTCGACGATGTCGGTCACCTCGCCGATGCCACGCACGAACAGCGCAGTGGGCTCGACGATGGGCACCCGCACATTGCTGTAGCCGTAGCGCAGCAACACGCCGCGCATCTTGGCCTCCAGCCACTCCCAGCGTGCCGACTCAGGCGGCAGGATGTCGTTCATCCCCTTGACCGCTTGCAGCGGCTGGAGCTTCTTGTTTTCACTCATGCGGTAGCGGTCGCGCCGAAGCGCTTTTCGATGTAGTTCTCGACCAGCGCGTGGAACTCATTGGCGATGTTGTCGCCGCGCAGCGTCAGCGCCTTCACGCCGTCGATGAAGACGGGCGCGGCGGGCGCCTCGCCGGTGCCGGGCAGGCTGATGCCGATGTCGGCATGCTTGCTCTCGCCGGGCCCGTTGACGATGCAGCCCATGACGGCCACCTTCATCTCCTCGACGCCCGGATACTTGTTGCGCCAGACCGGCATCTGCAGGCGCAGGAAGTCGTCGATCTGCTTGGCCAGTTCCTGGAAGGTCGTGCTGGTCGTGCGGCCGCAGCCGGGGCAGGCGGTGACGCTCGGGTTGAAGTGGCGCAGGCCCAGCGCCTGCAGGATCTCCAGTGCCACGACGACTTCCTGTGTGCGCGACTCGCCCGGCTGGGGCGTCAGGCTGACTCGGATGGTGTCGCCGATGCCCTCTTGCGCCAGGATGCCTAAAGCAACGCTCGACGCCACCGTACCCTTGGTGCCCATGCCGGCTTCGGTCAGGCCCAGGTGCAGCGCGTAGTCGCAGCGACGGGCCAGTTCGCGGTAGACCGAGATCAGGTCCTGCACGCCGCTGACCTTGCAGCTGATGATGATGTTGTTGGGGTTGAGCCCCAGTTCGGCGGCATAGGCGGCCGAGGTGAGTGCGGATTCGACGAGGGCCTGGTACATCACCGGCTTGGCGTCCCAGGGCTGGGCGCGGCGGGCGTTCTCGTCCATGAACTGCGCGAGCAGTTCCTGGTCCAGGCTGCCCCAGTTGACGCCGATGCGCACGACCTTGTCGTACCTGGCCGCCGCCTCGACCATCATCGCGAACTGGCGGTCCTTCTTGTCGCCCTTGCCGACATTGCCGGGGTTGATGCGGTACTTGGACAGGGCCTGGGCCATCGCCGGGTGCTCGGTCAGCAAGCGGTGGCCGTTGTAGTGGAAGTCGCCCACCAGGGGCACGTCGATGCCCATGCGGTCGAGCTGCTCGCGGATGTAGGGCACCGCATCGGCTGCCTCGGGCGTGTTGACCGTGATGCGCACCATCTCTGAGCCGGCAATCGCCAACTCCTTGATCTGGATAGCCGTACCGACGGCATCCACCGTGTCGGTGTTGGTCATGGACTGCACGCGCACCGGCGCGTCGCCACCGACAGTCACGACGCGATTGCCCCAAACCACGCGGGCCTGGCGGCTGCGGCGAGGTGCGGGCTTGGCTTCAGGAATGATCAGTTCGCTCATCACTTCAACTCCAGACGGGCGATGTTGTTGCTGCTACGGGCGCTCAAGTCGACCGCCGCGCCGCGCCATTCGACGCGGGTGCCGCTGACGTTGCCGACGCGCACCTTGTAGGGTGCCGCACCGCCGAACGCCTGCTGCTCGCCGGCGGTCACCACGCGTGACAACAGCATCTGGCCGCCGGCGTCGACCACCTCGATCCAGGTGTCGGCGACGGCCGTGATCCGCAGGTCACTGCCACCGGCTGCAGCAGGCGTTGGAGCCGGCGCAGACGCATTGGCCATCGCCGCAGGTGGCACGACATCGCGCACTTGCGGCGGCGCCGAAGCGACCGGCCCCGGCATGGACGCGCCCCCCACGACGGGCGCAGAGGCCGCTGCCTCCGAGGCGCTGGGTGCCGGCACGAATTCGACGCCCGGCAGGCTCGCACCGGCGACGACGCCGGAAGCCGACGACCCTGCGGCATCGCGCTCGGGCAGCCATCCAGCTGGAATCCAGTAAACCGCCGCAGCGGCGATCAACAACAGCGCGGGCCCCCAGACAAGTGGCCGCACGGCCAGGGCCAGCAAGCCCGCGTCGCTGGGGCCGGCACCCCGTTCGCGGAAGGGCTGGTTCAGGCCGGGGCGGACGTCGAACTGGCGATCGTTCGTGCGCGGCAGCAGGGCCAGCACGGGCGCGGGGTCGACCTTGAGCGCGCGACACATGGCCGTGGCAAGTGCACGTGCGAAGGTGGCGTCGGGCAGCAGGTCGAAGCGGTCGGCCTCCAGCGCTTCGAGCTTGGCCTGGGGCACCTTCAGCATGACGGCCAGGGCGGCAATGTGCAGGCCGCGCTGCTGCCGTGCATTCCTGAGCAAGGTGCCTGCACTGGCTGCCGCGCTGGCGCGCCCCTCGGAGATCGGTTCCATCGTCTGGTCGTTCTTGTTGTTCGCCGCGGTCACGGCTTATTCGTCGTAGCGGCCAGCGTCCAGGGACTGCGTCTCCGGCGCCTGCGGGTGTTTGCGGCGCATCTGCAGCGCCAGATCCTCGACCACGGCGGTGTTGCCGAGCTTGCGTTCGATGCGCAGCTGCAGCCACAGGCTCTGCGCGTTGACCTGCTCGGGCTGGCTGTTGACGCGCTTCACGTAGAAAAGGGCACGCGCCAACTCGCGGTTACGGAACAGCACTTCAGACAGGTTCACGGCGACGGCCGGGCTGGCGGGGTCGAGTTCGAAGGCGCGCACGAGCGTTTTCTCGGCCACCAGCAGCCGGCCGGCACGCGCTTCGCACACGCCCTTGGCCAGCAGGGTGCGTGCCGGCGCGCGGTAGGAGGACTGGGCCAGCGCCTGGTCGAACAGCGAGTCGGCCGTCTGCCAGCGCTGCTGCTGGCACATGAACCAGCCGTAGTTGTGCAGCGTATCGGGGTCGTTGGGGTAGACGACCAGCGCGCGACGGAAGGCTTCCTCGGCCAGTTGGTTCTCGCCCATCGACGCATAGATCAGCCCGCGCAGGTTCACCGCCTCGCGCATGTCGGGCTTGGCCTGCAGCGCCAGCTTGAGCTCGTCCAGCGCCGTGTTGAACTGGCCGCGCGAGAAATAGCCTTGGGCCAGCTCGAGCCGGATACTGGCGCGGCGGTCCACCTCGGTCTGGTCGGAATCGGTCCTGATCTCACGGTCAGCGGTGGGCCCAGTCCCCCCGGTGCTGGCGCAGCCGGCGAGCAGGGCTGCGGCGGCAGCGGCCGTCAGGGCGGTCAGAGTGGTCAGCAGTCGCTTCATCAAATCCTCGATGGATGGCATCAGCTGGATTTGGCCACGTTGACGGGTGCCCTGACCATGCGGATATATGCGCGGGTGCGGTCCTGCACCTCGCCGGCCAACTGGCCGCAGGCAGCGTCGATATCGTCGCCGCGCGTCTTGCGCACGGTCGTGACGATACCGGCCTGGATCAGCACCTCGGCAAAGGCCTGCACGCGCTCGTTCTTGCTGCGCACCAGGCCCGAAGCCGGGAACGGATTGAAGGGGATCAGGTTGATCTTGCAGCTGACCTTGTTCTTCAGCAGCCTGACCAGCTCGCGCGCCTGTTCGGGCGAATCGTTCACCTCCTGCAGCATGCAGTACTCGAAGGTGATGAAGTCGCGCGGCGCCTTGTCCAGGTAGCGATTGCAAGCGTCCAGCAGCTCGGCGATGGGGTATTTCTTGTTCAGCGGCACGAGCTGGTCGCGCAGCGGATCGGCTGGCGCGTGCAGGCTGACGGCCATGGCCACGGGGCAGTCCTCGCGCAGCCGGTCGATCATCGGCACGACGCCGGAGGTCGACACCGTCACGCGGCGGCGGCTCAGGCCATAGCCATGGTCGTCCAGCATGGTCTTGAGCGCCGGCACCAGCTGATCGTAGTTCTGCAGCGGCTCGCCCATGCCCATCATGACGACGTTGGAAATGATCCGCTCGTCGGTGCTCTTGCGTTGGCGCAGCGAATGTTCGGCAAACCAGAGCTGGGCCGTGATCTCGGCCGTCGTCAGGTTGCGGCTGAAGCCCTGATGGCCCGTCGAACAGAAACGGCAGCCCACCGCGCAGCCCGCCTGGCTCGAAATGCACAGCGTGCCGCGGTCGTCTTCGGGAATGAACACCGCCTCGACCGCGTCGCCATTGCCGACGTCGAACAGCCACTTGATGGTGCCGTCCGCGGAGATGTGCTCGGAAATGACCGGCAGCGCCGCGATGCGGGCACGTCCCTTGAGCTTCTCGCGCAAGGACTTGGCGAGGTCGGACATCTGCACGAAGTCCGACGCGCCTTTTTGGTGGATCCAGCGGAACAGCTGGGTCGCACGGAACTTCTTTTCGCCCAGTTGCTCGCAGTAGGCGGCCAGGCCTTGCAGATCAAAACCGAGCAGGTTGACCGCGTCCATACAAGCTTCCTGGGCCGGGGTCACCGACCCCGTTGGGGTTTAACGCGAATAGACGTTCATGCCGGGGAAGAAGAACGCGATCTCGACCGCAGCGGTCTCGGCGGCGTCCGAACCGTGCACAGCGTTGGCGTCGATGCTGTCGGCGAAATCGGCGCGGATCGTGCCTTTCTCGGCCTTCTTCGGGTCGGTGGCGCCCATCAGGTCACGGTTCTTCAGGATGGCGCCTTCGCCTTCCAGCGCCTGGATCATCACCGGGCCGGAGATCATGAAGTTCACCAAGTCGTTGAAGAACGGGCGGGCCTTGTGGACAGCGTAGAACTGCTCGGCCTCACCACGCGACAGGTGGACCATCTTGGCCGCGACGATCTTCAGGCCGGCGCCTTCAAAGCGGGCGTAGATCTGACCGATGACGTTCTTCGCCACTGCATCGGGCTTGATGATGGACAGGGTGCGTTCGATGGCCATGAAATTCTCCTGAGGGGGCGTGTTGGACAAAGCCTGCGATTGTAGCGGCCAGGGATGACCCCAACCCCTATGCCGGACTCAGCGCCGCCCGCCGTAGCCGCCGCCGGAGCGACCACCGCCGCCACCGCCCTTGCCGCCACGACCACCGCCGCCACCGCCACCGCGGCGCAGGAAAGCGTCGCCGCCGATATAGCCCACCGAGGTCTGCAGCGGATCGGGCTCGCGCGGGCCGTTGCCCTTGCTGCCGCCACCGCCTTGCTTGTTGCCCTGCTGGCTGCCGCCGGCACCAAAACCCTGCGGCAGGCCGCGCTTGCCGCCTGTGGCGTGGCGGCGGTCGAAGGTCTGCTCCAGCGGGTTGACGTGATGCGGGATGAAGTCGTCGTCCTCGCGTTCGCCATCATCGTCGCGACGCGGCGCACGCTCCTCGCGCGGCGGGCGCGCCTGCTGCGCCTCGGGCGGGCGACTTGGACGCGGACCGCCGCCGACATGGCGCTCGTCGGAGCGGCGCTTGTTGCGGTCGTTCTTGTTGCCCTGCTGCTGTTGCGGCTGGCCCTTGCCCTGGCCTGGGCCTTGGCCCTGAGCCGGGTGCTGCACCTGGCCCTGGCCGCTGTGCGAGGTGTGGCCGGCCAGGCGGCGGATGATGCGCACGTCATCGTCACCCAATTCGACCCAGACACCCCGCTTGAGGCCGCGCGGCAGCACGACCGTGCCATAGCGGATGCGGATCAGCCGGCTGACCACCATGCCAACGCCCTCGAAGAGCTTGCGCACTTCGCGGTTGCGGCCCTCGGTGATGACGACGCGGTACCAACGGTTGGCACCCTCGCCACCCCCGTCCTCGATGCTCTTGAAGGACGCCAGTTGGCCTTCGACGCTGACACCTGCCAGCAACCTGGCGCGCTGCTCATCGCTCAACGCGCCCAGTACACGGGCCGCGTACTCGCGCTCGACGCCGAAGCGCGGATGCATCAGCTGGTTGGCCAGTTCGCCGGAGTTGGTGAATAGCAGCAGGCCTTCGGTGTTGATGTCCAGGCGGCCGACGGATTGCCACTTCTGGCCTTGCACCCGCGGCAGCGAGCGGAACACCGTCGGGCGGCCTTCCGGGTCGTTGAAGGTCGAGACCTCGCCGGTGGGTTTGTGATAGGCCAGGATGCGCGGGTTGGGCGGCGAGATGCGCACGCGCACGTCCTTGCCGTTGACCCGCACGCGGTCTCCGAAGGAGATGCGCTGGCCGACATGGGCCACTTCACCGTTCACCTCGATCTTGCCCTCGGCAATCCACTCTTCGATGTCGCGGCGCGATCCGATGCCGGCCTGCGCCAGCACCTTCTGCAACTTGGGCGCATCGGCATCGGCCGCCAGTACGCGCTTGGATTCGCCCTCAGCCTCTTCGGACCCTTCCTCGGCGACGGGCGCCGCGGCCAGCACCGGCGGCTCGACGTCAGGCGCTTCGGATTCGGCGTCCAGGCTGCCCGACAACACGTCGGCAAAGCGCGCCCCCGCGGCTTCGACGAGTTCCGGCGCCAGTGTCGGAGCCGCCGGCTCGCTGGCCGCACCAACCGGCATCGGCGCGGGCGACTCGCGCTCGGCGCGCTCCTTGCGGTTGCGGCGGCGGTTGCGGCTGCGGCTGCCGCGCTCACCGTCTTCACCGGCCTCACCCTCGCCATCACCGCCGTCGCCCTCGCCCCGTTGATCACCTTCGCCCGCTGCCGACACCGCTGGCGCCTCATCGGCCAACGTGAAGAGCGGTGCGGGCACCGGTGCTGCGGCGGCAATGCTCGCCACCTCCTCGCTCGCGGCCTCGGCAACGACTGTCTTGCGGGGTGCACGCTTGCGGGCGGGCACAGGCGCTTCGTCGGCCACCACGGCGGCTTCGGTCGCCACCTCAGGCGCGGCAGCGACGTCAACCGACTCAGCGGCGGGCTTGCGGCGCGCGCGCTTCACCGGCACGGCCGCTTCGGCATCAGCGGGCGTCGCCTCAGCGGCAGCGACCTCGGCCGTCTTGGCCGGCGCGCGGCGCCGCTTGGGCGCGGCGGACGCTTCCGTGTCAGCAGCGGGAGGCAGGGGCTTGTCTTGGTCAGCGGCGTCGTTCATGCGGGTTCGGACTGAGGTTGCGGGGCGGATCGTTGGGGTCGGGGATGGGGAGCGCGGGCGTGCCGTCATCGCCAAACAGGCTCTGCGACACGACGGGCACTTCGGCAGCGTCTTGGGCGGGCGCCTCTGCGGCGGGCGCTGCAGGTGCGTCTTCGGGGGCGTCGTCCAGCAGCCGGCCTTGCAGGGCTTCAAAGGCCGGCGGTTCGCTGCCGACTTCGAGGGCCGGCAGTTGTTCCAGGCTGGCCAGGCCGAGGTCGTCGAGGAAGGACTTGGTCGTCGCATACAGCGCCGGGCGACCAGGTGTCTCGCGGTGGCCGATGGCCTCGATCCAGCCACGATCTTCGAGCTGCTTGACGATCTGGCTGGCGACGACAACGCCGCGGATGTCCTCGATGTCGCCACGCGTGACCGGCTGCCGGTAGGCAATGATGGCCAGCGTCTCCAGCACGGCGCGCGAATAGCGAGGCGGCTTCTCGGGATGCAGTCGGTCAAGGTATTCACGCAGCTCGGGGCGGCTCTGAAAGCGCCAGCCCGAGGCCAATGCGACCAGCTCCACGCCGCGGCCCTCCCAGTCGCGGCTCAGCTCGTCGAGCAGGCCGCGCAAGGTATCGGCGCCGAGTTCGTCGGCGAACAGGCTACGCAACTCGCGCAGCGTCAGCGGCTGCGAGGCACAGATCAGCGCGGTCTCGAGGACGCGCTTGGCATCCGGGGTGTTCATGAACGCAATTGCGCCCTCAATCAAGCCTAGCTTGGCAATCCGTCCGGGCCTGGGCGCTCACAGCGGTCTTCAGGCAAAAGCGGACGGGGTCTGTCCGGGCGTCACCGTGGGGCCAGGGGGCCTTCCAGCGGGACGCGATCGGGATGGTTGACCGGCGGGCGGATGGACTGCTAACCGCGCGGGTCGCGCCCGTCTCGTCGACTTCAGGGCGCTGGCTGCCACGACAACCGGTGTGCATTGTATAGCCGCTCAGCTTGGCAGACCGATGGCACCGATCTCGGCCCAGGCGGCGGCCAGGTCGGCAGGCAACGGCGCGGTCAGCACCAGGGCCTCGCCGGTGGCCGGATGGGTGAATGACAGCCGCGCCGCGTGCAGGGCCTGGCGCGTCATCCCGAGGGCGGGGGCGCCGCCGTAAAGCACGTCCGCCAGCATCGGATGGCCGCTGTGCATCAGGTGCACGCGTATCTGGTGCGTGCGGCCGCTGTGCAGCACGCAATGCACGGCGCTGACGGCCCGGCCCTTCACCTCGCCAACGCCGAGCGGAAAGATGTCGGTACGCGCGGGCTTGCCCAGGTTGGCGGGAGCAACGGCCATCTTCACCCGCGACACCGGGTCACGGCGCATCGCCTGTTCGACAACAAACGGCGCCTCGACGCGGCCCCAGGCCAGGGCAAGGTATTCGCGGTGCACCTCGCGCGCCGAGATCTGCCGCATCAGCGCCGTGACGGCGGCCAGCGTCTTGCCAACCACCATGACCCCGCTGGTGTCCTTGTCCAGCCGGTGCACGATGCCGCCACGCGGCAGCGTCGCTGCCGCAGCATGGTGGGCCAGCAGACCGTTCATCAAAGTGCCCGACCAGTTGCCCGCCGCAGGATGCACCACCAGGCCGGCCGGCTTGTTGACGACGGCAAGGTGTTCGTCCTCGTAGACGAAGTCCAACGCCATCGCCTCGGCGCGGAAGGCGCGGCTTTCGTCGGTCGGCTGCAGCTCCACTTCGACGCGCTGGCCGGCGCGCAGCTTGTGCGCGGCCTTCCCCAGCGGCTTGCCGTCCACCGTCACGCAGCCACGCTCGATCAACGACTGCAGGTGGTTGCGCGAGAACTCAGGCGCTTGTGTCGTCAGCCAGCGGTCGAGCCGCTCGCCATGGCCTGCGGCATCGACGTCGGCGCAGCGCCGCTCGGCGTCGTCGCCCCCCTCGGCCTCCAGCTCGAAATCGTCCTGACCCCCCACCCTATACTCAGCGTCCATTGTTTCTTAGTGACCTGCCGGCAGCATCGCCGTCGACTTCAGACATGTTTGTTGAGAAATTCAAGGCCGGCCGTATCGTCGCCGGCGCTGTCCTGATGGCGTTCGCGCTCGGCATGAGCGGCTGCGGCTCGACGGCCAAGGACGACCCGAACTCCCAGGCGGCGCTGGACAAATTGTATGCAGAGGCCAAGGACGACCTGAACGCCGGCAGCTACGACCGCGCGATCAAGGCGCTCGAGCGCATCGAAGGGCGCGCCGCTGGCACCACGATGGGCCAGCAGGCGACGCTGGACCTGGCCTGGGCCTACTACCGCACGGCCGAGCGCGCGCAGGCGATCTCGACGCTGGACCGCTTCATCAAGCTCAACCCGTCCAGCCCGGCCATGGACTACGCCCTCTACATGAAGGGCATCGTCAACTTCAACGAAGACCTGGGCCTGTTCGGCCGCCTGGCCAACCAGGACGTGTCCGAGCGCGACCAGCAGGCCTCGCGCGAGGCCCTGCTGGCCTTCCGCCAGCTCGTCGAGCAGTTCCCCGAGTCCAAGTACGCGGCCGAAGGCACGACGCGCATCAACTTCATCACCAACACGCTGGCGGCCTACGAGATCCACGTCGCGCGCTACTACTTCAACCGAAAGGCCTACGTGGCCGCGGCCAACCGGGCGCAGGCGGCGGTGGCGGAGTTCCAGTACGCGCCCGGTATCGAGGAGGGTCTGTTCATCATGAGCGAGAGCTACGACAAGCTCGGCCTGACGCAGTTGCGCGACGACGCCCGCCGCGTGCTGGACAAGAATTTCCCAAACAGCATCTATGCCTCGGGCAATGCCGCCAAGCGCAAGGCCTGGTGGCAGATCTGGTGATCAGACGCGCGAGGCGCTGAGCGCTTCCAGCCAAGCCAGAGCCTCGGCCTCGTTGGCCACCGGCGTCATCGGCGGCAACGCCGCACGCAGTCGACGCCCGTAGTTCATGCCCGCCATGCGCGGGTCGCAGACCACCAGCAGGCCGCGGTCGCTCTCGGTGCGGATCAGCCGGCCGGCGCCCTGCTTCAACGCGATGGCCGCCTCGGCCACGAAATACTCCGAGAACGCATTGCGGCCCTGCGCTTCCAGGCGCTGGACGCGCGCCTCCACGAGCGGGTCGTTGGGCGGCGGAAAGGGCAGCTTGTCGATGAGCACGCATTGCAGCGCGTCGCCCGGCACGTCGATGCCTTCCCAGAAGCTCGCTGAGCCGATCAGCACCGCTGCGGGGTCGTCGAGGAAGCGCTGCAGCAACACGCGTTTGGGCAAAGCGCCTTGTTGCAGCACGGCAATGGCGTCGCCGGCTTCCTCGAAGCGTTCACGCAGTGCGTCGGCCACGATCTGCAGATTGCGCAGTGTCGTCGTCAGTACAAAGGTGCGTCCGCCCAGGGCACGCGCGAAGCGCGAGGCCAGCAGGGCGACACTGGCCGGGTGGCTGGGCTCGCTGGGCTTTGGAAAGCCCCGCGGCACATAGAGCCGCGCATGGGCCGGGTAGTCGAAGGGGCTGCCCACGCGCAGCACCTCGGCGCCCGTCAGACCCGCCGGTTCGGTGAACCAGGTCAGGCCCTCGTCGTCACCCAGCGTCGCCGAGGTGAACACCCAGGCTTTGGGCGCGCCTTCCAGCTGCTGCTGCATGGCCTCGCGGATGTCGAGGGGGGATTCGACCAGGCGGGCCGCATGTGGGCTGATGTCGATCCAGCGCACGTCGCCCGGGTCAGGGTCGGCGGCGAACTGCCTGGCCAGCTCGCGCAGCTCCTGGGCGCGCTCGCACAGGCGGGCGAAATCCGGAGCCGCATCGCGCACCCCGGTCAGCGCTTCCAGCGCGTTAGCGCAGGCCTGTTCGACACCGACCAGCGCCGCGACAAAGGCCGACTGACTGGCACGCTCGCGCCAGCCGAGCTTGAGTGTGCCGCGGAGTTCGCGTCCGGCGGTGGCCAGCGACCCCGCGGCAGCCAGGCGCAACTCTCGCGCTGACTTCTCGAGGCCTGCCTGCAGGCCCTGCCAGTCATTGACGCCGCGCGCATGGGTCAGGCCCTGGGCGAGCACGTCGCGAGAGAAGTCGATCAACGCCGCCGTGCCCAGCAGCGTGCCGAGGAATTGCACGCCCGCCTCGGCGAGCTGGTGGGCTTCATCAAAGATCGCGATCTCGACGCTGGGCAGCAGCTCGGCCACGCCGGTGTCGCGCAGGGTCACGTCGGCAAAGAAGAGGTGATGGTTGACGACGACGACATCGGCCTCCATGGCCTCGCGCCGCGCCTTGACGACGAAGCAGGCCTTCCAATCCGGGCACTCCTGGCCCAGGCAGTTCTCGCGGCTGCTGCTGACGATGGGGATGATGGGCGAGCGCTCGTCCAGGCCGTCGATCTCGGCGAAATCGCCCGTCGTCGTGCCCAGTGCCCAGCGTTCGATGCGCGCCAGCGACAGCGCCGTGCGGCGGTCCGGGAACTCGCCGGACACGCGCGCCTCCTTCATGCGGTGCAGGCAGAGATAGCTTGCGCGGCCCTTCAGCAGCGCCAGACGCACCGGCGTGTTCAGTGCCTTGGTCAGGCGCGGCAGGTCGCGCAGGAAGAGCTGGTCCTGCAGGCTCTTGGTGGCCGTGCTGATCAGTGCGCGGCTGCCCGCGAGCAGGGCCGGCACGAGATAGGCGAAGGTCTTGCCGACGCCCGTGCCGGCCTCGACGACCAGCGCCTGGCGGCGGCTGAGGGCGCGTGCGACGGCACGGCTCATCTGCAACTGCTGCTCACGCGGCCTGTAGCCCGGGTCCAGGCGCGCCAGGGGGCCGTCCATGTCGAAAGCGGCGTTGACGGCTTGTTCGAGTTCGTCCGCGGCAGGCGGGGCGGCGGGTGTGGCCTGATCGAGGGCGTCGAGCCAGTCGTCGAGATCAGGCTCTGTCATCGGGCTCTGTGTTGGCTTCCAGCCGCACGATCATGTCGCGCAGCGCCAGGCGGCGCCTCTTGAGCCGCTGCAGCGCCAGCTCGTCCGGCGGCGACTGCCCTGCCAGGCGATCAATCATCGCGTCGAGGTCGGCATGCTCCATGCGCAACTCGATGAGCCGCCGCGGCAACGAGTGAAGTTGTTCATCCATCCAAGGGTTTACGAAGGCGCTTCGATCAGGGCGAGAGCCCACTGGCCAGTATAGTTTTCGGCATGCCCTCACCCACCGCCGTCGGATTCCGACTCAATGCCGCCACCGGCACCCATCGCGGGGACCGGGCCTATCAGCAGGACCAGGTGGCCGTCATCGCGCACCCGCGCGTCGCCGGTTGCATGATGGGCATCGTGGCCGACGGCATGGGCGGCAAGAGCGGTGGACGCAAGGCCGCCGACCAGGTGATCCTGACCGCACGCCAGCTGTTCGAGCGCTATTCGCCCGAAGACGAACTGCCCGCCGAGCTGTTGAGCCAGATCACGTCAGAGGCACATCTGATGATCAAGCTGACAGCCCTCTCCGCCGAGGAGGAACCGCACAGCACGATTGCCGGTTTCGTCATCACCATTGACCGCAGCGTGCACTGGATCCACTCCGGTGACTCGCGCATCTACTGGTTCCGTGGCGCACGGCTGGTGAAGCGCTCCATGGACCATTCCTACGTGCAACGCCTCGTCGACGAGGGGCAGCTGACTGAAGCCGAGGCCAGCTCGCATCCGCAGAGCAACCTGCTGACCGCCTGCCTGGGCACCGTGCAGGACCCGACGTCCACCTCGGAACGTTTCGAGGGCCTGGAGGTAGGCGACACGCTGATGTGCTGCAGCGACGGTCTGTGGCATTACTTCACCGCCCAGGAGCTGGGCAGCGTGCTGCACAGCCTGCCGCCGCGCGAAGCGGCCGAGCTGCTCGTGAGCAAGGCGCGCCAGCGCGCGCGCGGCGGCGGCGACAACCTGTCGATTGCCATCGTCAAGGTCGAGAACCTCGACTGATCAATTCGGCTTGGACGCCGCGGACGCGCCTGGCAGCGGCAGCGGCAGCGGTGCGGCCAGCGGCTTGCTGCGGTCCTTTTGTTTGGCCTCGTGCTCCACCATGCGCTGCTGCTGGCGCAGCGCCCGCTCCTGGGCGCGTTCGCGCCGCCTGGCCGCCTCCACCTCTGCCTTGTTGACGGCCTGACGCCTGGCCTTCTCGGCCTCGGCGGCGCTGCGGGCCCGCGGCGCCTGCGC
>NZ_JBQVNP010000041.1:0-36346 GCF_052436255.1 Roseateles sp. | reverse complement strand
ACGTCGGCATCACGGTCAAGCTGATCGCGCCCATCGCCATGGAGACGGGCCTGCGCTTCGCCATCCGTGAAGGCGGCCGCACCGTCGGCTCGGGCGTCGTCGCCACGATCCTCGCGTAAGTTTTTAAGGCCACAGGGGCATAGCTCAATTGGCAGAGCGTCGGTCTCCAAAACCGAAGGTTGGGGGTTCGAGACCCTCTGCCCCTGCCAGCAGTCGCTGATCACGACGGTTGGTGTCAAGGCTCAAAGCATCGGCCCGCGAGAGCGATCTCAGCGGGCCTTGCTGCTGATGGCTACGGCCAAGGCAGTGTCCGAATAGCCGCTTGAATGCGGTGCGTGAAAGTGAAGTGATGGCGAATCCTCCCCAAGTCGAAACCGTGACCAGCGGCGCCGATAAGGCCAAGCTGGCCGTTGCGGTGCTGCTGTTGATCGGCGCGCTGGTGGCCTACTACAGCCTGTCCAAGCAAGGCGCGCTGGTGCAGTGGGCTTCGCTCCTGGTGCTGCTGGCGGCCGGTGTGGCGGCATTCTTTACGTCCGAGCATGGCAAGGCGCTGATCGCCTATGGCCGCGACTCGGCGCGTGAGGTCAAGAAGGTGGTCTGGCCGTCCCACAAGGAAGCGCGGCAGATGACGGGCTATGTATTCGCCTTTGTTGTCGTCATGGCGCTTTTCCTGTGGACGACCGACAAGACGCTGGAATGGGTGCTCTACGACCTGATTCTGGGCTGGAAGCGCTGATCCAAAGCGGCACGCAAGCGAAGGCAAGGAATCCAATGTCTGAAGAACAAGTCGTCACGACCGAAGCCCCGGCCGGCCTGCCCAAGCGCTGGTATGTCGTCCATGCCTATTCGGGTATGGAAAAGGCTGTCGAGCGCAACCTGCGCGAGCGCATCGACCGCGCCGGCATGCAGGACAAGTTCGGGCGCATCCTGGTGCCGACCGAAGAAGTCGTCGAGTTGAAGAACGGCAAGAAGGCCGTGACCGAGCGTCGCTTCTTCCCCGGCTATGTGCTGGTGGAGATGTCGATGGACGACGAATCCTGGCACCTGGTCAAGCACACGTCCAAGGTGACGGGCTTTGTCGGTGGCGCCAAGAACCGCCCGGCCCCGATCTCGGAAGCCGAGGTCATGAAGATCGTCAACCAGATGCAGGAAGGCGTCGAGAAGCCCCGGCCCAAGGTCGAGTGGACGGTCGGCGAGGTCGTGCGCGTCAAGGATGGCCCTTTCACCGACTTCAACGGCTCGGTCGAAGAGGTCAACTACGACAAGTCCAAGGTGCGGGTGTCCGTCACGATCTTTGGCCGTGCAACGCCGGTCGAACTGGACTTCGCGCAGGTCGAAAAAGTGTGACGGTTTGCCGTCACACTTTTCGCCGCTGCCCGGAGGGCTAAGGCAAAAGGTCTGACGCGCTGGAATCCTGGGTTTGGCCGGCGTCCCTCACGTCGGCCCGTGATCAGTCTGCAACGAGAGGCGGACAAGAGGAGCAAAGGTAAGGATTTCGGTCCGAGTCCGATGCGCTAGCACTCAGGTGATCAGGCGGGGCCGCCCGGTCACTGGATTGGAGAAAACATGGCCAAGAAAATTGTCGGCTTCATCAAGCTGCAAGTCGCGGCGGGCAAGGCTAACCCCTCGCCGCCGGTGGGTCCCGCGCTGGGTCAGCGTGGCCTGAACATCATGGAATTCGGCAAGGCGTTCAACGCGCAGACTTCGGGCGCCGGCTTCGAGCCGGGCATGAAGCTGCCGGTGGTCATCACCGCGTTCGCAGACAAGAGCTTCACCTTCGTCATCAAGTCGCCCCCGGCGACCGTGCTGATCAAGAAGGCCGCGAAGATCGAGAAGGGCTCGCAGCGCCCGCATCTGGACAAGGTCGGCAAGCTGACCCGCGCCCAGCTGGAAGAGATCGCAACGATCAAGACCAAGGACCTGACGGCCGCCAGCATGGACGCCGCAGTCAAGACCATCGCCGGCTCCGCCCGCTCGATGGGCATCATCGTGGAAGGGGTTTGAACATGGCCAAGCTCACCAAGAAGCAAAAGGCGCTGGCTGGCAAGGTCGAGTCGACCAAGCTGTACGGCCTGACCGAAGCTCTGGACCTCGTCAAGGGCCTGGCTTCCGCCAAGTTCGATGAGTCCATCGACGTCGCCGTACAACTCGGCATCGACGCCAAGAAGTCGGACCAAGTCGTTCGCGGTGCGGTCGTGATGCCCAACGGCACCGGCAAGACCAAGCGCGTCGCCGTGTTCGCCCAGGGCGCCAAGGCTGACGAAGCCCGCGCTGCTGGCGCCGATGTCGTCGGCATGGAAGACCTGGCCGAGCGCGTCAAGGCGGGCGACATGCCCTTCGACGTGGTCATCGCGTCGCCGGACACGATGCGTGTCGTCGGTACCCTGGGCCAGATCCTGGGCCCGCGCGGCTTGATGCCCAACCCCAAGGTCGGCACCGTGACCCCGGACGTCGCCACCGCTGTCAAGAACGCCAAGGCTGGCCAAGTCCAGTTCCGCGTCGACAAGGCCGGCATCATCCACGGCACCCTCGGCCGTCGCTCGTTCGACACCGACAAGCTCGAAGGCAATCTGCGCGCGCTGATCGAAGCTCTGAACAAGAGCAAGCCGGCGTCGAGCAAGGGCATCTACCTGCGCAAGGTCGCCGTCTCGTCGACGATGGGCGTCGGCGCCCGTGTCGACATCGCGTCGATCAACGCACAGGCCAACGCGGCCTGAGCTGCAGCCAGGCCTTGATGGCCTGGGGAACTGAATCTGCACGGGGCGAGTCTGGCCCCGGGCAACAAGATTGGTGGGGCGTCGTTCCGGTTCGCCGGCGCGGCGCGTCATCCAAGACCGTTGGTGGAGACCCCTTAAATCTCTGTTCTCAAGCAATTGGGACGAGAACCAACGCAGATGGCGGTCCCGCTGAAGGGTTTGCCATTCCGGTCATCGGAGTGGGTTTCCTGACAGATGGTCGCTAATTCCCTGGCGCTCACCCGGCCGCAAGGCCGGGAGGGCAAATGTGAGGAGTAGACCTTGAGTCTCAATCGCAACGAGAAGGCCGCTGTTGTCTCCGACGTCGCAGCGCAAGCTGCCAAGTCGCAGACGCTGGCGTTGGCCGAGTACCGTGGCCTCACCGTGGAAGCCTTGAACAAGCTGCGCATCGACGCGCGGTCCAAGGGTGTCTATCTTCACGTGCTGAAGAACACCCTGGCCCGTCGCGCTGTTGCCGGCACCCCGTTCGAGGCGGCCTCGGAGAGCATGGTCGGTCCGCTGATCTACAGCTTTTCGGAAGACGCTGTCGCGGCTGCCAAAGTCATCGCTGACTTTGCCAAGACCAACGACAAGCTCGTCATCAAGGGCGGCGCCTACGGCGGCAAGGCTCTGGACGTCGCCGGCGTGAAAGCGCTGGCCTCGGTCCCGAGCAAGGAAGTGCTGCTGTCGCAAATCGCTGGCCTGCTGATGTCCCCGGTGCAACGCACTGCGGCCGTGCTGGCAGCGTTGGCTGCGAAGCGTGGCGAAGGCGCCGTTTCCCCGGAAGCTGCTGCCGAAGAAGCTCCGGCTGCGGCCTGATCGACGAACCGCGCGGCTGACGCAAGTCGCGCGCAATCAAATCTGTTTTAAGGAAATTCATCATGGCATTCGATAAAGACGCTTTCCTGGCCTCGCTGGACAGCATGACCGTTCTGGAACTGAACGACCTGGTCAAGGCAATCGAAGAGAAGTTTGGCGTGTCCGCCGCTTCGATGGCTGCCCCTGCCGCTGGCGGCGCTGGCGGCGGTGCTGCTGCAGCTGTTGAAGAGAAGACCGAGTTCAACGTCGTGCTGCTCGAAGCCGGCGCCAACAAGGTTTCCGTCATCAAGGCCGTTCGCGAAATCACCGGCCTGGGCCTGAAGGAAGCCAAGGACCTGGTCGACGGCGCTCCGAAGCCCGTCAAGGAAGCCATTGCCAAGGCCGACGCCGAAGCCGCTTTGAAGAAGCTGGTCGAAGCCGGCGCGAAGGCCGAGCTCAAGTAATTCGACGGGGGCTCGGCTACTACGCCGGCCGATCTCGGGCCTTCGATGCTCACCGCACGCCAGTGCGGTTCCGCGTCTCAGACCCGACCTCGACCGGCTCGCGACGCCGCTCCCCCGCCGAATCCGGTTTGCCGGATTCAAAAAAAGGGGTTGCCGTTCGGCTTCCCCTTTTTCGTCTTTGCGGGTTAATCCTGCTTGAGAACAGCTGAAAGCACAGGGCGCAGTATGATGCGCAGTTCTTTCAAGTGTTCTTTGATCCGACTGCAGAGAACCAGTTTGGTCGGACTCCGATGCAATGTCGGGGTTGTCCGCCAGCGGTTGGTAGTGGCCAACCACCAAGCTCATCAAACGCCCGTTCTGGGCGATTGAGCCAGCCAGTCGCCGACGCGGCTCGCCCCACGGCCAGGGGTGGGCTCGACACGGAGTGTTTATGGCGCAAGCAACCCCCTACAGCTATACCGAGCGCAAGCGGATTCGCAAGAGCTTCGGCAAGCGCGAGAGCGTTCTCAACGTTCCCTACCTGCTGACGATGCAGAAGGACAGTTACGTTGCCTTCCTGCAGAAGGACGTGCCGCCGCCCAAGCGCAAGCCCGAAGGGCTGCAGGCGGCTTTTCTCTCGGCGTTCCCGATTGTTTCGCACAACGGTTTCGTCGAGATGAAGTTCCTCGAATTCAACATCGCCAAGCCGCCGTTCGACACCCGTGAGTGCCAACAGCGTGGCTTGACTTATGCGGCCGCCGTGCGTGCGCGCCTGCAAATGATCATCTATGACCGTGAGTCGCCCCAGGCGAAGACCGTCAAGGAGATCAAGGAGCAAGAGGTCTACATGGGCGAAGTGCCCTTGATGACCGACTACGGCAGCTTCATCGTCAACGGTACCGAGCGCGTCATCGTGTCGCAGCTGCACCGTTCGCCGGGCGTGTTCTTCGAGCATGACAAAGGCAAGACCCACAGTTCGGGCAAGCTGCTGTTCAGCGCCCGCATCATCCCCTACCGCGGTTCCTGGCTGGACTTCGAGTTCGACCCGAAGGACATCCTGTACTTCCGCGTCGACCGCCGCCGCAAGATGCCGGTCACCATCCTGCTCAAGGCCATCGGCCTGAAGCCGGAACAGATCCTTGCCCACTTCTTCGTGTTCGACAACTTCCGCCTGATGGACGTCGGCGCGCAGTTGGAGTTCGTCGCTGACCGTCTGAAGGGTGAAGTCGCCCGTTTCGACATCGTCGACAAGTCGGGTGCCGTCATCGTCGAGAAGGACAAGCGCATCACGGCCCGCCATGCGCGGCAGCTGGAGCAGTCCGGCACGCAGCACATCTCGGTGCCGGAAGACTTCCTGGTCGGCCGCGTGCTGGCCAAGAACATGATCGACGCCGATACCGGTGAGATCATCGCCAAGGCCAATGACGAACTGACCGACGCGTTGCTGAAGAAGCTGCGCCAGGCCGGCGTCAAGGAAATCCAGTGCCTGTTCACGAACGAGCTGGACGAAGGCGCCTACATCTCGCAGACGCTGGCGTCCGACGAGACCGAAACGCAGCTGGCCGCCCGTGTCGCCATCTACCGCATGATGCGCCCCGGCGAGCCGCCGACGGAAGACGCTGTCGAAGCGCTGTTCAACCGCCTGTTCTACAGCACCGACACCTACGACCTGAGCCGCGTCGGCCGCATGAAGTTCAACGCGCGTGTCGGCCGTGACACGCCCGAAGGCAACATGAACCTGTCCAACGAGGACATCCTTGACGTCGTCAAGATCCTCGTCGAGCTGCGCAATGGCCGCGGCGAAGTGGACGACATCGACCACCTGGGCAACCGGCGTGTGCGCTGCGTGGGCGAGCTGGCCGAAAACCAGTACCGCTCGGGCCTCGCCCGCATCGAGAAGGCCGTCAAGGAACGCCTCGGCCAGGCCGAGACCGAAGCCCTGATGCCGCACGACCTGATCAACTCCAAGCCGATCTCCGCGGCGCTCAAGGAGTTCTTCGGTGCGTCGCAGCTGTCGCAGTTCATGGACCAGACCAACCCGCTGTCGGAAATCACGCACAAGCGTCGTGTTTCCGCACTGGGCCCGGGCGGTCTGACGCGGGAGCGCGCTGGCTTCGAAGTCCGTGACGTGCATCCGACCCACTACGGCCGCGTCTGCCCGATCGAAACGCCGGAAGGCCCGAACATCGGCCTGATCAACTCGCTGGCGCTGTTCGCTCAGCTCAACGAGTACGGCTTCCTGGAAACGCCTTATCGCCGCGTCGTCGACGGCAAGGTGACCGACCAGATCGACTATCTGTCGGCCATCGAGGAAGGCAAGTACGTCATCGCCCAGGCCAACGCGACGCTGAACACGACCGGCGAACTGACCGACGAGCTGGTCTCGGCCCGTGAGAATGGTGAGTCCGTGCTGACGCAGCCGGAACGGATCCAGTACATGGACGTGGCGCCGACGCAGATCGTGTCGGTCGCGGCCTCGCTCGTGCCCTTCCTGGAGCACGACGACGCGAACCGCGCGCTGATGGGCGCCAACATGCAGCGTCAGGCCGTGCCTGTGCTGCGCCCCGAGAAGGCTTTTGTCGGCACGGGCGTCGAGCGCGTGGCGGCCAAGGACTCGGGCACGGTGGTCGCGGCTCGCCGCGGTGGCGTGGTGGACTATGTCGACACCAACCGCATCGTCATTCGTGTGAACGACAACGAGACGGTGGCCGGTGAAGTCGGTGTCGACATCTACAACCTGATCAAGTACCAGCGTTCCAACCAGAACACCAACATCCACCAGCGTCCCATCGTCAAGCGCGGCGACAAGGTGGCGGCCGAGGACATCATTGCCGACGGCGCGTCCACGGACATCGGCGAGCTGGCCCTGGGCCAGAACATGCTGGTCGCGTTCATGCCCTGGAACGGCTACAACTTCGAGGACTCGATCCTCATCAGCGAACGCGTCATCGCCGAAGACCGCTACACCTCGATCCACATCGAGGAGCTGGTCGTCAACGCGCGTGACACCAAGCTGGGCGCCGAGGAAATCACCCGCGACATCCCGAACCTGTCGGAGCAGCAACTCGGCCGCCTGGACGAGTCGGGCATCGTCTACGTCGGTGCCGAGGTGAACCCGGGCGACGTGCTGGTCGGCAAGGTCACGCCCAAGGGCGAGACCACGCTGACGCCGGAAGAGAAGCTGCTGCGCGCCATCTTCGGCGAGAAGGCTTCGGACGTGAAGGACACGTCGCTGCGCGTCGACCAGGGCACGCAGGGCACGGTCATCGACGTGCAGGTCTTCACCCGTGAAGGCATCCAGCGCGACAAGCGCGCCCAGCAGATCATCGACGACGAGCTCAAGCGCTATCGCCTGGACCTGAACGACCAGCTGCGCATCGTCGAGAGCGACGCCTTCGACCGTATCGAGAAGCTGCTGGTCGGCAAGCTCGCCAACGGCGGCCCGCAGAAGATTGCCAAGGGCACGGCCATCGACAAGGACTACCTGGCGTCGGTCGAGAAGTTCCACTGGTTCGACATCCGTCCGGCCGAGGAGGACGTCGCCAACCAGCTGGAGTCGATCAAGAACTCGCTCGACCAGACCCGCCACAGCTTCGACCTGGCTTTTGAAGAAAAGCGCAAGAAGCTGACGCAGGGCGACGAGCTGCCCGCCGGCGTGTTGAAGATGGTCAAGGTCTACCTGGCCGTCAAGCGCCGCCTGCAGCCGGGCGACAAGATGGCCGGCCGTCACGGCAACAAGGGCGTCGTGTCCAAGGTCACGCCGATCGAAGACATGCCCTACATGGCCGACGGCACGCCTGCCGACATCGTGTTGAACCCCCTGGGCGTCCCCTCGCGGATGAACGTGGGCCAGGTGCTGGAAGTGCACCTGGGCTGGGCCGGCAAGGGCATCGGCCAGCGCATCGGCGACATGCTGCAGCAGCACACCAAGGTGGCCGAACTGCGCAAGCTGTTCGACCAGCTCTACAACCAGAGCGGCGGCAAGACCGAGCGCATCGAAGACCTGACGGACGACGAAGTGCTGGAGATGGCCGCGAACCTCGCCAAGGGCGTGCCCTTCGCGACGCCGGTCTTCGACGGTGCCAAGGAGGAAGAAATCCGCGGCATGCTCAAGCTGGCCTACCCGGACGACATCGCCGCCAAGAAGGGCCTGACCGAGACGCGCACCCAGGCCTGGCTGTGCGACGGCCGCACCGGCGAGCAGTTCGAGCGCCCGGTCACCGTCGGCTACATGCACGTGCTGAAGCTCCACCACTTGGTGGACGACAAGATGCACGCCCGTTCGACCGGCCCGTACTCCCTCGTCACGCAGCAACCGCTGGGCGGCAAGGCGCAGTTCGGCGGCCAGCGTTTCGGCGAAATGGAAGTCTGGGCGCTGGAAGCCTATGGCGCCTCCTACATCCTGCAGGAAATGCTGACGGTCAAGTCCGACGACGTGAACGGCCGCACCAAGGTGTACGAGTCCATCGTCAAGGGCGAACACGCCATCGAAGCCGGCATGCCGGAATCGTTCAACGTCCTGGTCAAGGAAATCCGTTCCCTTGGCATCGACATTGAACTCGTGAAGAACTAAGGAGCAGATGCATGAAGGGACTACTCGACCTTTTCAAGCAATTCACCCCCGATGAGCATTTCGATGCCATCCAGATCGGCCTGGCGTCGCCGGAGAAGATCCGCAGCTGGTCGTTCGGCGAGGTGAAGAAGCCCGAGACCATCAACTACCGCACCTTCAAGCCCGAGCGCGACGGCCTGTTCTGCGCCAAGATCTTTGGCCCGATCAAGGACTACGAGTGCCTGTGCGGCAAGTACAAGCGCCTCAAGCACCGTGGCGTGATCTGCGAGAAGTGCGGCGTTGAAGTCACGCAGACCAAGGTCCGCCGTGACCGTATGGGGCACATTGACCTGGCAGCGCCCTGCGCCCACATCTGGTTCCTGAAGTCTCTGCCGTCGCGTCTGGGCCTGGTGCTCGACATGACGCTGCGCGACATCGAGCGCGTGCTGTACTTCGAAGCGTACGTGGTCGTCGACCCGGGCATGACGCCGCTGAAGAAGTTCTCGATCATGACCGAGGACGACTACGACGCGAAGCGCATCGAATTCGGTGACGAGTTCATCGCGCTGATGGGCGCAGAGGGCATCAAGAACCTGCTGCAGGAAATGGATCTCGACGTCGAGATCGATCGCCTGCGCAACGACATGACCGGCTCGGAGCTCAAGGTCAAGAAGAACTCCAAGCGCCTGAAGGTCATGGAGGCCTTCAAGAAGTCCGGCATCAAGCCGAACTGGATGGTGCTGGACGTGCTGCCCGTGCTGCCGCCGGACCTGCGTCCGCTGGTGCCGCTGGATGGCGGCCGCTTCGCGACCTCCGACCTGAACGACCTCTACCGTCGCGTCATCAACCGCAACAACCGCCTGGCCCGCCTGCTCGAGCTGAAGCCGCCTGAAAACATCGTGCGCAACGAAAAGCGCATGCTGCAGGAAGCCGTTGACTCGCTGCTGGACAACGGTCGCCGCGGCAAGGCGATGACCGGCGCGAACAAGCGAGCGCTGAAGTCGCTGGCCGACATGATCAAGGGCAAGAGCGGCCGTTTCCGCCAGAACTTGCTGGGCAAGCGCGTCGACTACTCGGGCCGTTCGGTCATCGTGGTCGGCCCGACGCTCAAGCTGCACCAGTGCGGTCTGCCGAAGCTGATGGCGCTTGAACTCTTCAAGCCCTTCATCTTCAGCCGTCTCGAAGCCATGGGCATCGCGACGACGATCAAGGCGGCGAAGAAGGAAGTGGAATCCGGCACGCCGGTGGTCTGGGACATCCTTGAAGAAGTCATCAAGGAGCACCCGGTCCTGCTGAACCGCGCCCCGACGCTGCACCGCCTGGGCATCCAGGCGTTCGAGCCCGTGCTGATCGAAGGCAAGGCCATCCAGCTGCACCCGCTCGTCTGCTCGGCCTTCAACGCCGACTTCGACGGCGACCAGATGGCCGTCCACGTGCCGCTGTCGATTGAAGCGCAGATGGAAGCCCGCACGCTGATGCTGGCCTCCAACAACGTGCTGTTCCCGGCTTCCGGCGAACCATCGATCGTGCCGTCGCAAGACGTGGTGCTGGGTCTGTACTACGCAACCCGCGAGCGCACCAACGGCAAGGGCGAGGGCATGATCTTCTCGGACATTCCCGAGATGATCCGTGCGCTGGAGAACGGCGCCGTCGAGATCACCGCCAAGATCAGCGTGCGTCTGGTCGAGTGGACCAAGGACAAGGACTCCGGCGAATGGGTTTCTGAGACCAAGCTGACGGACACCACCGTCGGCCGCGCCCTGCTGTCGGAAATCCTGCCCAAGGGCCTGCCCTTCAGCAACATCAACAAGGCGCTCAAGAAGAAGGAGATCAGCAAGCTGATCAACACCTCCTTCCGCAAGTGCGGCCTGAAGGAAACCGTCGTGCTGGCCGACAAGCTGCTGCAAAGCGGCTTCAAGCTCGCCACGCGTGCCGGCATCTCGATCGCCATCGACGACATGCTGGTGCCCAAGGAAAAGTACACGGTCATCGATCGCGCGGAGAAGGAAGTCAAGGAGATCGAGCAGCAGTACGTCTCGGGTCTCGTGACGGCCGGTGAGCGCTACAACAAGGTCGTCGACATCTGGGGCAAGGCCGGCGACGAGATCGGCAAGAAGATGATGGACCACCTCAAGGTCGAGAAGACGACTGACCGCCACGGCAAGGAAGTGGCGCAGGAGTCTTTCAACTCGATCTACATGATGGCCGACTCCGGGGCGCGCGGTAGCGCGGCCCAGATTCGCCAGCTGGCCGGCATGCGCGGCCTGATGGCCAAGCCTGACGGCAGCATCATCGAGACCCCCATCACGGCGAACTTCCGTGAAGGTCTGAACGTGTTGCAGTACTTCATCTCCACCCACGGCGCCCGCAAGGGCCTGGCGGACACGGCGTTGAAGACCGCGAACTCCGGCTACCTGACGCGTCGCCTGGTCGACGTGACCCAGGATCTGGTGGTCATCGAGGACGACTGCGGCACCGACAACGGCATGGCAATGCGTGCGCTGGTCGAAGGCGGTGAAGTCATCGAGTCGCTGCGTGACCGCGTCCTCGGCCGCGTCACCGCCATCGATGTCGTCCACCCCGAGACCCAGGCTTCGCTGCTGGGCGCCAGCCACATGCTGGACGAGGACACGCTCGACGTGCTCGAAGCCGCTGGTGTCGACGAGATCAAGGTCCGCACACCGCTGACCTGCGCCACGCGCTTCGGCCTTTGCGCCAAGTGCTATGGCCGTGACCTCGGCCGCGGCGGGCTGGTCAACGTCGGTGAGGCGGTCGGCGTCATCGCTGCGCAGTCCATCGGCGAACCGGGCACGCAGCTGACGATGCGGACCTTCCACATCGGTGGTGCGGCATCGCGTGCGGCAGTCGCCTCCAGCGTCGAAGCCAAGTCGGACGGCATCGTCGGCTTCAACGCCACGATGCGCTATGTCACCAACGGCAAGGGCGAGTTGGTGGTGATCTCTCGCTCCGGCGAGATCGTCATCTCCGACCCACATGGCCGCGAGCGTGAGCGCCACAAGGTGCCTTACGGCGCGATCCTGAATATCAAGGCCAGCCAGCCCATCAAGGCCGGCATCGTGCTCGCCAACTGGGACCCGCTGACCCGCCCGATCATCACGGAGTTCGCCGGCAAGGCGAAGTTCGAGAATGTCGAGGAAGGCGTGACCGTCGCCAAGCAGGTGGACGAGGTGACCGGTCTGTCGACCCTGGTCGTCATCGACCCCAAGCGCCGCGGCGCCGCCAAGGTCGTGCGTCCGCAGGTCAAGCTGCTGGACGCCGGCGGCCACGAGGTCAAGATCCCCGGTACCGACCACTCGGTGGCCATCGGCTTCCAGGTCGGCTCGCTGATCCAGATCCGCGACGGCCAGGAACTGCTGCCCGGTGAAGTCCTCGCCCGCATCCCGGTCGAAGGCCAGAAGACCCGCGACATCACCGGCGGTCTGCCGCGTGTGGCCGAGTTGTTCGAAGCGCGGAGCCCGAAGGACGTTGGCGTCCTCGCCGAGCAGACCGGTACCGTGTCATTCGGCAAGGAGACCAAGGGCAAGATCCGCCTGCAGATCACCGATCCGGACGGCAAGGCCCACGAGGAACTCGTGCCCAAGGAAAAGAACATCCTGGTGCACGAAGGCCAGGTGGTGAACCGCGGCGAACTGATCGTCGACGGCGCAGCAGACCCGCAGGACATCCTGCGCCTGCTGGGCATCGAGGAACTGGCGCGCTACATCGTCGACGAGGTGCAGGACGTCTATCGTCTGCAGGGCGTGAAGATCAACGACAAGCACATCGAGGTGATCGTTCGCCAGATGCTGCGCCGCGTGATGATCACCAACCCGGGCGACACGACCTACATCCTCAACGAGCAGGTGGAGCGCTCGGAGCTGCTGGACACCAACGACCGCATGCGCAAGGAAGGCAAGATGATTGCCACTCACGCGGATGTGCTGCTGGGCATCACCAAGGCCTCGCTGTCGACGGACTCCTTCATCTCGGCGGCGTCCTTCCAGGAAACGACCCGCGTGCTCACCGAGGCTGCCATCATGGGCAAGCGCGACGAGCTGCGTGGGCTGAAGGAAAACGTCATCGTTGGTCGCCTGATCCCGGCAGGTACCGGCATGGCCTTCCACGAGGCGCGCCGCGCCAAGGAAGCCATGGACGACGCCGAGCGCCGTGCCATTGCCTTGCAGGAGGCCGAGGAATTGGCCGCTGCACAGATGGCTGGCGTGGACGCTGGCGACCACTCGGCTGACTAAACCACGGGGCCCCGCTCCGCAAGCCGCCCCGGTTCAGGCCGCGGGCGGCTTTTCTTTGTCAGTCCGGCGTCCAGAGCTCGGGCTTCTGTATGAGCAAGCCCCGCAACTTGGCCCGCTTCGCCAATGCGAGCACCGCTTTGTCGCGGGAGATCAACCAGCGGGCGTTGCAAGCCAGCGCGAGATCGATGAACTTCTGGTCGTCCGGGTCGCGGCAGACAAGCCGGCCCGCCAGTGGCTGTGGCTCGGCATGGTCGACATGCAGAGCGTGCGCGTCGAACTGCGCCTCGATGAAGGCAAGGTCCGGCGAATAGCTCGCGGCCACGCCGCGGTTCAGCACATGCCGTATTTCGTCACGCATCGCCGTTGCCACCACCCAGCGGACCGCGCCGGAAGTGAGGGCCGCAGCCAGTGCCTGCACGCGGGCATCTCGGAACACCAGCCAATCCATCACAACCTGGGTGTCAATGACGATCGCGGGCCGAACGCCGTCCGCGTCATCGACAAGGCAAGCGGGCGAGGAAAGGGTGTCCATTGGATGAGCTTAACCGCCGCGCTTGTGCATGGAACCTTGGCGGTCTACAATCCTCGGCTCTCCGCCTTTTGGGTGGCGCGTCGCTGCGCGTTCCAAATTCAAGCGGGGCTCACAGACTTCAAACGGGAACAAGTCGTTTATGCCAACCATCAATCAACTGGTGCGCCACGGTCGAGAGGCCGAGGTCACCAAGTCCAAGTCGCCTGCGATGCAGAACTGCCCGCAGCGCCGCGGTGTCTGCACCCGCGTCTATACCACCACGCCGAAGAAGCCGAACTCCGCGCTGCGTAAGGTCGCCAAGGTGCGCCTGACCAACGGCTTCGAAGTCATCTCCTACATCGGCGGCGAAGGCCACAACCTGCAAGAACACAGTGTCGTGCTGGTTCGCGGCGGCCGTGTGAAGGACTTGCCTGGCGTGCGCTACCACATCGTCCGTGGTTCGCTTGACCTGCAAGGCGTCAAGGATCGCAAGCAGTCGCGTTCCAAGTACGGCGCAAAGCGTCCGAAGAAGTAAATCGTTTACTCGGCTCAGTCGCCATCGACTGAACCGACGTTGTTGCGGTTCGCTGAATGTCTCAGCAGCCGAGTAAGTGGATGACCCCAGATGTCGGTGGTTGTCCAGCGGAGCCAGGCCAACAAAGCCGTCTCCAACTGAAGCAAAAGGAAGAGTGCCATGCCACGTCGTCGCGAAGTACCCAAGCGCGAAATCCTGCCGGACCCCAAGTTCGGTTCCGTCGATCTGTCCAAGTTCATGAACGTCATCATGGAATCGGGCAAGAAGGCCGTCGCCGAGCGCATCATCTACGGTGCCCTGGAGCAGGTCGAAAAGAAGATCGGCAAGGACCCGCTGGAAGTGTTCATGGTCGCCCTGAACAACGTGAAGCCCATGGTCGAAGTGAAGTCCCGTCGTGTCGGCGGTGCGAACTACCAAGTTCCCGTGGAAGTTCGCCCCGTCCGCCGGATGGCCCTCGCCATGCGCTGGCTGAAGGAATCCGCCCGCAAGCGCGGTGAGAAGTCGATGGCCCAGCGCCTTGCCAATGAACTGCTGGAGGCCGCTGAAGGCCGCGGCGGCGCGATGAAGAAGCGCGACGAAGTTCACCGCATGGCTGAAGCCAACAAGGCTTTCTCGCACTTCCGCTTCTAAACTCACTGCCTTTCGGCCGCCTCGGGTTTCTACCAACCCGCTGGCGGCTCATGTCTTCTGGAGCAAACCATGGCCCGCAAAACCCCCATCGAGCGCTACCGCAATATCGGTATCTCTGCGCACATCGATGCCGGCAAGACCACCACGACCGAACGCATCCTCTACTACACCGGTGTGAACCACAAGATCGGTGAGGTGCATGACGGCGCCGCCACGATGGACTGGATGGAGCAGGAGCAAGAGCGTGGCATCACGATCACGTCCGCTGCCACGACCTGCTTCTGGAAGGGCATGGACCTGGCTCGTCCCGAGCACCGCATCAACATCATCGACACCCCGGGACACGTCGACTTCACGATTGAAGTCGAGCGCTCGATGCGCGTCCTGGACGGTGCCTGCATGGTCTATTGCGCCGTGGGTGGCGTGCAGCCCCAATCGGAAACCGTCTGGCGCCAGGCCAACAAGTACAAGGTGCCCCGCCTCGCGTTTGTCAACAAGATGGACCGCACCGGCGCGAACTTCTTCAAGGTCTACGACCAGATGAAGCTGCGCCTGAAGGCCAACCCCGTGCCCGTCGTGATTCCCATCGGCGCTGAAGAAAACTTCACCGGCGTGATCGACCTCATCAAGATGAAGGCGATCATCTGGGACGAGGCCTCGCAGGGCATGAAGTTCAGCTACGAAGAAATCCCGGCGGAACTGCAGGCCGAGGCCGTCAAATGGCGCGAAAACCTCATCGAGGCCGCCGCTGAGTCCAGCGAAGAGCTGATGAACAAGTACCTTGAGTCAGGCGACCTGACCGAAGAGGAAGTCATCACGGCCATCCGCAAGCGCACCATCGCTGCTGAAATCCAGCCGATGTTCTGCGGCACCGCCTTCAAGAACAAGGGCGTCCAGCGCATGCTGGACGGCGTGATTGACTTCATGCCTTCGCCGATCGACGTGCCGCCGGTTCCCGGCACGGACGAAGACGAAAAGGAAGTCGTGCGCAGGGCCGACGACAGCGAGAAGTTCGCTGCATTGGCGTTCAAGCTGATGACCGACCCCTACGTCGGCCAGCTGACCTTCGTGCGCGTCTACTCGGGCGTGCTCAAGTCGGGCGACTCGGTCTTCAATCCGATCCGCGGCAAGAAGGAGCGCATCGGCCGGATTCTGCAGATGCACGCCAACCAGCGTGAGGAGATCTCGGAAATTCTGGCTGGCGACATCGCTGCCTGCGTGGGCTTGAAGGACGTCACGACGGGCGAAACCCTGTGCGACCCGGAAAGCATCATCACGTTGGAGAAGATGGTCTTCCCGGAGCCGGTGATCTCCCAGGCGGTCGAGCCCAAGACCAAGGCCGACCAGGAAAAGATGGGTATCGCCCTGGGCCGCCTGGCCAAGGAAGATCCGTCCTTCCGCCTGCGCACCGATGAAGAGTCGGGCCAGACCATCATTTCCGGGATGGGCGAGCTGCACCTCGAAATCATTGTCGACCGCATGAAGCGTGAGTTCGGCGTGGAAGCCAACGTCGGCAAGCCGCAAGTGGCCTACCGCGAAACCATTCGCAAGACTGCCACCGACGTCGAAGGCAAGTTCGTTCGCCAGTCCGGCGGCAAGGGCCAGTACGGCCATGTGGTGCTGACCGTCGAGCCGCAGGAGCCCGGCAAGGGCTTCGAGTTCGTCGATGCCATCAAGGGCGGTGTGGTCCCGCGCGAGTACATCCCGGCGGTCGAGAAGGGCGTTGTCGACACGCTGCCGAATGGCGTGCTGGCCGGCTATCCGGTCGTGGACGTCAAGGTCACGCTGACTTTCGGTTCCTACCACGATGTGGACTCGAACGAAAACGCGTTCAAGATGGCTGCTTCGATGGGTTTCAAGGAAGCCTGCCGCCGCGCCAGCCCGGTCATCCTTGAGCCGATGATGGCCGTGGAAGTCGAGACGCCGGAAGACTACGCCGGTACGGTCATGGGCGACCTGTCCAGCCGTCGCGGTATGGTGCAGGGCATGGACGACATGGTCGGTGGTGGCAAGGTCATCAAGGCCGAAGTGCCGCTGAGCGAGATGTTCGGCTACTCGACGTCGCTGCGTTCGGCCACGCAAGGCCGCGCCACGTACACGATGGAGTTCAAGCACTACTCCGAGGCGCCCAAGAACGTTGCTGACGCCATCATCACGGCGCGCGGCAAGGCTTGATCCGCGCCTGAGAAGAATCGTCTTCGCAGCGCTCCGCCCGTTCGGCCAGTCGGCGGGAATCACGGGCGCTGTGGAAACGCTAAACCAACAGACTGACGAGACGCTCTTTTTGGAGATTTGAAATGGCAAAAGGCAAGTTTGAACGTACCAAGCCCCACGTGAACGTGGGCACGATTGGTCACGTCGACCACGGCAAGACGACGCTGACGGCAGCGATCGCGACCGTGCTGTCCAAGAAGTTCGGCGGCGAGGCCAAGGCCTACGACCAGATCGACGCGGCGCCGGAAGAAAAGGCCCGCGGCATCACGATCAACACCGCCCACGTCGAGTACGAGACGGCCAACCGCCACTACGCGCACGTTGACTGCCCCGGCCACGCCGACTATGTCAAGAACATGATCACCGGTGCCGCCCAGATGGACGGCGCCATCCTGGTGTGCTCGGCCGCTGACGGCCCGATGCCCCAGACCCGCGAACACATCCTGCTGGCCCGCCAGGTTGGCGTGAAGTTCATCATCGTCTTCCTGAACAAGTGCGACATGGTCGACGACGCCGAGCTGCTCGAGCTGGTCGAAATGGAAGTGCGCGAGCTGCTGTCCAAGTACGACTTCCCCGGCGACGACACCCCCATCATCAAGGGTTCGGCCAAGCTGGCCCTCGAAGGCGACACGGGCGATCTGGGCGAGCAAGCCATCATGCGCCTGGCCGACGCGCTGGACACCTACATCCCCCAGCCGGACCGTGCCATCGACGGCGCCTTCCTGCTGCCGGTTGAGGACGTCTTCTCGATCTCCGGCCGCGGCACCGTCGTGACCGGTCGCGTCGAGCGCGGCATCATCAAGGTCGGCGAGGAAATCGAAATCGTCGGCATCCGCGAAGTCCAGAAGACCACCGTCACCGGCGTCGAAATGTTCCGCAAGCTGCTCGACCAGGGTCAGGCAGGCGACAACGTCGGCATCCTGCTGCGTGGCACCAAGCGTGAAGACGTCGAGCGCGGCCAAGTGCTGGCCAAGCCCGGCTCGATCAAGCCGCACACCCACTTCACGGCTGAGATCTACGTTCTCAGCAAGGAAGAGGGCGGCCGCCACACGCCGTTCTTCAACAACTACCGTCCCCAGTTCTACTTCCGCACGACGGACGTGACCGGTGCCGTGGAGCTGCCCAAGGACAAGGAAATGGTCATGCCCGGCGACAACGTCGGCATCACGGTCAAGCTGATCGCGCCCATCGCCATGGAGACGGGCCTGCGCTTCGCCATCCGTGAAGGCGGCCGCACCGTCGGCTCGGGCGTCGTCGCCACGATCCTCGCGTAATCACTGCGTGACCGTGCATCGGGCGGCTGCCGCCCGATGCGCCCCCGCTCTTTAAGGAACCGTCATGCAAAAGCAAAAGATCCGCATCCGCCTGAAGGCGTTCGACTACAAGCTGATCGATCAGTCGGCGCTCGAGATCGTCGAGACCGCCAAGCGCACCGGCGCCATCGTCAAGGGTCCCGTGCCCCTGCCGACGCGCATGGAGCGTTTCGACATCCTGCGTTCGCCGCACGTCAACAAGACGAGCCGCGACCAGTTCGAGATCCGCACTCACCAGCGTCTGATGGACATCGTTGATCCGACCGACAAGACGGTCGACGCGCTGATGAAGCTCGACCTGCCAGCCGGCGTCGACGTCGAAATCAAGCTGCAGTAATTCGCCGAGCCTTCGAGCTCGCGAATCCATGGCCCCGCCCTGTGTCGACAGGAGCGGGGCCATGTCTTTTGGGCCTCGTATGCTGATGCTTGCATCGAGTCCATGCGGCGGGCTATACTCGCCAGCTTTCCTGGGCTCGCGTATGCGTGCTTGGGGGTTCGCGCACTGTCGTTCTGCGGCATTGCAAAGTCAGCCCGGCCAATCGATGTTGGGTGTTCGCAATAGCTTCCGAGGCCTGAACGCAAGTTTTGGCCGACGCGGCTGGAGAAAAAACATGAGTCTGAGCAACCGTCTCGGTTTGCTGGGCCGCAAGGTGGGCATGATGCGCATCTTCACGGACGATGGCGATGCCATCCCTGTGACGGTGCTGGATGTGTCCAACAACCGCGTGACCCAGGTCAAGACCCTAGAGATCGACGGCTACAGTGCCGTTCAAGTGGCATTCGGTACGCGCAAGGCATCGCGCGTCACCAAGCCCGAAGCCGGCCACCTCGCCAAGGCGGGTGTTGAAGCCGGTGAAATCCTCAAGGAATTCCGCGTCGAAGCCGACGTCGCAGCCCAGTACCAAGCTGGTGCCGCCGTCCCGGTGACCTTGTTCGCCGCTGGCCAGCTGGTCGACGTGCAGGGCACGTCAATCGGCAAGGGCTTTGCAGGCACCATCAAGCGCCACAACTTCAGCTCGCAGCGCGCGTCGCACGGCAACAGCCGTTCGCACAACGTGCCGGGCTCGATCTCGATGGCGCAGGACCCGGGCCGCGTGTTCCCGGGCAAGAAGATGACCGGTCACATGGGCGACGAAACCGTCACCACCCAGAACCTGGACATCGTGCGCGTTGACGAGGCTCGTCAACTGCTGCTGGTCCGCGGTGCGGTCCCGGGTTCCAAGAACGGCCACATCGTCGTTCGCCCGGCCGTCAAGGTCAAAGTCAAGAAGGGAGCCAACTGATGCAGCTCGAGCTCCTGAACGAGCAGGGTCAGGCCACCGCCAAGGTGGAAGCGCCTGACACCATCTTCGCTCGCGACTACAACGAAGCCCTGGTGCACCAGGTGGTCGTGGCCTTCCAGGCCAACGCCCGCCAAGGCACCCGCGCCCAGAAGGACCGTGAACAGGTCCATCACTCGACCAAGAAGCCTTTCCGCCAGAAGGGCACCGGCCGCGCTCGCGCCGGCATGACCTCGTCGCCGCTGTGGCGCGGCGGCGGTCGCATTTTCCCGAACATGCCTGACGAGAATTTCTCGCACAAGCTGAACAAGAAGATGTACCGCGCCGGCATGGCCGCGATCCTGTCGCAACTGGCCCGCGAAGGCCGTCTGGCCGTGGTGGATTCGATCTCTGTCGAAGCCCCCAAGACCAAGCTGCTGGCCGCCAAGTTCAAGGCCATGGGCCTGGACTCCGTGCTGGTCATCTCCGACGTCGTCGATGACAACCTGCTGCTGGCTTCGCGCAACCTGGCCAATGTGCTGGTTGTCGAGCCGCGCTACGCCGACCCCCTGTCGCTGGTCTTCTACAAGAAGGTGCTGGTGACCAAGGCTGCGGTCGAGCAACTCAAGGAGATGCTGGCATGAGTGTCACCAAATACTCCGAAGGCCGTCTGGCTTCCGTGCTGCTCGCGCCCATCGTGTCCGAGAAGGCCACGCAGATTGCCGAGAAGCACAACCAGGTCCTGTTCAAGGTCCTGCGCGACGCCACCAAGCCCGAGATCAAGGCCGCAGTTGAACTGATGTTCAAGGTCGAGGTCGAGTCGGTCAACGTCGTCCAGGTCAAGGGCAAGACCAAGCGCTTCGGTGGCCGTGCCGGCCGCCGTGACCATGTCAAGAAGGCCTATGTGGCCCTCAAGGCGGGTCAAGAGCTCAATTTCTCCGGGGAGGCCGCGTAAATGGCCATCGTCAAAGTCAAACCCACCTCGCCCGGTCGCCGTGGCGTCGTCAAGGTCGTGCACAAGCATCTGCACAAGGGCGCGCCCCATGCAGCCTTGCTTGAGCCGCAAATCCAGAACTCCGGCCGCAACAACAACGGCCACATCACGATTCGCCACAAGGGCGGTGGTCACAAGCACCACTACCGCGTGGTCGACTTCAAGCGCAACAAGGACGGCATTCCGGCCAAGGTCGAGACCATCGAGTACGACCCGAACCGTACCGCCCACATCGCGCTGGTGGTGTACGCCGACGGCGAGCGCCGCTACGTGATTGCCCCGCGCGGCCTCGAGGTGGGCGCGACCATCCTGAGCGGCGCGGAAGCGCCGATCAAGGCGGGCAATACGCTGCCGATCCGCAACATCCCGGTGGGCTCGACGATCCATTGCATCGAGCTGCAGCCTGGCAAGGGCGCCCAGATGATCCGTTCGGCCGGCACCTCCGCCGTGCTGATGGCTCGTGAAGGGGTCTACGCCCAGATCCGCCTGCGCTCCGGCGAGGTCCGCCGCGTGCATGTCGACTGCCGCGCCACTATCGGTGAAGTGAGCAACGAAGAGCACAGCCTGCGCCAATACGGCAAGGCCGGCGCGATCCGCTGGAAGGGTATCCGTCCGACCGTTCGCGGTGTGGCGATGAACCCGGTGGATCACCCGCACGGTGGCGGCGAAGGCCGCACTGGCGAGGGCCAGGTCCCTGTGTCGCCGTGGAACACCCTGACGAAGGGCTACCGCACTCGCAACAACAAGCGCACGCAGACCTTCATCGTCTCGCGTCGCAAGAAGTAAGGGCTAGGCCATGACTCGTTCACTGAAGAAGGGCCCCTTCGTTGACCACCATCTGATGGCCAAGGTCGACAAGGCTGTTGCCATCAAAGACAAGAAGCCCATCAAGACCTGGTCGCGCCGCTCGACGATCCTGCCCGAGTTCATCGGTCTGACGATCGCCGTACACAACGGCAAGCAACACGTGCCGGTTTATGTGTCCGACCAGATGGTCGGCCACAAGCTGGGTGAATTCGCGCTGACCCGCACCTTCAAAGGCCATCCGGCCGACAAGAAGGCCGGGAAGAAGTAAGGATGCCAACGATGGAAACCAAAGCAATCGTTCGTGGCGTTCGCCTCTCCTGTGACAAGGGTCGCCTCGTGGCTGACCTGATCCGCGGCAAGAAGGTGGACCACGCGCTCAACATCCTGGAATTCACCCAGAAGAAGGCCGCTGTGATCATCAAGAAGGCGCTGGAAAGCGCCATCGCCAACGCCGAGCACAACGACGGCGCTGACATTGATGAGCTCAAGGTCACCTCGATCTACGTCGAGCAGGGTGCCACGCTGAAGCGCTTCTCGGCTCGCGCCAAGGGTCGCGGCAACCGCATCAGCAAGCCCACCTGCCACATCTTCGTGGCCGTCGGCAACTAAGGCGCAAGAAGACTATGGGACAAAAAATCCATCCGGTTGGCTTTCGCCTTCCTGTCACCCGTAACTGGGCTTCGCGCTGGTACGCGAACAACCAGAACTTCGCCACGATGCTGGCCGAAGATCTGCGCGTTCGCGAGTACCTGAAGGCCAAGCTCAAGAATGCCGCCGTGTCGCGCATCCTGATCGAGCGTCCCGCCAAGAACGCCCGCATCACGATCTACTCGGCTCGTCCGGGCGTCGTGATCGGCAAGAAGGGCGAGGACATCGAGGCGCTGAAGGCTGAGCTGACCAAGCGTCTGGGCGTGCCCGTCGCGGTCAACATCGAAGAAGTGCGCAAGCCTGAAGTCGATGCCCAACTGATCGCCGACTCGATCACCCAGCAGCTCGAAAAACGCATCATGTTCCGCCGCGCCATGAAGCGCGCAATGCAGAACGCAATGCGTCTTGGCGCGCAGGGCATCAAGATCATGTCCGCCGGCCGCCTGAACGGCATCGAAATCGCTCGCACCGAGTGGTATCGCGAAGGTCGGGTGCCCCTGCACACCCTGAAGGCCGACATCGACTACGGCTTCTCCGAAGCCAAGACCACCTATGGCGTCATCGGCGTCAAGGTCTGGGTCTACCGCGGTGACCGTCTTGCCAATGGCGAGGCTCCGGTCATCAGCACCCCCGCAGGCGCCGAAGACGATCGTCGCCCGCGCCGTAACGCCCGTCCGGGCGCCCCTGGTGGCCGTGGCCGTCCGGGTGGCGACCGTGGCCCGCGTGACGGAGCAGATCAGCCCGCTGCCGCCACCCCTACGGGTGACGCTGCCAAGCCCGCTGCCAAGCGCGTGGTCCGCAAGGTCCCCGCGGCTGGTGGTGAGGCCAAAGGAGAATAAACATGCTGCAACCCGCTCGTCGTAAATACCGCAAGGAGCAGAAGGGCCGCAACACGGGTGTTGCAACCCGAGGTGCTGCGGTGTCTTTCGGTGATTTCGGCCTCAAGGCCACCGAGCGCGGCCGTCTGACGGCCCGCCAGATCGAGGCGGCTCGCCGCGCGATCTCTCGCCACATCAAGCGTGGTGGTCGGATCTTCATCCGCGTGTTCCCGGACAAGCCCATTTCGCAGAAACCCGCCGAAGTCCGGATGGGTAACGGCAAGGGCAATCCCGAGTACTACGTGGCAGAAATTCAGCCCGGCAAGGTGATCTACGAGGTCAACGGCGTCCCCGAGACCCTGGCTCGCGAGGCGTTCACGCTGGCTGCTGCCAAGCTGCCGCTGCGCTGCACCTTCGTGGCCCGCCAGGTCGGCACCTGAGGAAGCACACCATGAAAGCAACTGAACTCCGCGCCAAGGACGTCACTGCCCTCGAGAAGGAAGTGACCGACCTGCTGAAGGCCCACTTCGGCCTGCGCATGCAAAAGGCCACCCAGCAGCTGACCAATCACAGCCAGCTGGGCAAGACCCGCCGCGACATCGCACGTGCCAAGACCATCCTGGCGCAAAAGAAGAAGGAGGCCACGAAATGACTGAGGCCCAAGTCCAAGCCAAGAACACGCGCACCCTGGTGGGCCGCGTGGTCAGCGACAAGCGCGCCAAGACGGTCACCGTCCTGGTCGAGCGTCGTGCCAAGCATGAGCTCTACGGCAAGATCGTGGCCCGTTCGCGCAAGTACCACGCCCATGACGAAAAGGGCGAGTACAAGAACGGCGACGTGGTCGAGATCAGCGAAGGTCGTCCGATCTCCAAGACCAAGAGCTGGGTCGTGACTCGCCTGGTCGAGAAGGCCGAGATCGTCTAAAGACCCCGGTCGCATGACCGCTGCACAACCGGCACGCTGGGCAACTGGCGCGCCGGTTTTTCATTTTCAGAACACTCAATCAGGAGCGACACCATGATCAAAGTTGGCGACAAGCTGCCCGCAGGCAGCCTGCAGGAATTCATCGAAGTCGAAGGCGAGGGCTGCTCGCTCGGCCCCAACAGCTTCGACATCGAAAAGGCGACGGCGGGCAAGACCATTGCCATCTTCGCCTTGCCTGGTGCCTTTACGCCGACTTGCTCGGCCAAGCATGTGCCGGGCTATGTCGAGTCGGCGGAGGCGCTGCAGGCGGCGGGTGTTGACGAGATCTGGTGTGTATCGGTCAATGATGCCTTCGTCATGGGCGCCTGGGGCCGTGACCAGAAGACTGCCGGCAAGGTGCGCATGATGGCCGACGGCAGCGCCGCCTTCACGAGCGCGACTGGGCTGACGTTGGACCTGACAGCCAAGGGTATGGGTGTGCGCTCGCAGCGTTACTCCATGCTGGTCAAGGACGGTGTCGTCAAGACACTGAACGTCGAAGACCCGGGCAAGTTCGAGGTCAGCGATGCGGCAACGATGCTGGCGCAGGCCAAGGCCGCCTAGCAATTGGAGGCGTGCGCGGGCCGGGAGCGGCCGGCCGTGCAAATACTTCGGCGTCAGGCATTGACGCCTCAAGTGTTCTCGCTGCATAATGCGCAGCTTCGCCGAACGCCAGCGCTCCTGCTACGCAAGAGCCCAAGGCTGGCTTCGGATCCGCCCTCAAACCGTTGGGCAGCAAGTGGCGCAAAGCTGCAGGCTGTTTGACTTACGGGCCCAAGACTGACCGACGCGACGCGCCCGCAAGGGTGTTGCAACTCGGGGCAAGTTGGGGACAGACATGATCCAAATGCAATCGCGGCTTGATGTCGCGGACAACACTGGTGCGAAGTCCGTTCAGTGCATCAAGGTGCTGGGCGGCTCCAAGCGCCGCTATGCGCACATTGGCGACATCATCAAGGTCAGCATCAAAGAAGCTGCTCCGCGTGGTCGCGTGAAGAAGGGCGAGGTCTACAGCGCCGTGGTGGTTCGTACCGCCAAGGGCGTGCGCCGCCAGGACGGCTCGCTCGTCAAGTTCGACGGCAATGCCGCCGTGCTGCTCAATGCCAAGCTGGAGCCGATCGGCACCCGCATCTTCGGCCCGGTGACGCGCGAACTGCGCACCGAGCGCTTCATGAAGATCGTGTCGCTGGCGCCCGAGGTGCTTTGAGCCCCCACTGTCTGAGGTAAGCCATGAACAAGATTCGTACCGGCGACCAGGTCATCGTGCTGACCGGCCGCGACAAGGGTAAGCGCGGCACCGTGTCCGCCCGCACCGATGTCGACCACGTGGTGGTTGACGGCATCAATGTCGTCAAGAAGCACGTCAAGCCCAATCCCATGAAGGGCACCACCGGCGGCGTCGTCGACAAGACCATGCCTATCCATCAATCCAACGTGGCGATCTTCAACGCCGCTTCCGGCAAGGCTGATCGAGTGGGCGTCAAGCTCGTCGACGGCAAGCGGGTGCGCGTGTTCAAGTCGACCGGCGAAGAGATCAAGGCTTAAGAGGTCCGACATGGCTCGTCTTCAAACGCATTACCGCGAAAACATCGTGCCCGGCCTGGTCGAGAAGTTCGGCTACAAGTCGGTCATGGAGGTGCCTCGCATCACCAAGATCACGCTCAACATGGGTGTGAGCGAGGCCGTCGCCGACAAGAAGGTCATGGACCACGCTGTGAGCGACCTGACCAAGATCGCCGGCCAGAAGCCGGTCGTCACGAAGTCGAAGAAGGCCATCGCCGGCTTCAAGATCCGTGACGCCGTGCCCATCGGCGCGATGGTGACGCTGCGTGGCGTCCAGATGTATGAATTCCTGGACCGCTTCGTGACGATCGCGCTGCCGCGAGTTCGCGACTTCCGGGGTATCTCGGGTCGCTCGTTCGACGGCCGCGGCAACTACAACATCGGCGTCAAAGAGCAGATCATCTTCCCCGAGATCGAATACGACAAGGTGGATGCTCTGCGTGGTCTGAACATCAGCATCACGACGAGCGCCAAGACGGACGACGAAGCCAAGGCTCTCCTGGCTGCGTTCAAGTTCCCGTTCAAGAACTGAGGTGATCTGTGGCTAAAACTTCCATCAAGCAACGTGAGCTCAAGCGCGAAGCACTCGTCGCCAAGTTCGCTAAGAAGTACGCAGACCTGAAGGCCATCATCGGCGACAGCAAGAAGTCGGATGAAGAGCGCTATGCCGCTCGCCTCGAGTTGCAGAAGCTGCCCCGTAACGCCTACCCGACCCGTCTGCGCAATCGTTGCGAACTGACTGGTCGTCCGCGTGGCACCTTCCGCAAGTTCGGTCTGGCCCGCAACAAGATTCGTGAACTGGCCTTCAAGGGCGACATCCCCGGTGTCGTCAAGGCCAGCTGGTAATCGGCCGATAGGAGTAATCGCAAATGAGCATGAGTGATCCCATCGCCGATATGCTGACCCGCATCCGCAATGCGCAGATCGTCGAAAAAACCAGCGTTGCAATGCCGTCGTCCAAGCTGAAGGTGGCGATTGCCAAAGTCCTGAAGGACGAAGGCTATATCGACGACTTCGCGGTGCGTGGCGAGGCTGCCCGCCCCGAGCTGGAAATCGCGCTGAAGTACTACGCTGGCCGCCCTGTCATCGAACGCATCGAGCGCGTTAGCCGTCCCGGCCTGCGCATCTACAAGGGCCGCCACGACATTCCTCAGGTCCAGAACGGCCTGGGTGTGGCGATCGTCACGACCCCCCAAGGCGTGATGACGGATCGCAAAGCACGTGCTGCCGGTATCGGCGGTGAAGTGCTCTGCTACGTCGCCTAAGCGAAGGAGTAGGAACAATGTCCCGCGTTGGAAAAATGCCGGTCGACGTCCCGCAAGGCGTGGATGTGACGATCGGTGCTGAGTCGATCAGCGTTAAGGGTTCGCTCGGCACGCTGGTGCGTACGTCGAACAAGCTCGTCACCGTCAAAAACGAAGCCGGCAAGCTGAGCTTCGTGCCCGCCAACGAATCGGCCGAAGCCGATGCGATGAGCGGCACGATGCGCGCGCTGGTCGCGAACATGGTCAACGGTGTCAGCAAGGGCTTCGAGCGCAAGCTGAACCTGGTCGGCGTGGGGTTCCGCGCCCAGGCCCAGGGTCAGAAGCTCAACCTTCAGATCGGCTTCTCTCACCCCGTGGTGAAGGACATGCCGGCTGGTATCAAGGTCGAGTGCCCGACCCAGACGGAGATCATCATCAAGGGCGCTGACCGCCAGGTCGTCGGCCAGATTGCCGCCGAGGTGCGTGCCTTCCGTCCGCCGGAGCCTTACAAGGGCAAGGGCATCCGTTATTCGGATGAGAAGGTCTCCCTCAAAGAGACCAAGAAGAAGTAAGGAGCAGCGCCATGATGACCAAGAAAGAACAACGCCTGCGTCGTTCGCGCCAGACCCGCGTTCGCATTGCGATCCAGCGCGTGGCCCGGCTGACGGTGTTCCGCTCCAACCTGCATATCTACGCCCAGGTCGTCTCCGACGATGGCGGCAAGGTGCTGGCGGCAGCTTCCACGGCCGAGAAGTCGGTGCGCGAGCAGTTGAGCAGCGGTGGCGGCAACGTCGCCGCCGCCACGCTGGTGGGCAAGCTGATCGCCGAGAAGGCCAAGGCTGCTGGCGTCGAGAAGGTCGCTTTCGACCGCTCGGGCTTTGCCTATCACGGCCGTGTCAAGGCCCTGGCCGAAGCAGCCCGCGAAGCCGGCCTGCAGTTCTGACGCATCAAGGAATAAGAAATGGCAAAGTTTCAACCCCGCGGCGCTCAGGCTGAAGGCAATGACGACGGCCTGAAGGAAAAGATGATCGCCGTCAACCGGGTCACCAAGGTTGTCAAGGGCGGCCGCACGCTGTCCTTCGCTGCTTTGACCGTGGTCGGCGACGGCGATGGCCGTATCGGCATGGGCAAGGGCAAGGCCAAGGAAGTGCCGGTTGCGGTGCAGAAGGCCATGGAGGCCGCCCGCCGCAACATGGTCAAGGTCAACCTGAAGAACGGCACCATCCATCACAACGTGGTGGGCGAGCACGGTGCTGCGCACGTCATCATGGCGCCGGCTCCTGCCGGTACAGGTGTCATCGCCGGCGGCCCGATGCGCGCCGTCTTCGAAGTGATGGGTGTGACCGACATCGTGACCAAGAGCCACGGTTCGACCAACCCTTACAACATGGTCCGCGCCACGCTGGATGCGCTCAAGCGCGCCACGACGGCGTCGGAAGTCGCTGCCAAGCGCGGCAAGACGGTTGAAGAAATCTTCAACTGATCGCCAAAGCGGAGCACAAGATGTCTGACAAGAAAACCGTGACGGTCAAGCTGGTGCGTAGCCCCATCGGCTGCCGCGCCTCGCACCGCGCCACCGTGGTCGGCCTGGGTCTGCGTCGGCTGAACAGCCAGAGCACCCTGGAAGACACGCCCGCAGTGCGCGGCATGATCAACAAGATCGCCTATCTGGTGCAGGTGCTCTAAGCACTGCTTGCCAAGAGGACAAGACGATGGAACTCAACACGATCAAGCCCGCACAGGGCGCCAAGCATGCCAAGCGCCGTGTCGGCCGCGGCATCGGCTCTGGCCTGGGCAAGACCGCAGGTCGCGGTCACAAGGGCCAGAAGTCCCGCGCTGGTGGCTATCACAAGGTCGGTTTCGAAGGCGGCCAGATGCCGCTGCAGCGTCGCCTGCCCAAGCGTGGCTTCAAGTCGCTGACGCTGAAGTACAACGCCGAGATCACGCTGTCGGACCTGCAAGGTCTGGCCGGCGACGAGATCGACGTGTCGACGCTCAAGGCTGTCGGCCTGGTGCCCCAGTTGGCCAAGTCGGTCAAGGTCATCCTGGCAGGTGCAATCGAGCGCAAGGTCACGCTCAAGGGCGTGAACGCCACGAAGGGCGCCAAGGCGGCCATCGAGGCAGCGGGCGGCTCGGTCGCTTAATCGATAAGGAACTGATCCAGCGTGGCTACCAACGCGAATCAGCTGGCCAAGAGCGGCAAGTTCGGCGACCTGCGTCGTCGGCTTGTGTTCCTGTTGCTGGCCCTGGTTGTCTACCGCATCGGGGCGCATATCCCCGTGCCCGGTATCGACCCGGTGCAGTTGCAGCAGTTCTTCAAGGACCAGGGTGGCGGCATCCTGGGGCTGCTCAACATGTTCTCGGGCGGCGCGATGTCGCGCTTTACCGTGTTCGCGTTGGGGATCACGCCCTATATCTCGGCTTCCATCGTGCTGCAGTTGATGACCTACGTGGTCCCGACTCTGGAGCAGCTGAAGAAGGAAGGCGAGGCTGGGCGTCGCAAGATCACCCAGTACACGCGCTATGCAACGCTGGGATTGGCGCTGTTCCAGAGCCTGTCGATTGCGCTCGCACTTGAAGGCTCATCCGGCTTGGTGTTGAGCCCAGGCTTTGGCTTCCGGCTGACGGCGGTCTCCAGCCTGGTGGCGGGCACGATGTTCCTGATGTGGCTGGGCGAGCAGATCACCGAGCGTGGATTGGGCAACGGCATCTCCATCCTGATCTTTGCCGGTATTGCTTCCGGCCTGCCGAGTGCAATTGGTGGACTGTTCGAGCTGGTGCGTACCGGTGCGATGGGCTACGGCGCGGCGCTGGTGGTGATCTCGCTGGTTGTGCTGGTGACCTACTTCGTCGTCTTCGTCGAACGGGGTCAGCGCAAGATCTTGGTGAACTACGCCAAGCGGCAGGTCGGCAACAAGGTCTACGGTGGTCAGTCTTCGCATCTGCCGCTGAAGCTGAACATGTCGGGTGTCATCCCGCCGATCTTTGCATCGTCGATCATCCTGTTGCCGACGACGGTGGTGAGCTGGTTTGCGACGGGTGACGGCTTGCGTTGGCTGAAGGATCTGGCAAACGCGGTCAGCCCGGGTCAGCCAATCTATGTGCTGCTGTATGCCTCGGCGATCGTGTTCTTCTGCTTCTTCTACACGGCGCTGGTATTCAACAGCCGTGAGACGGCGGACAACCTGAAGAAGAGCGGCGCCTTTATCCCCGGCATTCGTCCCGGTGACCAGACGGCCAGGCACATTGACAAGATCCTGTCTCGGCTCACGCTGGCTGGCGCGATCTACATCACACTGGTCTGCCTGCTGCCCGAGTTTTTGACCTTGAAGTACAACGTTCCGTTTTACTTTGGGGGTACGTCCCTGTTGATCATCGTTGTCGTGACGATGGACTTCTGGGCTCAGGTACAAAGCTACATCATGAGTCAGCAGTACGAATCACTGCTGAAGAAGGCCAGCTTCAAGCCCACCTGAGGGCCAGGAGCTGATCGTTAACCAAGATTGATTCCAGCAACACTCCTGAACGTACGGCATGGCGAAAGACGACGTCATTCAGATGCAGGGCGAGATTCTTGAGAACCTCCCCAACGCCACGTTCAGGGTGAAGTTGGAAAACGGGCATGTCGTGCTCGGTCACATCTCCGGCAAGATGCGGATGCACTACATCCGCATCCTCCCCGGCGACAAGGTGACCGTTGAACTGACACCCTACGATTTGAGTCGTGCTCGCATCGTGTTCCGGGCGAAGTGAGCTGTTTGAACCCCCGGACAAGCGTGTGAGCGCAGAAGAAGTTAGGCCAAGGAGCAGACCATGAAAGTTTCGGCATCCGTGAAGCAGATGTGCCGCAATTGCAAGATCATCCGCCGCAAGGGTGTGGTGCGCGTGATCTGTACCGACCCGCGCCACAAGCAGCGCCAGGGCTAAGCCCAGCGCAGCGCACGACAGGACTAGAGGACAACCATGGCACGTATTGCTGGTATCAACATTCCGCCGCAAAAGCACACTGAGATCGGTCTGACCTCGATCTACGGCATTGGCCGTACGACCGCCCAGAAGATCTGCACGAGCTGCGGTATTCCGTTCGACAAGAAGGTCAAGGACCTGAACGACTCCGATCTCGAAAAGATCCGTGACGTCGTCAACCAGATGACCATCGAAGGCGATCTGCGCCGTGAGCAGTCCATCAACATCAAGCGTCTGATGGACCTCGGTTGCTACCGCGGCTTCCGTCACCGCCGTGGCCTGCCGATGCGCGGCCAGCGCACCCGCACGAATGCCCGCACCCGCAAGGGTCCGCGCAAGTCGGCTGCGACCGGCAAGAAGTAAGCTGCCCGAACTGAAAGAAGGTCAATATGGCAAAGGCTCCCAACAATTCGGCGGCACAACGCGTTCGCAAGAAGGTTCGCAAGAACGTTGCTGACGGCATTGCGCACGTCCACGCCTCGTTCAACAACACCATCATCACGATCACCGACCGTCAAGGCGGCGCCCTCTCCTGGGCTTCGTCGGGTGGTCAAGGCTTCAAGGGCTCGCGCAAGTCGACCCCCTTCGCAGCCCAGGTGGCCGCTGAAGTGGCTGGCCGTGCGGCTCAAGAGCAGGGCATCAAGAACCTCGACGTCAAGATCAAGGGCCCCGGCCCCGGTCGTGAGTCGTCGGTGCGTGCCCTGGCTGCGCTGGGCATCCGCATCAACTCGATCTCTGACGTGACGCCGGTGCCGCACAACGGCTGCCGTCCTCAGAAGCGTCGCCGCATCTGATCCCAGTTCACCTTCGGTGACAGGGAAATTGCAGATTCGGATGACGGTGCGATAATCGCGCGTTTTCCCGGAGCCGGCGGGCACTCAGGTGCTGCGCCGGCTTCAGTCTTGAGTCGATCCCATTTGGATCCTCGTTTGGCGACGACTCACAAGCCCACCGTCCAAGCCCACAAAAACACTGGCTGGACTCGCGTCAGGCCACTCGGTTTCCGAGCCCCGACGTCAGATTGAACAAGGACACGCAAAGTGGCACGTTACCTCGGCCCCAAGGGCAAACTTTCCCGCCGCGAAGGCACCGACCTCTACCTGAAGAGCGCCCGCCGCGCCATCAGCGACAAGGTCAAGTTCGACAGCAAGCCCGGCCAGCATGGCCGCACCTCCGGCCAGCGCACGTCCGATTTCGGCCTGCAGCTGCGCGAGAAGCAGAAGGTCAAGCGCATGTACGGCGTGCTGGAGCGCCAGTTCCGCCGCTACTTCGCTGAAGCCGAGCGCCGCAAGGGCTCGACCGGCGTGAACCTGCTGCAGCTGCTGGAATCGCGCCTGGACAACGTCGTTTACCGCATGGGCTTCGGCTCGACCCGCGCAGAAGCCCGCCAGCTGGTTTCGCACAAGGGCGTCACGGTCAACGGCGAAGTCGTCAACATCGCGTCTTACCTGGTCAAGGCCGGTGACACCGTCGGCGTGCGTGACAAGGCCAAGAAGCAGCTGCGCGTGACCGAGTCGTTCAAGCTGGCGGACTCCATCGGCCTGCCGGCCTGGGTGACTGTCGACGGCAGCAAGCTCGAAGGCGTGTTCAAGAAGGCCCCGGACCGCGACGAGTTCGGTGCCGAGATCAACGAATCGCTGATCGTCGAGTTGTACTCGCGTTAATGATTTCCCCGCCGACCACGCCTCTCGAGGCGCGGTCGGCGTTTCCTCGTCCGGGTTTCCGCCTCATCGGGGCCCTTCGAAGGCTCAACCCGGCTGGTCCTCAGCCTTATCGGTGTAACGAACCGAGGGTATTGAAAGAAAGACCTCATGCAAACCAACTTGCTCAAACCCAAATCCATCAACGTGGAGCCCCTGGGCGGTCATCGCGCCAAGGTCACGCTGGAGCCGTTCGAACGCGGCTACGGTCACACCCTGGGCAACGCCCTGCGCCGTGTGCTGCTCTCGTCGATGGTGGGTTATGCGCCGACGGAGGTGACGATCGCCGGCGTGCTGCACGAGTACTCGGCCATCGATGGCGTGCAAGAGGACGTGGTTCACATCATGCTGAACCTCAAGGGCGTCGTCTTCCGCCTGCACAACCGTGAAGAAGTGACCCTCGTCCTGCGCAAGGAAGGCGAAGGCCCCGTCACCGCGGCCGATATCCAGACCCCGCACGACGTCGAGATCATCAATCCCGAGCACGTCATCGCCCACCTGTCGCAAGGCGGCAAGCTCGACATGCAGATCAAGGTCGAGAAGGGCCGTGGCTACGTGCCCGGCACGATGCGCCGCTTCGGTGACGAGCCGACCAAGAGCATCGGCCGCATCGTCCTCGATGCCTCGTTCTCGCCCGTCAAGCGCGTCAGCTATGCCGTCGAGAACGCCCGCGTTGAGCAGCGTACCGACCTGGACAAGCTGGTCATGGAGATCGAAACCAACGGCGCCATCTCGCCCGAGGAAGCGATCCGTGCTTCGGCCAAGATCCTGGTCGAGCAGCTCGCCGTGTTCGCACAGCTGCAAGGTACCGACCTGGTCGATGCCTTCGACCAGCCGGCCCAGCGCTCCAGCAGCTTTGACCCGATCCTGCTGCGCCCGGTCGACGAGCTCGAGCTCACGGTGCGTTCGGCCAACTGCCTGAAGGCCGAGAACATCTACTACATCGGCGACCTGATCCAGCGTACCGAGACCGAGCTGCTGAAGACCCCGAACCTGGGTCGCAAGTCGCTCAACGAAATCAAGGAAGTGCTGGCTTCGCGCGGTCTCACGCTTGGCGCTCGCCTCGAGAACTGGCCTCCCCAGGGTCTCGACAAGCGTTGATTTGATTTGAAGGAATGGGTGGCGCGTTGACCAACGCCACCCGGTGCACCCGCCAGTACCTGATCCGGCTGGCGGCATTAACGAAGTGAAAGGAAAAGCACCATGCGTCACCGTAACGGCCTCCGTAAACTCAACCGCACCAGCGCGCATCGCCAAGCGATGCTGCGCAACATGTGCGTCTCGCTGCTGCAGCACGAAGCCATCAAGACCACCGTCCCCAAGGCCAAGGAACTGCGTCGCGTCGTTGAGCCCCTGATCACGCTCGCCAAGGAACCCACGCTGGCCAACCGCCGCCTGGCTTTCGACCGTCTGCGCGACCGCGACATCGTCAGCAAGCTCTTCAACGAACTGGGCCCGCGTTTCAAGGCGCGTCCGGGCGGCTACACCCGCATCCTGAAGATGGGCTTCCGCGTCGGCGACAACGCACCCATGGCCTTTGTCGAGCTGGTGGATCGTCCTGAAGGCGAAACCGCTGGCGAAGCTGCGGAGTAAGCGTTTTCGCTCCGTCTGAAGAAGCCCGCCTCGAGCGGGCTTTTTCATGTCCGCGTCGGTGGCCTCCTACCCCCATCGCTCGCCAGGCCTGATTTGACGGTCTAGACCGCGGACGCATATTGGCTTCGCATGCGTGTGATCGGGCAGGCAGGCTGTGCCGGCCGCGCGTGAAGGAGCTTTCATGCCCAAGACTCATGGCAACCGCGCCGGTCCGGTGGCGCACAAGGTCAGCGATTTTGCGACGACCAAGTCGACGCAGGGCCAAACGCTCACCAAGCAGGCCAAGGAGCCCGCCCGCCAACCGGATGGCACTGCGCGCGACGCGCCCAAGGGACCGCCACAGCACAAAATCTGAGGAGCGCGCCGGAGGCACTCGAACGCCGGTACGCCGGTGGCGAGGAGATGCCCGACTTCATGTTCGGTGCCCTGGCTGCGCTCGGACGGGCTCTGGGCGCAACACCGGTGTCGAATGATCGAATGATCCAGCGCCCGACGCCGACGCCGACGCCGACGCGGACGCCGACGCCGCCGCGGCCGCTGCACCGCGGGTAGCGACATCGCGCGAGCGCCAGGCGCCCCATGACGCAGCCCCGCTGGGCGTTTGACGGGTGCCCTGTTGGGCCCGAGTGCAGTCCGAGTCTCACAGGCGAGGCAGCCAGTGCACGGCCCCTTCGCCGAGCACGGCGACGTCAGCGCCCCTGCGTGAGAGATCCTCGTGGCGCAGCGTCAATGCACCGGTCAGCCCCCCAAACGCTGGCAACACCAACGCATGGCGATAGCAGACGAAGCAGGGCCGCCGCAGGCGGTCGCCCGCGCGGCTGCCGATCAGCACCGCAGGATGCCAGTGGCCGGCCAGCGTGAATCCGGGCGCGCCGAGTGGCGGTGGCTCATGCGCGGCGGTCAGCGAGCCTAACGCCAGCGTTCCTTGCACCGCCTGCAAGGGCAGCCCCGGGGGATGGATACGCCGGTCATGGTTGCCCAGCACCAGGACCGTGGGTATGCGCTGCGCGAACACGGCCACCGAGTCGAGCAGCTCCGGCGTCAGCCCGTCGGCGCCGTGCCAGAAGTCGCCCAGCACGACCAATCGCGCGGCGTCGCGAGTCACCACGAGGTCGTACAGCCGCGCAAGCGTGCGGGCGCTGCTGCCCGCCGGCACGGCCAAGCCCTGAGCGCGGAAGGCGGCGCCCTTGCCGAGGTGCAGGTCCGCGGCGAACACGGTCCGCCGCGCCGGCCACCACACGGCGCCCTCGGGCAACAGCCACAGCGTCTCGCCCGCGGCATCGAGGCGCAGGCTCACCGCCGTCTCCGGCGCGTGCCGCGCTGTCTGGACTTCTCAGCCGGTTTGCCGAATGCGAGCTTCGATTCGACGTCGTCGGGCGCACGGCCACCCGCTGCCGCCTCCAGCTCGACGAGCATGCGCGACAAACGCTGCGCCAGCGACTCACTCGACGCCCGTTCCCGAAAGCGTTCCACCATCAACGGGAACGCCAGCGGTGTCGGCCGCGCCGGCTGTTGGATGAGCAGCTCCTGGGATGCCATGCGCCCCAAGGTGCGGCCCAGCGCGTCGACATCAAGCTCCGCCGACAGCAGCTCCGACTCGGCCTGGCGCAGCAGCCGGTTCTCGGGGTCGTGCTGCCGGAACACGTCGAAGTAGAGCGACGCCGACGCCTGCAGCTGCCGCTGGCTGCGCTGTTCGCCCGGATGGCTTTGGAAGATGAGCCCGGCGATGCGCGCAATCTGGCGGAAGCGCCGGCGCGCCAGTTCGGTGCCGTTGAGACCGGCGAGCACCTCGTCGCGCAGTGTCTCGCGGTCCACCGGCGCGAGGAGGTCGCGCAGCCGCGAAGGCCAGTCGATCTCGGTCGCGCTGAGCAGCTCCATGCCGTAGTCCGTGATCGCCATCGTGAACGTGGCCGGCGTCTGGCGGCCGGCGCGCCACGCCAACAGCGAGGCCAGTCCGAGGTGCACCACCCGGCCGGCGAAGGGGAAGAGGAAGAGATGCTGGCCCTCGTTGGAGGTCAGCACCTCCGCCAGCAGCCGGTGCGGGGCGGGCAGGGCCGACCATTGCGCCTGCAGCTTCAGCAGCGGCGCGACGAAGCGCATCTCGCGGTCGGTGAAGCGCCCTTGCGCCGCCTCGTCGAAGCGTTCCAGCATCGCATCGGCCAGCGTGTCCGAGATCGGGAACTGGCCGCCGTCCCAGCGCGGCAGCTTGGCCTTGTCGGGCTTGGCGACGCGCACATAGGCCGTCAGCCCCTCGATGCGGATCAGCTCCAGCGCCCGCCCGCCCAGCAGGAAGACGTCGCCGTTGCGCAGCCGCGCGATGAAGCTCTCCTCCACGGTGGCGATGCGCCCGCCGCCGAGGAACTGCACGCTGACGACCGCGTCCGACACGATGGTGCCGATGTTGCTGCGGTGGCGCCGCGCCAGGCGCGCATCGGGCACGCGCCAGACGCCCTCGCCGTCGGGCACCACGCGCTGGAAGTCCGGGTAGGCGCGCAGCGTCTCGCCACCGTGGCGTACAAAGGCCAGCGCCCAGGCCCAGGCGTCGTCGCCGAGTTGGCGGTAGCTCGGTGCGCTGCGCACCTCCTGCAGCAGGTCCTCGGGGCGAAAGCCGCCGCCGAGGGCGACGGTCACGAGGTGCTGCACCAGCACGTCCAGCGGCGCCTGCGGCGGCCGCCGCGGCTCGATGCGCCCGGCATTGACGGCCGCGCGCACCGCGGACGCCTCGACGATCTCCAGGCTGTGCGTGGGCACCATGGTCACGCGCGAGCGCCGGCCCGGCGCATGGCCGCTGCGGCCGGCGCGCTGCAGCA
>NZ_JBQVNP010000040.1:0-37047 GCF_052436255.1 Roseateles sp. | reverse complement strand
GGCGCGGCAGCGTCCGCCAGCGCGTTCTCGATCAGCGAGCCCTGCAGCGGCGCGGCGTCGGCGGCGACGACCGCCTCCTCGCCGGCCGTGGCGTCCTGGCCGTCGACCGCGCCCTCCTCGCGCCGATTGCGGTTGCGATTGCGGCCACCACGGCGGCGGCTCTCGCGCCCGTGGCCTTCGCCGGCGTCGTCGCCTTCGACCTGGGGTGCGACTTCGGTGCCGACGTCGACGGGGCCTGCAGCGGCTTCAACGGGCGTGTCAGCGGCTGCATCGGCACCCGCTTCGGCACCACCCTCGCCACCGGCCTGGTCCTCACGGTCACGACCACCACGGCGGCGGCGGCGGCCCCGGCCTTGGCGCTCTTCACCGGCCGGAGTGTCACCGGTGGGCGGCAGGGCAGCCTCGGCTTGGCTGTCGACGAAGGCCGGCGGTGCGTCGTGGACGGCAGCCAGCTCATCCCCCAAGGGCGCTGCGACCGGCATGACCGCCACGGTCTCAGCGGCCTGGCGTTCCTGGCGCTCGCCGCGCGGGCGGCGTTCGCCACGCTCAGCGCGCTCACCACCGCGGTCGTTGCGCTCACCACGCTCGGCGCGTTCAGCCCGCTCCGGACGCTGTTGCTCGGGCTTGTCGCCAGCGGCTTCAGCGCGCTTGCTGCGGTCGCCACGCTCCGCGCGGTCACCCCGTTCAGCGCGCTCTGCACGAGGCTCGCCCGGCTTGGCGTCGCGGCGGCCACCTTGGCCACCACCCCGCGACTCATTGCGGTCGCCCCGCTCACCGCGTTCGCCACGTTCGCCACGTTCACCGCGGCGGCCACCGTCGCGTCGGCCATCGCGGCCGCCTTCGCGCTTGGGCTTGTCGGTTGCGGCCGGTGCTGCGGCGGGCGCCTGGACGACGGGCGCCGGGGCTGCTTCAGGGGTGTCGCCACCGCTGAAGAAGCTCAACAGGCGGCTGAAGAAGCCCTTGGAAGCCGGGGCCGGGGCCGCGACCACCGGGGCGGGCGCAGGTGCTGCCGCCACCGGGGCAGGGGTCACCGGCACGGGCACCGGCATGGGCGCGGGCTGTTCGGGCAGGATGCCCTTGATGACGGGTTCCTGCTTGTTCTTCTTTTCGACGTCGCCACGGCGCGTGATGCCGACTTCGTCGGTCGGCTCCTCGATCATCGTGTAGCTGGCCTGCAGATTCTCCAGGCGCGGGTCGTCGTGGCGCAGGCGCTCCAGCTTGTAGTTCGGCGTCTCCAGGTGCTTGTTGGGCACCAGCAGCACGGTCACGCGCTGCTTGAGCTCGATCTTGGTGATCTCGGTGCGCTTCTCGTTGAGCAGGAACGAAGTGACCTCCACCGGCACCTGCACATGCACGGCGGCGGTGTTGTCCTTCATGGCCTCTTCCTGGACCATGCGCAGGATCTGCAGCGCGCTGCTTTCCGTGTCGCGGATGTGGCCGGTGCCATTGCAGCGCGGGCAGGTGATGTGGTTGCCTTCGCTGAGCGCCGGGCGCAGGCGCTGGCGGCTCATTTCCAGCAGGCCGAACTTGCTGATGGAGGCGAACTGAACGCGGGCGCGGTCGCTGCGCAGTGCGTCACGCAGGCGCTGTTCGACGTCACGGCGGTTCTTGCTCTCCTCCATGTCGATGAAGTCGACGACGATCAGGCCGCCGAGGTCGCGCAGGCGCATCTGGCGGGCGATCTCGTCGGCCGCTTCGAGGTTGGTGCGGGTGGCGGTTTCCTCGATGTCGGTGCCGCGCGTCGAGCGGGCCGAGTTGACGTCGACAGACACCAGCGCCTCGGTGTGGTCGATGACGATGGCGCCGCCGGACGGCAGGGTCACCGTGCGGCTGTGGGCCGTCTCGATCTGGTGTTCGATCTGGAAGCGGCTGAACAGCGGCGCGTCGTCACGGTAGCGCTTGACGCGATGGCCCTGGTCGGGCATCACGTGGTTCATGAACTGGTGGGCCTGCTCGAACAGGTCGTCCGTGTCGATCAGGATCTCGCCGATGTCGGCGGTGAAGTAGTCGCGGATCGCGCGGATCACCAGGCTGGATTCCTGGTAGATCAGGTAGGCACCCTTGCCGCCCTGGGCCGCGTCGTCGATCGCGGTCCAGAGCTTGAGCATGTAGTTCAAGTCCCACTGCAGCTCGGGCGCCGAGCGGCCGATGCCGGCGGTGCGGGCGATCAGGCTCATGCCCTTGGGATACTCGAGCTGGTCGAGGTTCTCCTTGAGCTCCTCGCGGTCCTCGCCCTCGATGCGGCGCGACACGCCACCGCCGCGCGGGTTGTTGGGCATCAACACCAGGTAGCGGCCGGCCAGCGAGACGAAGGTCGTCAGCGCCGCGCCCTTGTTGCCGCGTTCTTCCTTCTCGACCTGTACCAGCAGCTCCTGGCCTTCCTTGATCGCGTCCTTGATGGTCGCGTTCTTGACGTCGGTGCCTTCACGGAAAAAGGAGCGCGAGATCTCCTTGAAGGGCAGGAAGCCGTGGCGGTCCTCGCCGTAGTCGACGAAGCAGGCTTCGAGCGAGGGCTCGACCCGCGTCACGACCGCCTTGTAGATATTGCCCTTGCGCTGCTCGCGCCCTTCGATTTCGGTCTCGAAGTCCAGCAGCTTCTGGCCATCAACGATTGCGAGGCGCCGCTCTTCGGGCTGCGTCGCATTGATCAGCATGCGTTTCATGTCATCTCCTCGCGCGCCGGGCTGGCATCGAGCCGCCGCAAAACGCGCACGTTCATCACGCCGCCCGAAGGCAGCATCAAGATGCACGGGCGATGGCTGAGAACCGAGGAAGGAATCGCCCTGGACCGAAAGCGCAGCCAACCGGATGGGTCAGCAAGCCTTCGGCGTTGGCGCGTGCATCGCAACAGGACTCAAGCGAGCCGAGCCGCCGGCTCCCGCGCGCACCCGCCCGGCAAGCCTGAAGGCAGGCCGGGGCAGGGCGGCCACACCGGCTTCAAGCCGGGGCCGCAGGGGTGCGTGTGGGGGAGGGGCATGCTCATCCGCGTGGGCTGCTGGACGCTGGTGACAGCTCGCACGGCCGCGAGGCCTGGGCGTTCTGTCGCCATGGAAACCTTGTTATCTGCGCGCGCCGCTTGCTGAATTTGCAGCGGGACTCGCGGGTTCTTGTGTCATCGCTCTGCCGCGTCGGGCAGCGGGCCGTTCACTCACTCGGGGAGGAAACCTGCCGACCGTCTTTCGCGTTGCATCGCCGGTGGCCGTCGGGCTTTCGCCCCGTCGGCCACACGTTGTCGCCGCTAAAATCAACCAAATCAAATACTTACGGCAGCAACGTGGTGAAAAGGATTATAGGGGCAGGCCAAGTGCCGCCCGACACCACGCAAACCCAGCCCTCTGCGAGTACGGCACCGGCCGTGCGCCGGGTCACGGTGGACGAAGGCTCGGCGGGGCAGCGGCTGGACAACTTCCTGTTGCGCGAGCTCAAGGGCGTGCCCAAGACCCATGTCTACCGCGTCATCCGCGCGGGCGAAGTGCGGGTCAACAAAGGCCGGGCCCAGGCCGACACACGGCTGGTGATCGGCGACGAAGTGCGCATCCCGCCCGTGCGCCTGCCCGAGCGCCCGACCCTGCCCGAAGCGCCGGCGCGCGAGTTCCCGGTCATCTTCGAGGATGAGCACCTGCTCGTCATCGACAAGCCGGCCGGCGTCGCGGTGCACGGCGGTTCCGGCGTGAGTTACGGCGTCATCGAGGCCTTGCGCCGCTCACGGCCGACGGCCAAGTTCCTGGAGCTGGTGCACCGGCTTGACAAGGAAACCTCGGGTCTCTTGATGATTGCCAAGAAGCGCAGCACCTTGGTCGCCCTGCAGGACCAGCTGCGTGAGCGCGAGACCGGCAAGACCTATGCCGCCCTGGTCTGGGGGGAGTGGCCGGCCAGGCTCAAGGTCATCGACGTGCCGCTGGTGAAGTTCGTCGGCAGCGACGGCGAGCGCTGGGTGAGGCCGGGCAAAGCGGACGAAGAAGAAGCCAAGCGCTCGATCAGCCTGGTCAGGGTGATGCAGAAGACCCAGGACTTCAGCCTGCTCGACGTCACCATCAAGACCGGTCGCACCCACCAGATCCGCGTCCACCTGCAGCAGGCCGGCCACGCCATCGTGGGCGACCCCAAGTACGGCGACTTCGAGCGCAATCGGGAGCTGGCGCGCGGGGCGGCCCGGTTCGACCGCATGTTCCTGCACGCCCGCAGGCTGCGGTTCACCCATCCGGCCACCGGGGCCGAGTTGACGCTGGAGGCGCCGCTGCCGCCGGAGTGTGCGAAGCTGATGAACCCATGAGACCCCAACGTTTTGACCTGATCGCCTTCGACTGGGACGGCACCCTGTTCGACTCCACGGCGTTGATTGCCCGCTGCATCCAGCGCGCCGCCGTCGACATCGGCCTGCCCGAGCCCGGCTTCGAGAACTGCCGCTACGTCATCGGCCTGGGCCTGCGCGATGCGCTGGAACACGCGGTGCCCGGCCTGGCCGAGGACCGCTACCCAGAGCTGGGCCTGCGCTACCGCCACCATTACCTCGCCGCCGAACACGAGCTGTCGCTGTTCGAAGGCACGTTGGAGATGCTGGAGGCGCTCAAGGCCCGCCACCACTGGCTGGCCGTCGCCACCGGCAAGAACCGCGTGGGCCTGGACCGGGTCCTGGCGTCGAGCGCGTTGGGCCATCTGTTCGACGGCACCCGCACGGCCGACCAGACACGCTCCAAGCCGCATCCGCAGATGCTGCTGGAGCTGATGCGCGAGTTCGGCGCCGAGCCCGAGCGCACGCTGATGATCGGCGACACCACGCACGACCTGCAGCTGGCCGCGAACGCCGGCACGCCCTGCGTGGCCGTCAGCTTTGGCGCGCATGACCACGCCACCTTTGCCGAGTTCAACCCGCTGTTCGTCGCCCATTCGACGCGCGAGCTGCACGACTGGCTGATTCAGAATGCCTGAGCCCGAGATCGCGCCGCCCCAGCGCCTGTGCGTCTCGACCGAGCTGGAAGAGCGCGGCAAGGCGGTCAGCTTCGATGTCATCCAATGGCGCGAGCCGGTGCGCGCCTTCGCGCTGCGCTACGAAGGCCAGGCCGTGGCCTACCTGAACCGCTGCGCCCATGTACCTGCCGAGATGGACTGGCAGGAGGGCGAGTTCCTGGATGGCGACAAACGCTTCATCATGTGCAGCATCCACGGCGCCGTCTACGACCCGCTGACCGGCCAGTGCCTGATGGGCCCCTGCAACCGCTCGCGGCTGACCAAGATCGAACTGACGGAGCGCGAGGGCCAGGTCTACTGGCACCCCACCCGCGACACCAGACCCGCTTTTGAAGATTGACATGAGCACCACCGACGACGACCTGCCTCCCCCCATGCAAGAGCCCGTCGGCGTGCCGCCGTCGCCCGCGCTGGCGCCGCAGCACGAGGCCGTGCTGGCGCAGCTGGCGCGCGAGTTCCTGCGCGAGCGGCGCGTCGAGCGGCGCTGGCGAACGGCGTTCCGGCTGTTTTGGCTGGCGCTCGCCGCGCTGCTGGTCTACAGCGTGTGGCTGCAGGGGCGGCTCGTCACCCCGTCGACGGCGCCTCACACGGCCCTGGTCGAGGTGCGCGGCGAGATCGCGGTCGACAGCGATGCGAGCGCCGAACTGCTGGTGGCCGCGTTGAAGGATGCCTTCAAGGACCAGGGCGCCCAGGCCGTCGTGCTGCGCATCAACTCGCCGGGCGGCAGCCCCGTGCAGGCCGGCATCGTCCATGACGAGATCAAGCGCCTGAAGAAGCTGTACGACAAGCCGGTCTACGCGGTCGTCGAGGAAATGTGCGCCTCCGGCGCCTACTACATCGCCGCCGCTGCCGACGAGATCTTTGTCGACAAGGCCTCCCTCGTCGGTTCCATCGGCGTGCTGATGGACGGTTTCGGCTTTACCGGGCTGATGGACAAGGTCGGCGTGGAGCGCCGCCTGCTGACTGCCGGTGAGAACAAGGGCATGCTCGACCCGTTCAGCCCCGAGGATCCCAAGCAGCGCGCCTATGCCCAGGCCATGCTGGACCAAATCCACCAGCAGTTCATCACCGTCGTGCGCGAGGGCCGCGGCAAGCGCCTGAAGGAAACGCCCGATACCTTCTCAGGCCTGATCTGGAACGGCGAGCAGGCCGTCAAGCTGGGCCTGGCCGACCGCCAGGGCAGCCTCGACTACGTGGCTCGCGAGATCGTCAAGGCCGAGGAGGTCGTCGACTACACGCCGCGTGAAAACGTCGCCGAGCGCCTGGCCAAACGCTTCGGCGCGGGTGTCGGTGCCGGCGCGGTCAAGACGCTGCGGGAGCTGGCGCCCATTCGTTGAAGACGGCGCCTGGCGCCCCCCTACAGGAACCGAAACGCCATGACCACCGCTCCCCGCTTCGACTGGACGACCGGCTATCCCAGCCAGCGCAGCCCTTTGTTCGCGCGCAACATCGTCTCGACCTCGCACCCGCTGGCGGCGCAGGCCGGGCTTGAGATGCTGCGCCAGGGTGGCAACGCAGTCGACGCGGCCATCGCCACGGCGGCATGCATGACGCTGGTCGAGCCCTGCAGCAACGGCCTCGGCTCGGACGCTTTTTGCATCCTGTGGGACGGGCAGCAGTTGCACGGCCTCAACGCCTCCGGCCCGGCGCCCGCTGCGTGGACGCCGGAGTTCTTCGGCACTCAGGTCATGCCCAAGCGTGGCTGGGGCGCGGTCACCGTGCCCGGCGCGGTCGGTGCCTGGGCCGCATTGAGCGAGCGCTTCGGCAAGCTGCCGTTTGCCGACCTGATGCAGCCCGCCATCGAGATCGCCGAGCGCGGCTATGCCGTGCCGCCCATCGTCCAGGGCAAGTGGACGATGGCCGCGGCACTGCATGAGCTGACGTCGCAGCCCGGCTTCGCCGAAGCCTTTTTGCCGCATGGCCGTGCGCCGGAAGTCGGCGAGCTGTTCCGCTTTGCCGATGCGGCGCGTAGCCTCAAGCTGATCGCGCAATCCCGCGGTGAGGCCTTCTATCGCGGCGAGATCGCGCAGGCCCTGGCCCGCTTCGCGCGCGAGACCGGTGGCGCGCTGACCGCGGCCGACCTGGCCGCCTACCAGCCTGAATGGGTCACGCCGCTGGCCAAGGATTTCGCCGGCCACACCCTGCACGAGATCCCGCCCAACGGCCAGGGTATCGCCGCACAGATGGCGCTGGGCTTGCTGGAGCACCGCGACGTGACGGCGCACGCGGTTGACAGCGCCGAGGCCCAGCACCTGATGATCGAGGCGATGAAGCTGGCTTTTGCCGATGTCTACCGCAACGTGGCCGAGCCGGGTGCGATGCAGGTCAGCGCGGCACAGCTGCTGGACCCGGCCTACCTCGCCGATCGCGCCAAGCTCATCGACCCGGCTCGCGCCCAGGTCTTCGGCGCCGGCAATCCGATCAAGGGCGGCACCATCTACCTGACCGCGGCTGATGAGTCCGGGATGATGGTGAGCTTCATCCAGAGCAACTACTTGGGCTTCGGCTCGGGCCTGGTGCTGCCGGGCTATGGCGTCAGCCTGCAGAACCGCGGCCATGGCTTCACGCTGGAAGCCGGCCACCCGAACCAGGTGGCGCCGGGCAAGCGGCCTTTCCACACCATCATCCCGGCCTTCCTGACGCGGGACGGCGCGCCGGTCATGAGCTTCGGCGTGATGGGCGGCAACATGCAGCCCCAGGGCCACATGCAGACCCTGGTGCGCATGCTCTGCTACGGCCAGAACCCGCAGGCCGCCTGTGATGCGCCGCGCTGGCGCTTCAACGAAGGCCTGTCCATCAACATCGAGCCGCACATGCCGGCGGCGACCATCGAGGCCCTGCGCGCCCGCGGCCATGAGGTCGGCGACATCCACGACAGCTACCAGGACTTCGGCGCCGGTCAGTTCATCTGGCGGCTGGGCGAGCCGGGTGCCCACGGCTATGTGGCCGCCAGCGACCCGCGGCGTGATGGCACGGCTGTCGGTTACTGAAGCCACGCCCATTTCGCAGCGTTAGGATGCCGCGCATGACCAAGCTGCTCGACCTCGACTGACGCCCACGCGCGTTGCCTTCCCTGGCGGGGCTCACCCGCCCGTCGAGTCCTGTCGGAGCTTCCAGCGTCATGTTCTCCAAGTTCTTCACTCTCGCGCCCGGCGACCTGCTGCGCGATGCGGTCTACCGGCGGCTGTGGTCGTCCATCCTCATCTCCTCGCTCGGTGGCCAGATCACCATGCTGGCCCTGCCGTTGACGGCGGCGGTGCTGCTCAACGCCAGCCCCACCCAGATGGGCACGCTGCAGGCGATGGAGATCCTGCCCTTCGTGCTGTTCTCGCTGCCGGCCGGTGTGCTGCTGGACCGCTGCGCCAAGCTGCCCGTCTACATCTGGGGCGAGAGCCTGCTGGCCGTCGCCGTGGCCACCGTGCCGCTCGCGGCCTGGCTGGGCGTGCTCAGCATGCACTGGCTCTATATCGTCGGCTTCGTGCTGGGCTGCGTCTACACGGTGGCCGGCAGCGCTGCGCAGATCGTGCTGACCCAGGTCGTGCCGCGCGAGCGCCTGGTGGAGGCGCATGCCAAGAATGCGCTGGCGTCGTCGGGCGCCGAGGTGGCCGGCCCCGGCTTGGCCGGCGCCCTGATCAAGCTCTTCGGCGCGCCGCTGGCGCTGGCGGTCGATGCGTTGCTGCTGCTCGTTTCGGCGGCCATCCTGCGCGGCGTCCAGGTCAAGGAGACGTTGTCGACGCGCAGTGGCCAGGGCTTCTGGATCGAACTCAAGGCCGGCTTGCGGTTCGTGCGCGAGCGCCGGCTGCTTGTCAGCCTGGCCGCGGCCACCGGCGGCTGGCAGCTCTTCCACAACGCGGCCTTGGTTGCGCAAATCCTGTTCGCCACGCGCGAGCTGAAGCTCTCACCGCAGACGGTCGGTTTGTCTTACATCGCGCTCGGCGTCGGCACGGTGCTGGCGAGCTTCTTCGGCCACCGCATCAGCCGCCGCATCGGCCCCGGGCCCTGTCTGGTGCTGGGTTATGCGGCCTGCGGCCTGGGCTGGGGCCAGCTCGCCCTGGCGCCGTCCGGCGCGGCGGGTGTTGCCAGCTTTTGCGCGATGCTGTTTTCCTTCGGCGTCGGCGCCGTGCTGATCTTCATCAACTTCCTGTCACTGCGCCAGGCCGTCACGCCCGCGCCCATGCTGGGCCGCATGACGAGCACGATGCGCTGGCTCATCCTGCTGCCGGCCGGCCCCGGTGCGCTGATCGGCGGCTGGCTGGGCGAGCATGTCGGCCTGCGCGCGGCGCTGGGTTTTGCCGGCGCCGGCGCCTGCCTGCTGGCGCTGTGGGCCTGGCGCAATGAGGTCATCCGCGACGTGCGCGAGCTGCCCAAGCCTGTTGAAGTGGTGACGGCATGACAGATCCTCTGCTGATCGACATCCCGGAGCGCCTGGCCGGCGAACGCACGCTGCTGCTCGCCCCGCGCGCCGGCACGGGTGCGGAAATGGCCGTCGTCATCACACAGTCGCTGTCGCACCTGCGGCCGTGGATGCCCTGGGCGCAGGAGGCGCCGACGGCCGAGAGTTCGGAGCTGGTGGTGCGGCGCATGCAGGCCGACTTCATTGCCCGGCGCGACCTCTGCTTTCAGATCTATACCCGGCGCCCGGACGGCAGCCCCGGCCGACTGCTGGGCGGTACCGGCCTGCACCGCATGGACTGGGCGGTGCGCAAATTCGAGATCGGCTACTGGATCCGCCCCGAGGCCGCCGGTCGGGGCCATGTCAGCGAGGCGGTGCGCTTGCTGACGGCGCTGGCCTTCGACCAGCTGGACGCGCGGCGTGTCGAGATCCGCTGCGACGCGCGCAACCTGAGGAGCCGGGCCGTGGCGGAGCGCTGCGGCTTCGAGCTGGAAGGCGTGCTGCGCTGCGAGGCGCTGGGCATCGACGGCACGCCGCGCGACACCGCCGTCTATGCACGGCTGATGTAGCGGTGCGCGCGCACGCGCGTGACAGATCCTCTGCTGATCGACGTCCCGGCGCCGGGTACCTGTGCAGAGGCCGCTGTAAAGGTGCCATAACAGGAGCTTCAGTTCTTTGGTTTGGCGAACACCCGCACTTCGCTGAGTTGGGCCGGGTGGTCGGGCTTGACGGTCGGGAAGCGGATGCGCAGGTAGGCCGCCGTCGGGCTACCGTCGTACAGCGCGACCTCGTGGTTCTTGCGGCGCTCCTTGACCTCGGCGACCTGGCGCCAGTTCGTCTGGTCGGTGCTGATTTCCACGACGAAGGGCGGGCTGCCGTCGTCGGGCATCTGCACCGACAGCCAGTGCAGCGCATAGACGTTTTCCAGATGGCCGACCCACCAGGCCTCGCCGCTGGTGGCATCGGCGCGCCAGAAGGTGTCCGCGTTGCCGTCGTTGGCCAGCGGTGCGGCGTGGCCGGGCGCCGAGCCGCTGGTGGCCGTGGGGCGGCTGGTGGTCACGTTGATGGGGTCGTCCGGCAAGGACTTGCGGTCGATGGGCGGGTAGGTGATGACCGGCTGGTCGGGCGCCAGCGGCGACACGCCCGGCACGAAGCGGTCGGGGCCGGTGGTCGTGATCGTCAGCCTTGCGGGCTTGAGGCCGGGCGAGGTCGCCTCGATGACGGTCTGGCCGGCGAAGTAGGAGCGCAAGGTGATGGCTGCCTGGCCGTCGCGGATGGCCACCAGCGACTTGTGGCTGAAGGCGATGCTGCGGCCGGTGGGGAATTTGCCGGGGCCGCTGACGATGGCGAGCGTCACATCGGGTGAGTTGCTCAAGGCGCGGCCGGCTTCGTCGTGCACGCTGACAACCACGTGCGCATCGTCCAGGCCTTGGGTGCCGTGGATGACCGTCAGGTGCGCTTTCAGTTGCAACTGCGCCGGCTTGCCGTCCACCGGCCAGACCGGCTCGGGGATGCCGCGGTAATGCGTGCGGTACCAGTGGTACTGGCGCTTGGGCAGGCGGAAGTAGTCGACGAAGCCGGTGGCGCCGAACTCGATGGAGGCGATGGAGCCGTGGTCGAAGGCGCACCACAGCGCCTCGCCCGAGCGCCAGGGGTAGCGCCACGAGAAGGGCTTGGGGTTGGCCTTCTGGTCGGGCGTGTCGGGCATCAGGCCGTAGCCGGGCTCGAAGGCGCCCGGGCGGTCCGTCATGGTCAGGCCGTACTCGGAGACCATCGACGGGATGCCGGGGTTCTGGAAGCTGGCAATGGAGGCACCGTCACCGTTGTAGCCGGCGATGTCGCCCAGCTTGTCGATGTCACCGCGCTGCGCGCCGCCGATGGCGATGGGGCGGGTCGGGTCTTGCGTGCGCATGAAGGCCACCTGGCGCTTCAGGAAGTCGCGCATCGGCTGCATGGCCTCGCCTACCGTGAAGAAGGGCTCGTTGCTGGCGCTCCAGACGACGATGGACGGGTGGTTGCGGTGGATGCGGATCATCTCCGCGGCCTGCTGGAGCACACTGGCCTCGAAGTCGGGCCGGTCAGCCGGATCGGGCGGGTAGGCGCTGGACAGCCAGCTGCCCTCGCCGCCGAAGCCGCCAATGCCCCAGAACGGCGCCTCCGACCAGAACAGCAGGCCGATCTCGTCGGTGGCCTTGGAGAAGGCCGGCGAGTGCGGGTAGTGCGAGCCGCGGATGAAGTTCATGCCCGCGTCCTTGACCATCTGCACATCGCGGCGGGCGGCGCCATCGGTCACCCCGTCGCCCCAGCCGGCCTGGTCCTGGTGCACGTTGGCGCCGGCCAGGTAGTAGTGCATGCCGTTCAGGAAGAAGCCCTGGTCGGCGGTGAATTGGATGGTGCGGATGCCGAAGGGTGTCTCGAAGCGGTCCACCGACCTGCCGTTCACCGACACATGGCTGACGAGCTTGTAGAGGTAGGGCGTTTCCGGCGACCAGAGCCGGGGCCGGGCGAGCTGGGGCAGGGTCTGGTCTTCATGGACCATGCCGCCCGCGGGTAGCAGGCGTTCGCTGCGGTGCCGGGCCAGGCGCTGGCCGGAAGCGTCCAGCACCTCGGAGACCAGCTCGACGCGGACGGCGTCGGTGCGTGCATTCCTCAGCTCGGTCTGCACGCGCACGGTGGCCTGGTCGGCCGACACCTGCGGCGTCGTAACGAAGGTGCCGTACCAGGCCACGTGCACCGGGTCGGTCATCACCAGGCGCACATTGCGGTAGATGCCGCCGGAGAACACATGCTCGCCGGCGCGCGGCGCCACACGGGCGTTCCACTCGTTGTTGACGTGAACGGCCAGCAGGTTGCGGCCGGGCTTGACGTGGGACGTGATGTCGATGCTGAAGCCGGTGTAGCCGCCCACATGGCGGCCGGCCTTTTGCCCGTTGACCCAGATCACGGCGTCCTGGAACACGCCGTCGAACTCCAGCGTGATGCGCTTGCCGCGGCTGCTTTCCGGCAGGTCCAGCTGCTTGCGGTACCAGCCGTGGCCCACGTAGAAGCCGGTGCCGAGGAAGTAGGGCTGCGAGAAGGAATGGGGCAGGTCGGCGCGGCCCCATGTCGAAGTGTCGTGATCGGCAGCCTGGGCATTGGCCGGGTTGCCGCGCGTGAACACCCAGTCGCGGTTGATGACCTCGCTGGTACGCGCGGAGGCACAAGCTAGGGTGGCGAGCAGGCCCAGGCACAGGGCCGCTGCAAGACGGAAGAAGCTGTTCATGTCGACTGCGGTTGCCTGGGCCTCGTCATCAACGCTGGGGCGTGACGCGCACCATGACCACGCCATGCGGCGCGACCTTGGCCGCATAGCTGCCGCTGACGCCTTTGGTGAGCTTCTTGCTCCACAGGTCCTTGACGTCGGCCTTCTGCGTGGCGGGCAGGCCCAGGCGGTCCCAGGCCAGCTTCATGTCGGCCGGCGTCTTGCCGCGGTTGAACAGCACGGCCGCGAACTCGCCGCCCTGCAGCGGGCGCACCCAGACCTCCAGGTCGCCTTCCTTGAGCGTGCGGCGGGCCGGCTTGCCCAGCGGGTCCTGGTCCACGGCGATGACGTCCTTGTTGGTCAGGATGCGCAGCGTGTCGGCGTCCATCCTGGACAGGTCGTTGCCGGCGATCAGCGGCGCGGCCAGCATGGCCCACAGCGAGAAGTGGCTCTCGTACTCGGTCGTCGTCATGTTGCCGTTGCCGATCTCCAGCATGTCGGGGTCGGCCCAGGCATTGGGGCCGGCGACCTGCTCGCGCTCGGCCACCAGGTCCAGGATGTTGGTCATGCCCATGGACCAGTCCTTCTTGCCTTCCCAGGCGTCGTAGATGTCGCCGGTGGTGCGCCACAGATGGCCCACCTTGGGCGCCCAGCGCTCGGGCTGGTTGATGCCCCATTCGCAGATGGACAGCACGATGTCGCGGCCCGACTCGCGCAGGGCCTTGGCCATGATGGTGTAGGCGGCCTCGGCATTGCGGGTGCCGGTGTGGCACCAGTCGTACTTCAGGTAGTCCACGCCCCACTTGGCGTACTGGCGGGCATCCTGGAATTCATGGCCGGCGCTGCCGGGACGGCCGCCGCAGGTCAGCGAGCCGGCGTCCGAGTACAGGCCGAACTTCAGGCCCTTGCTGTGCACATAGTCGGCCAGCGCCTTGATGCCGCTGGGGAAGCGCTCGGGGTCGGCCTGGATGTTGCCGTCGGCGTCGCGGCTCTTCTGCCAGCAGTCGTCGATGACGATGTACTGGTAGCCGGCGTCCTTCATGCCGGAGGCGGCCATGGCGTCGGCCTGCTTGCGGATCATGTCCTCGCTGACGTCGCACTTGAACTTGTTCCACGAGTTCCAGCCCATCGGCGGCGTGGGCGCGAGATTGGGCTTGGGGGCGTCGAGCTTGAGGGTCTCGTGGGCCTGGGCGGGCACCGCGGCGGCGATGACGCCGACCAGGGCGATGGCGCGCAGGGCGCGGCGGAAAAGATGCTGCATGGTGGTCTCTCTTCTAGGGAAATCGAGGGAAGGTGGAACAGGTTCTCAGCGCAGGCCCAGGCGCAGGTGGCGGCGGGACTGGTTGCGCATCAGCACGAGGTCGATGCCGGCTTCGGCGCTGGCGGCCTGCAAAGCCGCGGCCAGGGCGGCGGCGTCGTTCAGCGGGTGCCAGCCGGCGGCCGGATCACGGCCACGGCCCAGCACGACATCACCCGCGCGCAGACCGGCCGCCTCGGCCCGGCAGCCGGCGGCCACCGCCAGCACGCGCACGCCCTGGCGTGACGCCAGGCCGGCTGCAGACTGCTCGCCCAGTGTCTGCACGGACTTCACGGTGAGTCCGACGGGCAGGGTGTGCGGCGGCTCCGGCGCAGGCTCGGTTGCGGGCCCAGCCGCATCCGGCACCGTGATGCGCGGCTGCGCGGCCATTGCCCGCAGCCGCGTCGGTCGCACGCCGAAATCGTTCATCGGGAAGTTCTGGAAGCCGATGGCCTGCGCCAGTGCCGTGTTGGTGACGGTGAAGTCACCCGCCGCCGCGTTGGCGAAGCGCGGGTCGCCGGCCAGCGACTGCGCATCCGATCCGCCGGCCTGCGCCTCGCGCAGGTCTGCCTCCCGCGTGAAGGCATTGCCGTCCACGCGCCGGCCCCATTGCGAAATCTCCACCGGCGCGTGGGCACGCATGACGATGTTGGCCTCGAACACGTCGCCGCTGTTGGCGAACCAGACGTGGGGATGGAAGCCGCCGTTGACGAGGATGTTGTTGCGCACCACGCGGTGGAAGCCCTCGCGCAGCTTCAGTCCGCCGGCCAGCATCAGGTTCTGCTCGATCAGGTAGTTGCTGGCGCCGTCATCGAGGTCGACGTCCCAGCCGTGGTCGCAGCGCAGGCGGTTGCGACGGATGACGATGGGGCCCATCGCGTCCAGCGTGACGAGATCCGGATGGGCGGCTACGCGCCGCTGCATCTCGGCGCGGTCGGGGTGCCACCAGCGGTCGCGGCCCCAGCTGTTGAACGTGCCGTGGTCGCCGGTCTCCAGCACGGTGTCGAAGGCGTCGTTGTGGCTGATGACATGCCCGCCCCAGGTGCCGTCGCCGATGTTGAAGGCCGCGCGCGGCAGGCGGTAGAGCGTGTTGTGATCGACCGTGATGCGGGCGGCCATCGCGATCTGGATGCCGGCCGCCTGCTTGTCGATGTGGCCGATGTCGTGGATGAGGTTGTCGACGGCTTCGCTGTCCTTGGGATAGTCGTCGCTGCGCGGGCCGGGGAGACGGTCGATGGCGGCGAGGTCCAGGCGCTCGTGGTACTCGTGCAGCGGCGAGCGCACGGCGCTGTCGCGGCCGACGAAGGCGATGGCCGTGCCACCGATGTCGCGGATGTGGTTGCGCGCCACGCTGACGCGCTCGGCGCGCCCGCTGACGACCACGGCATGCCCGCCCAGCGCGCGGAAGTCACCGTCCTCGATGGCCACGTCGCGGGCGTTCTCCACCGTCACGGCACCGGCGCGGTGGAACTTCCAGTCCGAGCGCAGCAGCGGCTCGGTGGCTTTCAGGAACGTGGGCTCGGTGTCCTCGAAGGCCAGGCGCTGCAGCCGCACATGGCCCGCCTCCCGGCCGCTGCCCACGATGCGCACCAGTTCCTCGGCCGCGCTGGCGCGGAAGGCCCGCGCCGGCGGGCGGCCCGAGGCGGGCTTGAAGTACAGCCAGCCTTCGCGCACGTCTTGGTACCACTCGCCGGGCGCGTCGAGTTCCTCGAGGATGTTGTCCACCCAGCGCCGCTTGTCGCTGGGCGGCGCCACCCGGTTGTTGGCCAGCTGGGGCCCGAACTGCAGGCTGCCGTCGGCGTTCTTGCCGAGGATGAGCAGGTGCACGCCGCCCCAGTCATAGCCATGGATGGCGTGCAGCACGCCGCCGGCCGGGGCCTGCCAGCGCGCCACGCGGCCGGGCGCGACCGCGTCGGCGGCCGTGCCACCCATGCGGGCCTGCGGGTCGAGGTTGGGATAGCGGGCGCGGGTCAGTTCCTGGTCGCCCAGCCACAGTCGCTGAAAGTGGCGGCCGGCCAGGCGTGCGCGCCAGATGCCGTCGCGCCAGGGCTGCCAGTCCAGCGCCGGCAGCGCAACGGCTCCTGACAGCACCACCCTGGCCCCGGGCGCTGCCGCGATGACCAGGGGCGCCCCGGGGCTGCCCACGTGGCGCTCGTCGAGCAGCAGCGGGGCGTCCAGGGCATAGCGGCCGGCGGCCAGCTCGATGTGGCGCACCTGCGGGTCCGCCGCCGCGCGGTCCAGGGCCTGGCGCAGCGCGGCGACGCTATTCACTGCCAGGCGCACCGGGTCAGCGGCCTGACAAGGGGCCCAGGCCAAGGCTGCTGCCAGCAGCCAGCCGCCGCGTGAAGGGCTTGAAGGCAAGCGCATGGCGTTGCCCTTCAGCGCCCGTAGCGGCGGCCGGCCGATTCCAGCGGCCCGTCGTCGGTGCGCAGCGGTGGCAGCGGCAGGCCGTCGCCGCCGACGACGTTGGCCTCGCTGGCGTTGTTGACCCAGGCGTAGCGCGCCGCCACGGGCGCGGGCACGGCGGGGCTGGTCAGCACGATGCGGTCGCCGTCGATGCGGCCTTGCGCGGGCTGCCAGCGGCGGTCGGCGCCAGCGAGGTAGAAGCCGCGCAGCGGCTCGCCGCTGCGGGCGGTGCGCAGGCCTCCCACGGTGTTGTCGAAGCGCAGTTCGAACTCGCCACCGCGGGCTTGGTGGCCGGTGAACAGCGGCCCCGTCGCCGGCGCCTTGCGCAGGCCCAGGTCGTGCAGGGCCAGGCCGGCCAGCCGCTGGCCGACCGTGCGCTTGTTGCGCGGGTGGATGTCGACGGCGTCGCCCACGTCGATGGCCGTGGCCATGCCGGTGTGGGGCAGGGCCAGCGCGGCCGCCTGGCTGGCACGCAGCTCGGCCCAGCCATTGCCGTCGGGCCGGTTGTCGGCCAGCGGGAACCAGGACGCCAATTGGACGAAGTAGAACGGCAGCCTGGCGTCGGCGAAATGGCCGCGCCAGTCCTGGATCAGGCGCTTGAAGCCGTCGGCATAGGCTGCCGCGCGGCCGGAGTTCTCCTCGCCCTGATACCAGAGCACGCCACGCACCGACAGGCCTTGCAGCGGTGCGATGAGGCCGTTGTGGCCGAGCGTCGGCGCGTCGTTGGCGACCGGGCCGGCCACCAGCGCGACCTTCTCCACGCGGGCCCGCCAGCCGCCGGCCAGCGGCACGCTGCCGGCTGCGGTGTCCAGCCGCAGTTCGTCGGCTTCGCCGTGGATGCCACCGCCGCCACCGTTGTCCGTCACGCGCACCGCGATCCAGTTGGACCCGGCGCGCAGCAGGCCTGCAGGCACGGCGTAGCGGCGCGACTGCTCCCAGCCGCACTGGCCGCCGACCTTCTGGCCGTTCAACCACACCTCGTCGCAGTCGTCCACTTTGGCCAGGTGGAGCTGCGCGGCGCCAGCTGCCTGAGCGGCATTGAGCTCCACGCGCTTGCGCAGCCACACCACGCCGTCGACGCCGGAAAGGCCCTGGCCTTCCCACATGCCCGGGGCCTTCAGCGTGGGCCACTTGGCATCGATGTCGCTGGCGGCGGACCAACCGGCGGCGTCCACGCCTTCCAGCGGCAGGCCCGGCTGCCAGGCTGTGATGCGCGGCAGCATGCGCTGGGCCAGGGCGGCACCAAAGGTCGCGTTCTCGGCCGGCAGGCCGTGGACGGCGGGGGCGAGGTCGGGGTCGCCCAGCGCGGCCTCGCGGCTCATCCAGGTCTCCAGCATGGAGCCGCCCCAGGCGGTGTTGATGAGGCCAATGGGCACGCCCTGCACGGCCTGCAGCTGCTTGGCGAAGTGGTAGCCAACGGCGCTGAACTCGGCCACGCGGCCGGGCTCGGCGACGACCCAGCGCGCTGGCGCGATCTCGGCCTCGACCTTGACGCTGGCGCGGTGCGGCACGCGCAGGTGGCGCAGCTGCGCGTTCTGCGGCGAGGCGACTTCCTGCGGGCCGGTATCGGTCTGTGCCAGCGGCCATTCCATGTTGGATTGGCCGCCCAGCAGCCAGACGTCGCCGATGAGGATGTCGTTGAGCACGGCGGTCTTGTCGCCCTTGACCACCAGGCGGTGCGGGCCGCCGGCCGGCAGCGGCGCCAGCTGCACGCGCCAACGGCCGTCGGTGCCGACGCGGGCAGTGCCGCTACGGCCACCAAGCTCGACGCTCAGCGTCTGGCCGGGGGTGGCGTGGCCCCAAACGTTCAGCGGGCGGTCACGTTGCAGCACCATGTGGTCGCTGAACACCTCGGACAGGCGCACGTCAGCTTGCGCGGAGGCGGCCAGCAAGGCCAGCAGCAGGGGAAGGGAAGTCTTCGTTCTTCTCATGGGTTCCTGGGGGCGGGGTCGAAATTCAAGTCCAGGGCCTGGCCCTGGTAGGTGAAGGTGCGGGTCTGCTCGGCCTGGCCGGGCATGGCCATCAAGCGCACGGTCAGCTCGCGGCGCGCGACCATGCCCGGATAGCGGCCCTGGCGGGCGCCGATGTGCAGCTTGCGGCGGGTATCGTCCCAGCGCAGCGCGGTGGTGGTGCGCTCGCCGCGCTCGTAGCGGTAGGTCTCGCCGTCGTCGTCGTAGAGCGTGAAGGCGGCGTCGGCGCCGGGGTAGATGCGGACTTCCCAGGGCGCGTCGGGCTTCTGGCCCGTGTACTCGACGACCGGGCCCAGCGGCAGCACCGAGCCGGCGCGCACGAACAGCGGGAACTGCTCCAGCGTGTAATCGCGCACGACGGGGCGGCCGCCGCTGTGACGCTCGCCGGTCCAAAAGTCGAACCAGTCCGTGCCGGCCGGCAGCAGCGTGGCCTGGCGCTGGTCGATCCTGCGCTGGGCCTCGGCAGCCTCGCGGCGTTGGGCGGGTGTGCGCCAGGCCAGGCGCAGCACGCGGCCCCCGCCGGCCTGGAAGAAGTCCACCCGCAGCTTGATGACCTGGCCTGCGCGCAGCGTCATGACATGGCCCTTGAAGCGGGCACCGCCGACGGCCCACTCGTCGACGACCAGCTTGTCGTCCAGCCACAGCTTGAAGCCGTCGTCGCCCTCGACGCCCAGCTCGTACTCGCCGCTCTCCGCGACGACGACCTCGCCGGTCCAGCGCACCGAGAAGTCGCTCAGGCTCTTCAGCCCCGGCGGGATGCTGCCCAGAGGCGGATCGGGCCAGTGGTGGTTGACGACGGTGTCGACGGTGCGGCTGGCCGGCTTGTCGAAATTGACGCCCTCGAAATACTCCATCACCAGGCCGCGCTGGCCGTCGGGCGTGCGCAGCTGCGTGGCCGGCACGGTGATCGGCGGCGGCGCCTCGGGATGGAACATCGCCCGCGTGATCGGCTGCACCAGCAAGGCGGGGCCGAACATGTAGGTGTCGTCGATCTTGCGCAGGGCCGGCTGGTCGGGGAAGTCCATCGCCAGGCCGCGCATCATCGTGTAGCCCTCGGCGGTGCTGCGCCAGGCCAGGCCGTACAGGTAGGGCAGCAGCCGCATGCGCAGCTGCGCGGCGCCCAGCAGCGAGGCGTAGACCTGCGGGTCCAGTGACTTGAACAGGTAGGGCTCGCGGTCGACGCTGGTGCCGTGGATGCGGTAGACCGGGCTGAAGATGCCGAACTGGTTCCAGCGCGCATACAGCTCGCGCCAGGTCGGGTTGTGCTGGCCGCCCGCGTGGTTGACGAAGAAGCCGCCGGTGTCCTGGGTCCAGTAGGGCTGGCCGGCCATCGCGACGTTCAGGCCGCCGGCAATCTGCGCACGCAGCGCGGCCCAGCTGGCCGTCGTGTCACCCGACCAGGACAGGGCCGCGTAGCGCTGCTGCCCGGCCCAGGCCGAGCGGGTCAGCGTCAGCACGCGCTTGCCGGCCACGCCGGCCGCGCGCTGGCCGTCGTAGACGCCACCGGTCGTCACCAGGCTGTAGACGTTGAGGTAGCGCGTCGTGTCGCCCAGCGCCGTCATGCCGAGCTTCTTGATGTCCGCCTCGACCTCGCGCGGGTCGTGCGCCGCGCCGCCCACTTCCACCTCGGTGCCGTCCATCCACAGCGCATCGACGCCCACGTCCAGCAGGCCTTTCTTGGTGTGCTTGAAGTAGATGCGCCGGCCCTCGGCGCTGAACGCGTCGTAGATGCGGGCTTTCTTGGAAATCCAATGCAGCGGCTCGAACCGCAGGCCCTTGGCGTCGAGCTCGCGGGCCAGCGCCGTGTCGTTGCCGACGCCGGGCCAGATCGAGGCCATCAGCTTGACGTTGAGCTTGCCGTGCAGCTCGCGCGCCATGCCGGCGGGGTCGGGGAGGCGCTCGGCGTCCCAGACCATGCCGCTCCATTTGCCATCCCAGACGCCATTCTTCTCGCCGCCCCAGTACTGCCAGTCCTGCACGATGTAGTCGAGCGGAAAGTGGTCGGCGCGGAAGCGGCGCACCACGTCCAGCAGCTGCTGCTGCGTCTGGTAGCGCTCCTTGCTCATGAACAGGCCGAAGGCGGCCTTGGGGAACATCGGCGCGGCGCCGGTCAGGTGGCGGTAGCCGCGGATGACGGCGTCCATGTCGGCGCCGCTGCTGAGGTAGTAGTCAGCCCCGGCCGGCGCGCTCTCGGCCGTGAAGCTCATGCCCTCGGGCCGGTCGCTGAAGTGCATCTTGGAGTAGACGTCCAGCAGCAAGCCCCAGCGCCGCGTGGACACCAGGAAGGGCACGACGATGCCGATGTTGGTCTGCACCATCAACACGTCGCGGCCGCGGTAGTCCATGTAGGGCTCGTCATACTGGCCCAGGCCGTAGAGGGATTCGTCGGGCGTCAGCGTGAAGGTCTGCGTCAGCGCATAGCTCGGGCTGCCGGCGATCTCGACGCGCTTCAGCTCGGTCGGCGCCGTGGCGCGCTCGCGTGTCAGCAGCCGGCCGTCGGCGGTGAAGAAGGCCAGCGCGCCGCTGCGCTTGTCCACCGTCACGCGCAGGCCGGCGCCGGTCAGCGTGAGCTGGTCGTTGGCGTCCTGCACGTCAAAGGGCATAGCCTGCGGCCGGGCGACGACCACGAGGCTGGGCTGCACCGTGTGCGCCTGGCCCAGGTGGGCGGCCACGCGCACCAGGCCGGGGCCGTAGAACAGCACGCTCTTGGTCAGCCCGCCCAGGCGGAACTGCAGGCCCTCGGCCACACGCCGCCAGGCGAAGCCGTCGGCCGGGTCGCCCAGGGGCAGGGCGCGCAGCTGGCCGGCGGCGTCCAGGGCCGAGGCTTGCGTGCCGGCCTGAGGGGCCGCCAGCGCGGCGCCGGCAGGAACGCAGGCCAGCAGGCCGACAAGGTCACGACGTTTCATTCACGGGTCTCCGGAGTCTTCATGGTCGAACCGAACGGCGGCAGTTCCGCGCGCCCGGTCACTTGCAGCTTGAGCGTTTGACCGGCGGCGCGCACGCCCGTCACGGCGGCCACCGGCTGGCCACCGCCGACCCACAGTTCGGCGGGACCGGCCGGCACCACGCGCCGGCCATCGGCCTGCACCACGCTCAGCGCGTGGGCGGGCAGCTCGAAGCGGATGCGGCGCGATTCGCCGGCCTGCAGCACGACGCGCTGGAACGCCACCAGCGTGCGCTCGGGCGCCGCCGCACCGGGCCGCGTGGCATAGACCTGCACCACCTCGGCCGCTTCACGGGCGCCTTCGTTCTTCAGCAGCACGGACAGCGTCGCGCCTTGCCCCGCCGCCACGCGGCTGCGGGCCAGGCGGGGCTGGGCATAGGCGAAGCCCGCATAGCCCAGGCCATGGCCGAAGGGGAACTCGGCCTGGCCCTTGAACCAGCGGTAGGTGCGGCCCTGCATGCCGTAGTCCTTGAAGGGCGGCAGCTGGTCGGCCGAGCGGTAGAAGGTCAGCGGCAGCCGCCCCGAGGGGCTGAAGTCGCCGGCCAGCAGCTCGGCCACGGCCTGGCCCCCTTCGCCGCCGGGATACCAGGCCTGCACCAAGGCGGGCAGCTTCTGCAGCACGTCGCCGAAGGCCATGGGGCTGCCGCTGAAGTTCACCACCACCAGCGGGCGGTCGAGCGCGGCCAGGCGCTCCAGCAGTGCCAGCTGCGGCGCGGGCAGCTCGATGCGGGTGCGGTCGCCACCGGCAAAGCCCGGGGCCAGCACCGTCATCTCCTCGCCTTCCAGCTCCCAGGTCAGGCCGCTGGCGAACACCACCAGGTCGGCCGCGCGCGCGGCGGCCAGCGCCGCCTCGTCGCTGGCGCCGGGGCGGCTCCATTGCAGGCGTTGCTCGCCTTCCCAGCCGAGCTGTTGCGCCTCGATGCGCACGGCATAGGTCTGCCCGGCCTTCAGCGTCACGCCACGCTTGGAGGTGGGCCAGGCGATGTCCCACAGGTCCACCACCAGCTCGCCATCGACCCAGATGCGATAGCCGTGGTTGCCCTTGAGCCGCAGCACATGCTCGCCGCTCTCGCCGGCGCGCAGGAAGCCACTCCAGCGGGCCGACTCCTTGCGGTCGTAGCGCTCCGGCCAGCCCCACTTGAACTGGACCAGCGCCGTCGTCTCAGACGAGGTGGCCTCACCTTCGAGCTGGATGTTGCCGAAGCGCTCGAACTTCAGGCCGGCGCGGCTGCAGGCGGCGTCGGCGCACAAACTGGCCGCCGGCAGGTCTTCCAGCGGCGGCGCCACCCAGCCCGTGCCTTCAACGAAGTCGATGCGGGCCTCGGGGTAGCGCGCCTTCAGGCCGGCCAGCAGCGTGATGGGCTTGGACGGCGTGCCGTTGTAGTTGCCCACCAGCGCGTCCACGCTGTCGGCGTTGGGCCCGACGACGGCGATGCGCTTCGGTGCCGCCTTCAGCGGCAGCAGGCCGTCGTTCTTCAGCAGCACCAGCGAGCGGCGCGCCGCCTCCAGGTTGAGCGCGCGGTGGGCCGGGGTGTCGAAGTCGGTGGCCTTGATTTCGGGGAAGGTCCGTTGGGTAGGGAACAGCCCCAGGCGCAGGCGCACGTGGAACAGGCGGTGCAGCGCGCGGTCCAGCTCGGCTTCGCCGAGCAGGCCCTTTTGCACGGCGGCCACGGTGGTGGCGGACTGGGCGGTCGGGTTGCTGCCGAAGTCGCAGATCAGGTCGGTGCCGGCGCGCACGGCCAGGGCCACGGCCTCCTCGGGTGTCTTCACATGCTTGTGCGCCCCCTCCATGTGGATGTCGGCCACGGCACCGCAGTCGGACACCACATGGCCCTGGAACTTCCACTGCTCGCGCAGGTAGTGTTTCAGCAGCGGTTCGTTGGCGCAGGCGGGCACCCCGTCCACCGCGTTGTAGGCACACATGACCGACTCGGCCCGGCCTTCGGTGACGGCGGCGTGGAAGGCCGGCAGGTAGGTGTCCACGAGGTCGCGTGGCGCGACCTTGACGTCCTCCTTGTGGCGGTCGGCCTCGGGGCCGCTGTGCACGGCCAGGTGCTTGACGGCGGCCGACACGCGCGGCCGGTTGGCGTCCGGCCCCTGCAGGCCCTGGATGAAGGACACGCCCATGCGCGAGGTCAGCAGCGGGTCCTCGCCGAAGGTCTCCTGGCCGCGGCCCCAGCGCGGGTCGCGGAAGATGTTGACGTTGGGCGACCACACCGTCAGGCCACGGTAGATGCCGGACGAGCCGTCAGCCGCCACCGTGTTCAGGTACTTGGCCCGGAACTCGGTGCTGATGACGTCGGCGACGCGCTGCACCAGCGGCGCGTCCCACGTCGCCGCCATACCGATGGCCTGCGGGAAGACGGTGGCGATGTCGGCGCGTGCCACGCCGTGCAGGCCCTCGCTCCACCAGCTATAGGCGGGGATGCCCAGCCGCGCGATGGCCGGCGACTCGTGCTGCAGCTGGCTGGCCTTCTCGGCCAGCGTCATCTGCGCGACAAGGGCGCGGGCCTGTTGCAGCGAAGGGCTGGCCACCGCGCCGGTGGCCAGCAAACAGGCGATGGCGATGGCCCCGGTCAGACGGTGCTTCATCGGCGGATCAACGCTTCACGAGTTGCAGCGTGAGCAGCGTGATGTCGTTGCTGCGCATCGGCACGGTGTACTTGAACAGGCCGTCCTTGCCGACCTTGACGGTGCGCTTGACCTCCGGCAGGTCGCGTGTCAGCGACTGCAGTTTGGCGAGCTGCGCCGCGTCCAGGTCCTTGGGCGCGCCCATCTCCAGGTAGGCCGTGTAGGCGTCGTTGCTCTTGTGGCCGGTGCGGTGCAGCGCCAGCTGGTAGGCGCCGGGCTTGAGGTTGCGCAGATTGAGCGTGACAGGCGCTGCCGGGCCGTTGGGCACGGGCTTGCCGAAGAAGGTGCCGTTGCTGTTCTGCCCTTGGTCGGGGTGCTGCCAGTCCCACGCGAGCACCGCGACCTTGTCGCCGTCGGCAGCGGCCAGCACCTTGTCGTCGCTGCTCGGCACCTCGTTGCCGCGCAGCGCGTTGAGGTATTTGTAGGTGAACCAGCTCGGCTTGCGGATGCCGTCGCGCGTCATCAGGCCGAAGCCGCCGTGGAAGGCGCGGTCGGGCTTGCCGGGCTCCTCGAACAGGTCGCTGTAGACCCAGTAGCTCATCGCCTGCGCATAGCCGCGCGTGCCGACCAGCTTGTTCAGGATCCAGGGCGCACTGACGTAGCTGTCATGCACCTTGTCGCGCGGGTTGTAGCTGGTGCTCCATTCGGTGATGTAGAGCGGGATGCCGGGGAAGGGCGAGGCCTCGATCTCCCGGCGGTTGCGGCGCACGTCGCCAATGATGGAGTTGGGGTCGGTCGCGAGGATGCGGTCGGACTTGCCGAACTCGTCGAGGAAGCCTTCGGTCACGCCATAGCTGTGCGTGGTGACGAAGTCGACGGGAACGTTGTTGGCCTTCGCATAGGCCAGGAACTCGGGCACCCAGGCCGCGCCGGCCGTGGAGGGGCCGCCCACCTTCAGCGTCGGGTCGATCCGCTTGATGGTGCGCGCGGTGTTCACATAGAGATCGAAGTAGGCCTTCTGGTCGGCGTTCTCCCAGAAGTCCTTCAGATTGGGCTCGTTCCACACTTCGAAGGGCCATTGGCGCACCTCCTCGATGCCGTAGCGCTGGATCAGGTGGGGCACGAAGGCGTCGATCAGCTCAGCCCACGGGCCGGGCTGCGGGTGCGAGGTGTTGCCCTTCCAGTAGAAGATGGTCAGCGGCGAGGTCTTCATGGCGCTCGGTGTGAAGCCGAGTTCGATGAAGGGCTTGATGCCGCGTGCCAGCAGGTCGTCGTAGAGCTTGTCGATGGCGGTCCAGTCGAAGACGAGCTTGTCGCCGTCCTTCTTCACCGTGCCGAGCTCGTCGTGAAAGATGTCGTGGAAGCGGATGTAGCGAAAGCCCAGTTCATCGACGGCGGTCTTGAGCTGCGCCATGTTCTCGGGCCGGCGCGTCGTGCCGGGGTAGTCGGCGCCGACGGCGAGGTCGTAGAAGCGGTCCATGGGCTTGGCTGCCGCGGCGCGGTCCAGCGTGACCGCGCGCGCGGCGGGCGGCGCGGCGACGGCGGCGGCGCTCAACGCGAAGGACAGCAGTGCAGCCGCGAGAGGGCGCAGGGGAAGTGTGGAAGTCATGGTCATGCGGGGTCAGGGCGTGGAGGGAGTGGGGCTGCAGCGCACGAGGCGCGCGCCGTGGGGCGGTACGGTGAATCGGCGGGTGCCGGCGGGCAGGTCGGCGCGGGCCCAGCAGTCGCGGCGGGCGTCGGGCAGCCAGCCGGGCAGCTGCACGGGCCAGGGGGTCTCGCCGGTGTTGAGCCAGGCGGCCCAGGTGCCTTGGGCGCCATGGCAGACGAAGCGGTGGCCTTCGGCCGTGCTGTGCCACTCGCGTGCGCCGGGCACGCGCAGCAGCGCCAGCACTTCGGGGTTGGTGACCAGGCGCAGCGTCCAGTCGTCGAGCCGCCGCAGGTCGTTGCCGAGGATCAGCGGGCTGCGCGCGCAGGTCCAGGCGGTCAGCATCAGCAACTGCTCGTCGCGCGTGAAGCGGGTGTCGCGCTCGCCGAGCTGCGGCGGCTCGCCGTCGTAGTTGCGCAGGCCGATCTTGCCCACCGGCAGCATGTCGGCATCGGGCCAGGCGCCGGGGCGGGCATGGGGCGCCCACTTGACGAGGTTGACGAGGTTGTCGCGCAGCTGGGGCCAGGTGTCCCAGAAGTCGTTGCAGACCCGCCATTGGTTGGCATGCGCCTGCAGGTGGGCCGACTGATCCAGGTGCGACGGCCCCGGCGACAGGCTCAGCACCATGGGCCGGCCGCTGGCGTCGATGGCGCGGCGGATCAGCTCGACTTCCTTGGCGTGGTAGTGGGGCGCGGCGATGTCGTCGACCTTGACGAAGTCCACGCCCCATTCGGCCAGCTGGGCGAACCAGGCGCGGTACCAGTCGAGGGCGCCCGGGTGCTCGGGCTTGACGCCGCACATGTCGGTGTTCCAGGCGCAGGTCGAGCCCGGGTTGGCGACTTCGTGGCAGCGGTACTTGCTGCCGGCGATGGGCAGTTCCAGCCCGACCGCCTGGCGCGGGATGCCGCGCATGAGGTGCACGCCGAAGCGCAGGCCCATGGCGTGCACCTGGGCGGCCAGCGGCGCGAAGCCGCGCCCCCCGGCGGCGCTGGGGAAGCGGTTGGGGGCCGGCTGCGGGCGGCCATGGGCGTCCAGCACCAGCGGCGCGAAGGGCCGGTACCAGGACGACGTGGCGCCGGGCTCGTACCACTGGATGTCGACGGTGGCGGTGTCGTAGCCGAAGGGCAGGAAGCGCTCGGCGAGGATGCGCGCGTTGTCCAGGTATTCGGCCTCGGTGACGCTGGCGCCGAAGGCGTCCCAGCTGTTCCAGCCCATGGGCGGTGCGGGCGCCCAGGCGTGGAAGGGCAGGCCGGGCTCGGGAGGCGTCGACGCAGCGGCCGTTGTGGCGGCAGGGGCGGCAGCAGCCGGCCTGGCGGCCACTGCAGCCAGGCCGGCGCTGGCCACGGTGCGCACGAAGCTGCGGCGCCCGGGCGCGTCGGGAAGCTTGTCGTTGAAGGCCATCGTCTTGCTCTCTTCAATTGCTGTACAGCAACCCGCGGCCGGTGCCGCTGACGTAGATACGACCATAGACGCTGTGGTCGGCCGCCATCACGCCGATGCCACCGAACTGGTGGGCGTCGTCGTTGAAGCGGGTCCAGCGGGCGCCGCCGTCGTCCGAGCGGTAGACGCCCCAGACGCCGTTGACGGTGCCCACCACATAGACCGCGGCCGAGTAGCTGGCACCTGCCTTGGCCTTGCCGAGCGCGACCAGGCTGGCGCCGGAGACGCCGTCGGCGGCAGCGAACTGCGTCAGCTTGGTCCAGCTGGCGCCGGCGTCCACCGAGTGGTAGAGGGCGTTGCCGTCGGCCAGCCACAGGTCGCCCTCCGCATGCGGGTTGACCGCCATCGAGGTCGTCCACCAGGCGTCGGGGGCCAGGTTGGCAGACACCGATCCGGCGCTCAGCGCGAAGCTGCGGCCGCCGTCGGTCGAGACATAGACCTTGCCCGGGGTGCGGCTCCAGGTCGCGCCGCCGGAGTCGTAGGCATAGACCTTGTTCGGGTTCTTGCGGTCAGCCACCAGGCGGTAGCCGCGGCCCCAGCCGCTGCCGACGACCGCCAGCGCAGGCAGGTTGGTCGGCGTCCAGCTCGCGCCGTTGTTCGTCGTGTAGGAAGGCACCGAGTTGGCCGGCGCCCAGACCGCGTGATTGCGCGCCGTGACCGCGATGCTGGCCTGGCTGCCGGTGTTCTCGCTGGCGCCAGCGGGCAGGCTGGCCAAGCGCGCCCATGTCTTGCCGCCGTCCCCGGACCAGTAGCCGACGGCGGTCTTGGTCGAGTTCAGGACTCCGCTGCCGACGATGTAGTTCGGATCGGACCACGCCAGGTCGGCCGCGTTGCCGTTGCTCCAGCCGGTGCCGGGGTTCAGCGTGGGCGTCTGCGTGACGTCCGTGTGGACCCAGGCGCCGACGTCTCCGGCGCTGTTGACCAGCAGGTAGGGCGCGCCGGCCGGCGGCGTCACGACGGACTGCACCGCGATTTCCTCGATGCCTTCGTTGCTGCCGGCCCAGCTGGGCGTTGCCGACGAGGCGTTCTTGGTCTCGACGACGCCGCCGCCATGCACGTGCAGGATGTGGTCGGGGTTGGACGGGTCGATTTCGACGTCGTCCACCCAGCCCGGCGCGATCTCGCCGGGCATTGCCGCCGCAATCTCACGCCAGGTCAGGCCGGCGTCGTTGGAAAGCTGCACGATCTGCTGGCCGGTGTAGTTGCCCCAGGTGTTGCTCACGCCGAGCGCGATGCGCGTGGTCGCGCCGCTGCCGTAGACCGACAGGCCGCCCAGGCCGGGGTTGGTCCATTGCGTCGGATCGACGCTCTTCAGCAAGGTCCAGCTGCTGCCGTCGAACTTGTAGAGCCGCCCGGGCCCGCCGGCGCCGGGCCCGGCGTCCTTGGTGAACGCGACGTAGAACATGCCGTCAGCGGCACGCACCATGTGCGGAATGTGAGAGCCCGAGACCGGCGTCGTGACCGGCGCCCACGAGGTGCCGCCGTTGGTGGACCTGTAGAGATTGGACTGCAGGCCGGCGACGCTGACGTAGTCGGGCGAGATGGCCGCGTAGATCGTCTGCGTGGCCGAGCCGCTGCCTTTGGTGCCGGTGTCGTAGACGACCACGCTGACGCCCATGCCGCCCCTGGCGGCGCTGATCTGGTCCGCGTTCATCCTGGCGCTTGACAGCGAGGTGAGCTGGGCCCAGGTCTGGCCGGAGTCCGTGCTTTTCCACAGGCCGGCAGTGCGCGAGCCGATGAACAGCGTGGATGGCTTGTTGGGGTCCACCACCAGGCGCTCGCCCATGGCCCGGCCGGCGTTGTTGCCGCCGAGCGGGAAGGGCAGGGGCACGTGGGTCCAGCTGTCGCCGCGGTTGCCGGAGATGTAGAGGCGCCCGTTGCCCTCGAAGGTGTACATGCCGGTGGCCATGTAGACGAGCTGGTCGTCGTTCGGGTCGACCGCGATGCTCTCGATGCCGTGGTGGCGACTCTCGGCCGCGCCGAAGCCCAGGCCGTCAGTGATGGGCGTCCAGGAGGACGTGGCCGGGTGCCAGCGGTAGGCGCCGCCGATGTCGGTGCGGGCGTACAGCAGGTTGGCCGTTGTCGGGTGATAGACCAGACCGGTGACGTAGCCGCCGCCGCCGAACTTCACGCTCTGCCAGCTGGCGGTGGCCGGAGTTGGCGCCGGGGCCGGAGCCGGGGCCGGGGCCGGAGCCGGAGGCGGTGCAGGAACCGGCGCGGGATTGCTTCCTAAGGAGGGCGCGTCACCGCTTGCGTTGCCGCCACCGCCGCCACAACCCGCCACGAGGCCGGCCGCCAGAAGGGAAAGGGCGAGGATCTGTCTACTGCTCTTGTTCATGAAGGAAGTCGTTTGATGTGCGGTGGCAGGGCACGGCGGTGTGGATCAGGGGCTGGCCAGGGGTTCCAGCACAACGGCGGCACCGCCGGCCGCGGCCAGCGCCAGCGTCAGCTGGTCCTGGCCGGTCACGGTGCGCTCGCTGCGGCGCACCTCGCGCACGACCTCGCCGTCCTGCCAGATCGTGGCCCGCCACTTGCCCGCGGGCAGGAAGGCCAGCGAGACCTGTTCGGTGCGGGCCTGGTCGCCCGTCATCGCACCGAGGTACCAGGTCTTGCCCTGTCGCCGCGCCAGCACGATGTGCTCGCCGGGCTCGCCAGCGAGGAAGCGCGTCTCGTCCCAGGCCGTGGGCACGCGCTTGATGAAGTCCAGGCCCGGCTCGCCGCGGTAGTTGGAAGGGTCGTCCGACACCATCTGCAGCGGGCTGTCGTAGACGACGTACATGGCCAGGGCCTGGCCGCGCGTGGTCTGTGTCTGCGGCATGACGGCGCTGACCTCGAAGCTGGCGGGCGTGGCGTTGCGAAAGCCCCCGGGCGTGTAGTCCAGGGGCCCGGCCAGCATGCGCGTGTACGGCAGGTGGAGGTTGTGGCGCGGGGTGACGCGCCGGTCCATCTTGTTCCACTCGGCGCCGAGCACGCCCTCCTGCGTGATGTAGTTCGGGAAGGTGCGCTGCAGCCCCGCCGGCACGAAGGCGCCGTGCAGGTTGAGCAGCATCTTGCGCTGGGCGGTGGCCGCCGCGACGCGCTGGTAGAAGGCGACCATGTCCTGGTCGTCGCGGTTCATGAAGTCGACCTTGATGCCCTTGATGCCCCAGCGCGCATAGGTGTCCAGCACCTCGTCGATGCGCGCGTCCAGGTGCTGCCAGTGCACCCACAGCAGCAGGCCCACGCCCTTGTCGGCGGCATGGCGGACGAGGGCCGGCATGTCGAGGCCGTCCGCAGGGCGGGTGATGTCGGTCTCGGGCAGCGCCACCCAGGCCTGGGGGTTGGAGCGATGGGCCCAGCCGGCGTCGATCAGGTGATAGGGGAAGCCGGATTCCGCGGCGAAGTCGATGAAGCGCTGGTAGGCGGCCATGTCGGGCTTGATGCCTTCCAGCGGGCCTGACCACCAGTCCCAGGACGTCTTGCCGGGCCTGACCCAGCCGAAGTCACCGGTCGGCGCGGGGTTGAGGTTGCCGACGAGATGGGACTCGATGAGCTGGCCGGCGCGGTCGGCCAGCATCACGGCACGCCAGGCGGTGCGCAGGCCGTCGGCCGAGACATAGGCCGGCCCGGGGCGATTCGGCACGCCGGACAGCTGCAGGCGCAGCGCCTGGCCGTCGCGGCGCAGGGACGCGCCGGTGTAGCCCTCCAGGTGGGCCTGGGTGATGGCGTAATGGGTGCGGCCCGAGGGCGTGGCGCAGACGACCGGCACGTCGTAGGCCGCATCGGTCTTCAGCTGCGAGATGCGCAGGCGCTCGAAGGGCCGCTCGTGTGCGCCCTCGACGGGCGTGACCAGGCAGGACGGGTCGCCCGCCGGCACGAAGGCCGTCTGCTCGCCGCGCAGCCTGACCGCCCCGGTGCCCTCGATGCGATAGCGGAAGGCGACGCCGTCGTCATAGGCGCGGGTGTCGATCAGCAGGCGGCGGCGCGGGCCGCCAGCCTCTCGGAAGCTCAGCGTGGCGCCGTGGTAGTGGTCGCGGGCCGTGGCGGCCTTGGTGGCCACCAGCGGGATGATGCGGTCCTCCGCCAGGTCATGGCGTGACTCCAGCTTCAGCGTGCCGAGGGCGGGCTGGCCGTCGAGTTCGAGGCCCAGCGGCGAGCTGGCGATGACGGTCTCGCCACGGCGTGTGATGCTGAAGCGGCTGCCGTCCTCGGCGATGCGCAGCGTGGTGCGACCGTCGGGCGACGTGATCAAGGCCTCGGCGGCCAGGGCATGCAGGCCGGTGAGCGCCAGCAGGGCGCCGGCGAGCAGGGGCAGGGGGTGTCGGGAGAAGGTCATGCCAGGTTCCAGTAGAGGCTGTAGCGCTCGTGGTGGATGCGGTGGAAAGGCGCGAGCGCAATCTCCCGGCCGGACGTGGCGGTGCGGAAGTTGAGCGCCGCACCGGCCGGCCGGACGACCTCGTCCAGCGTGCGCCCCTGCAGTGCCAGCGTGGGCAGTGGCACGTCGTCCTGCTGGAGCGCCCAACCGTAGGCGAACTCGCTGGCGACGAGGTCGGCGCCCGGCGTCATGCCGGCAGTGCCCATGCGCGCCGCGAGCACCAGTGGGCCGTACATCACGGCGGCCACGTCAGGCGCGCCCGGCAGGGCCTGCAGGTGCAATTGCATCGGCAGGACCACGTCGACGACGTCGCCCGGCTGCCAGGTGCGGTCGAACTCCACGTAGCGGCCCGGCTCGCGGCTGGTGGCCAGCGGCTGGCCGTTCAGGCTCACGGTCATCGCGCCACACCAGCCCGGGTGGCGCAGCCGCAGCGTGAACCGCGTCGGGGCGCCGGCCTCCAGGGCCAGCCGCGTGGTGGCTTCGTCGGGAAATCGCGTGGTCTGGCGCACGCGGACCCGCTGCTCGGACCAGTCCAGCGTGGACGGGACGAACAGGTTGACGTAGAGGCCGTCGGCGTCGTGGAAGTAGATCGAATCGCCCAGCTTGGCGAAGTTCTCCATGCCGGTGCCGGTGCAGCACCAGAACGACCGTTCGGCGGTGCCGTAGAGCTTGGGGTAGCCGGGGCGCAGGGCCTGGAAGTAGGTGACCATGCCCGAGTCGGGGTCCTGCGAGGCCAGGATGCCGTTGAACAGGGCGCGCTCGTAGTAGTCCGCATAGTCGGCGGACGGCGCCTCGGTGAACAGCGCGCGCGTCAGGCGCAGCATGTTGTGCGTGCAGCAGGTCTCCATCGTCTTGGCCGAACCGAGGTGCTTGCGCGCCTCGGCAGGCGCAAAGAAGTGCTCGGCCTCGCCGTTGCCGCCGGTGGCGAACGAGCGGCGATGCACCACGGTGCCCCAGAAGTAGCGGGCCGCCCGGCCGGCGCGCTCGTCGCCGGTCGCGTCGGCCAGGCGCTGGAATCCGATCACCTTGGGGATCTGCGTGTTGGAGTGCAGCCCGTCGAGCGTGTCCCGGCTCGCCGCCAGCGCGTCGAGAAGCACGCGGTGGTTGAAGCGCTCGGCCAGCCGCAGGTGGCGTGGGTCGCCGGTGAGGGCATGCACGTCGGCCATCGCCTCGTTCATGCCGCCGAACTCGACGCCGAGCATGTCCTGGAAGCGCTGCTCGCCGATGCCCTGGGTGGCGTCGACCATCCAGTCCGCCAGGCGCGTCAACACGGGCAGGGCGCGCGGGTGGCCGGCATGCACATGGGCGTCGAGCAGCCCCACCAGGATCTTGTGCATCGTGTACCAGGGCACCCCGGTGACGGGGCGGCCTGCGATGACGTTGCGCAACTGGGTGTCGCCGTCGGCAAAGGCGCAGACCAGGCCGCTGCCGCTGGCCTGCTGGCAGGCATGCAGCTCGTCGACGATGAAGGCCACGCGGCGCCGGAATGCCGTGTGGCCGGTGGACGCCCACATCATGGAGCAGGCGCTCAGGTAGTGGCCGAGCGTGTGGCCGGGGCACAGATCGCCGGACTCCCAGCCCGTGTAGCGCGTCGACCGCGGCGGCAGGCCGGCGTTGCGGCGAAAGCCGTGCAGCAGGCGGTCGACGTTGAGCGACAGCAGGTAGCGCGCGTCGAGCGCCCGGGCATCCTCGAACGGGCCAGCCAGCAGGCGAACGCGTGACAGTGCAAAGGCCTGGGTCTTGCGTGCGCCGGTAGCCCCGCGGCGGGGGGCGGCCTGCGCAGCGTTCAGACCGGCAGCGCCCGAGGTCAGGGCGGCGGCGCGCAGGAAAGAGCGACGACTCCAGTCGGAGTCCGGCAAGCACGGCGGTGAAGCTGGGGTCAAGATGTTCTGCTTTCGTGGCGTGGGGGCCATGGGCTGGGCGTCGAGCGAGACCTCGTGGTCGCCGCTGCGATCCCGCGAGAGGCGGCACTGGCTGCTGCTCGCGGCGGGCCCTTTCAAGGCATGCGCCCTGCAGCGGCGAGGCTGGCAGGGCGCGGTTCGCGGCGGACGTACCGCCGGGTCACGGTGTCGTCAATGGCTGTAGAGAATTCCGCGGCCGTTGCCGCTGACGTAGACGCGCCCGTAGACCTTGTGGTCTGCGGCGATCTGGCCGATGCCGCCGAACTGGCTGGCGTCGTCGTTGATGCGGGTCCAGTTGGCGCCGCCGTCGTCGGAGCGCCAGACGCCCCACACGCCGTTGATCGCCCCCACCACGTAGACGGCGGCCGAGTAGCTCGCGCCGGGCGCCGGCTTGCCCAGGGCCACGGCGCTGGCGCCCTGCACCTCGGGCCACTGCCAGGTCTGGCGGCTGCCCCAGAGGGAGGCGAACTGGCTGAGCTTGGTCCAGGTCGCGCCGGAATCCATGGAGCGGTAGATGGCGTTGCCGTCCGCCAGCCAGAGGTGGCCTTCGGCATACGGGTTCACGGCGAGCCATGTCGCGCTGAACGGATTGGCGCGCAGGTTGGCCGCGACCGAGCCCTGGCTCAGCGTGAAGGTCTGGCCGCCGTCGGTCGACACATAGACACGGCCCGAGGTGCCGCCCCACCAGGCGCCGCCAGAGTCGTAGGCATAGACCTTGTTGGGGTTGACGCGGTCGGCGACGAGCCGGTAGCTGCGCGGGATGTTGACGTTGGGCAGGGCCGGCAGGTTGGTTGCCGTCCAGCTCGCGCCGTTGTTCAGCGTGTACGACGGCACCGAGTTGCCAGGCGCCCAGATGGCCCGGTTGCGGGCGGTGACGGCGATGTTGGCCTCGCCCCCGGCATTGGCTGCAGCGCCTGCGGGCAGCGTGGCGAACGCCGCCCAGGTCTTGCCGCCGTCGCCTGACCAATGACCCCGCCCGAGGTTGGTTGCGTGCGAGAAGCTCACGGCCGCGATGTACTGCGGATCGGACCAAGCCATATCGGCCGAGTTGCCATTGATGCGGTCGCCGCCGGTGGTCATCGTGGGCTTGGTCGTGAGGTCGGTGTGCACCCAGGTGCCGATGTCCCCCGAACTGTTGATCAGTGTGTAGGGTGCGCCGGGCGGCGGCGTGCCCAGGCCCAGCGTGGCGGTCTCTTCAAGGCCGTCGACGCGTTCGGTCCAGCTCGGCGTCGTCGAGGACGCGTTGCGTGTCTCCCAGATGCCGCCGCCATGCACATGCAGCACGCGGTCGCGGTTGAAGGGGTCGATCTCGACATCGTCGATCCAGCCCGAGAAGCCGTCGTTCGCCGGCGTGTGCGGCATGACGGCGGCAATCTCCTGCCAGGTGTTGCCGGCGTTGTTGGACAGCTGTACGACTTGCTGGCCGTTGTAGTTGCCCCAGGAGTTGGTGACGCCCAGCGCAATGCGCGTGCTGGCACCCGTGCCGTGCACGGAGAGGCCGCCGAAGCCGAAGCTGGTCCATTGCGTTGGGTCCACGCTCTTGAGCAGCGTCCAGGTCGTGCCGTCGAACTTGTAGAGGCGACCGGGGCCGTTGGCGCCGGGGCCCATGCCCTGCGTGAAGGCCACATAGAACATGCCGTCGGCGGCGCGCACCATGTGCGGGATGTGGTAACCCGTCACCGGTGTGGCGACCGGCGTCCAAGAGGCACCGCCGTTGGTGGACCGGTAGAGGTTGGAGCTCAGGCCGGCGACGTTGACGTAATCCGGCGCGATGGCCGCATAGATCGTCTGCGTGGCGCTGCCGCTGCCCCGGGTGCCGGTGTCGTAGACGACAACGCCGACACCGGCGGCGCTGCCTCCCGCGGCGGTGAGCTGCTCGGCGGTCATCCTGGTCGGCGACAACGACGTCACCTGGGCCCAGCTGCGGCCCGAGTCGGCGCTCTTCCACAGGCCGGCCGTGCGCGAGCCGTAGAACAGGATGGACGGCTTGTTGGGGTCCACCATCAGCCGCTCGCCGATGGCACGGCCGCGGTTGTTGGCGCCGGCGGAAAAGGGCAGGTTGACCGAGGTCCAGCTGGCGCCGCGGTTGGCGGAGATGTAGAGCCGGGCGGTTGCATCGGCCGAGCTGTACAGGCCGGTGACCATGTAGACGAGCTGGTCGTTGTTGGGGTCGAGGGCAATGCTCTCGGCGCCCTGGTGGAAGCTTTCGGAGGCACTGAAGCCGTCGGTGATGGGCGTCCACGACGAGGTGGATGCCTCCCAGCGGTAGGCGCCGCCGATGTCGGTGCGCGCATACAGCAGGTTCTGCGTATGCGGGTGGAAGATCAGGCCGGTCACGTAGCCGCCGCCGCCCCACTTCACATTGCTCCAGCCGCCCACCTGGACCGTGAAGCTCTGCTGGCTCTTGGCGCCGCAGGCGTTGGTGTAGGTGGCCGTGGCGGTGCAGGCGGTGGTGGGCTGGACGGTCTGCTCGCGCGAGGCGCCAGCGGTGCCGCAGCCGTTCCAGCTCCACTGCCCGCCGTTGGCGGCCTGCGGGCCGAGGATGGCTGAGCCGCCGGTCTTGACAGTCACGGAGGACGTCTGCGCCCAGCCGCTGCCGGCATTGACCCAGGGCGTCACCGGCGTGGGCGTGCAACTGGCAGCACCGCGCGTGGCGGTGGCCGCGCCGGAGTTGTAGCTGCCGGCATCGGTCGTGAACCTGACCCAGTACCAGTAGGGCGTGCCACTGGCGGCGGAGGTGTCGGCAAAGCTTCGCGCTGCCTTGTCGACCGTGGCGATGCGGGTGCGGCCGACGGGGTTGCTGTCGGTATCGCGGTAGATCTCGAAAGCGCGCACATTGCCGCTGGCGGTCCAGCTCAGCTGGACGTTGGCGGCGCTGCCACCGGCGCTCAGGCAGACGGTGCTGCCGCCGCCGCTGCCGCAGGCCTGGGCCTGCGCCGCGGCGCCCGTGCTGGCAGCCAGCGCCAGCACCAAAGTGGATAGAAGCAGTCTCATGGTTTTACCTTTCAGCGAGGAAGGTACTCGTCCGGTTGTCTCCGCCGGGTTGGAGCGTTATGGATGCGCGGCCCAGGGCTTGGCTCGAAAGCAGCTTCATGGCGTCGCAGGGGTGATCTCGAAGGCGAAGCGGTAGGCGCGGTCGGCGTGCAGCTGGTGGCGCAAGGCCGGCCAGGCGCCCCAGGAGTTCTCGCCGCCGACGCCCATCTGCGCATGGGCGATGTGGACGGTGACGAAGTCGCGCCGCGGGATGTCGGCCGGGTGGCGGCGGTGCTCCAGGTCGCCTTGGGCGAAGGGGTAGGCGCCGACCTCCAGCGTCTGCGCGTCGGCACTGCGCACTTGCAGGCCGTGGCCGGCCGTGTCGACGAAGCGCGCCCAGCGAACGCCGGTGCGGTTGGCCGTTTCCTGCGGTTCTGAGTACGGGAACCACAACCGCGCGACGTCGCCGGACCACACGCCCAGCGGATAGCCGTCTGCGCGGTCTCGATAGTTCTCCTCGGGGCCCCGGCCGAACCAGGTCCACTGGCGCAGCTCCTTCGTCAGCGCGGCGCTCAGGCCCACGCGCGGGATGGGTGGCAGCTTGTCGCCGGCGGGGCGCAGCGCCAGGTCCACGCGCACGCGACCATCGCCCGCGAAGCGATAGGCGAGCGTGGCGGTGGTTTGCCCGACCGGCACCGACAGCTCGTAGCTGACGACATGCGCGCCGCCGTCGTGGTGCTCGCTGCGCGCGGTGACGCGGGCCTGCGGGCCGGCCTCGCGCCAGGGGGCGGTGACGCGGGGCATGTCGCTGCCGCGGTCGTTGTCGGTCGGCGGGCGCCAGAAGTTGAGGTGCAGCGGCCCGGCCAGCAGCTCGCGGCCGGCCACGCGGTAGGAGACGAGCTGGCCGCTGGCGTCGTCGAGTACGGCCTCATGGCCGGCTGCGC
>NZ_JBQVNP010000039.1:0-37491 GCF_052436255.1 Roseateles sp. | reverse complement strand
GCGTGAAGGAGATGAAGCGCACCGGCAAGGTCGTGGTCATCGGCTACGACTCGGGCAAGCAGCAGAAGAACGCCATCATGGACGGCAGCATGGCTGGCGCCATCACGCAGAACCCGGTGGGCATGGGCTACAAGACCGTCGAGATGGCAGTGAAGGCCGTCAAGGGCGAGAAGCTGCCGAAGATCGTCGACACCGGATTCTTCTGGTACGACAAGACCAACATCGCCGATCCGAAGATCGCGGCGGTGCTGTACGACTGATCCGCAGGCAAAGATATTGGACTGCGGCCTTGATCTGGTGGCTTTGACTTGCTAACCGCTTGATCTGATTGCAGTTTTTCCGTTAAGGCCAGGAAAAAAGGCGGTGAAGCGCGACAATCGCCGCCTGTATTGCGGAACAGATCCCGAAGTGGAAGGATTTGGCTGTGTTTGAAAGCTAATCCATATTGTCTGCATGCGATCTCGGTGAGGGCCGTGCCGTCGTGATCGCACAGACCTTTCTCCGCGAAGCGCCCTATGACTGAGAGACGACCTGCCACGAGGCTACGCCCCTCGTCTCATTGATTCAGCGGGAATCACAACCGTCGCCGCTTGCCGCAGTAAGGTAGTCAAGCAGTTTTCAGCGACGGCAGCAAAGCAGGCTTCGCATTTCATTCTGCTGCGGAAGGGTGAATTCAGTGGAAGTCCCTGCTCAGGGCACGCGAGTCGTTCCACCACAGCGCGGCCGAGGCCAGCCCCAGGAGCATGCAGCGCTGTAGCGCCAGATTGATACTCTGGTCGGTCGCTAGGAGCGCCGAACCACCGGCGAAACGAGCAGCGAAACGTCGACATCCAGTGCAGTTGCAAGGCGCTCGAGATTGTCGATGGAGATATTCCTCTCCTCCCTCTCGACTGCCCCTACAAACGTCCGATGAAGCCCGGCAGCCTCTGCAAGCTGCTCCTGGGAGATGCGGCGTTCCGCGCGGATGACACGTAGATGGAACGCCACCCTTTGCCTTGCACTTTGCGTTCTTGGTTGAGGTTGGCCCATCCACCAAGAATTGCCTGTCTGGCATTTTTTATCGACAGCGCTAAGATAGCGATTTGATGTGTTTGAGTAGCAAATCAGCTATCCGAGGCGCAGTGAGTAATGTTCGTACGCCTTGATGAACTGTTTGAGTATCAGATCAGCAAGGCATCCGCGACCAAGCTTCACATAGGACTACCAACCTATAGGGCTCATTTTTATGTTTGTGACGATGGATTCGCATGAGGTGAGGATCTCTTCCATGCTGGCCGGTCCCGGTGTGAGATGCTGGAGAGCGGTCAAGTTGAACTTGTCGATCCCCTTCTTCTTCCCGACCTGGGTGGTGCAAGAAGACGACCTCGAGGTCCCGGAGCGAGCTCTGCTGATCTATGAGAGCGACTTCCTCGATCTCTTCGAGAGCGTGGGGCCGCAGTCACTGCGACACCTTCAGTATCTGGCGCCAATGGAGAGCGATCGTGATCGCTGGCAAATTCGGGACATTCGAAAGATCTGGTCGGCAACCAGCGGCGACGCCGATCAAGTCGAACATCTGGTCCTCGAAGATGAGAGCGGAGCGCAGTTCACACACTACTACATGGGCACTTCGTTCAGCATTCGGCATCAGATCTGGCCGGTCAACTGAGCATGGAAATCCCGCTCCTGCTATCCCTCGCTGTCGTCTTGGTTCTTTTCTACTGGGTCTGGATCGCGTCCCCGCGTTCTATCCAGACCGGGCGCGAGCAGTTGCTCCGGGTGCAAAGCCAGGCATCCGGTGCGACCTTCTTCCCGGTCGATCCGCGCCGCATGCTGGGCGATTGGGATGAAACCTGCATCCTGTTCGATCCGGATGCGCGCAAGGCCTGCATCGTCAGCTGCGGAAAGAAAGCCCGGACGGTCGACTTCGAGTACTTCAACACTTGGCAACTCAAGTGGACCGAATACCCCGGAAACCCGGTGCTTCGCTTTCAGCGCGTGCACTTCCTCTTCGAGACCAGTGACTTCGACCGCCCGACGATCCGCGTCGCCGTGCTCTCCAGGTCCGATGGTGAGGCCTGGAACGCCAAGCTCTCGATCCTGATGCCCTGAATACGCTGCTGTGGTCGAGCTATGAGTGACATCCAGTCATCTATCCGCACGATCCAGCAAGTGCTGGCTGCCGCGACTGCGGTCTCGGGTGGGGACCTCGAGGCGGCCATCCTCTGGTACAGGAACGAGCCACTCGCGCTGTTTGATTGCAGGACCGCCGAGTCGCTGGTAGCCGAGGGGCGAGCCGCCGATGTGCTCCATCTCCTTGAGTCCTTCCAGGCGGGGTTTATTGGGTGATGAGGCCCTGCACTTGCCGTCTACCCATGGCAGAAGCGACGCTGATCCAGGATGCCGTTGGCCGCACGGGTGATTCCAGCGATTTGCTGTTCCTGGATATCGACGGTGTTCTTCATCCTGTCGGCGTGGACTACTCGTTCAGCAGCAGGTTCTTCAGCCATTTGCCGCGCCTGGAGGAGATCCTTCGTGAGTTCACGTCTGTGGATGTCGTCATCTCGTCGGATTGGCGACGAGCCGAAAGCATCGAGCAGTTGCAGCGCTATTTCAGTGCTGACATCCAGCATCGGATCATCGGAGCGACGCCGCAGATTGACCCCCATGTAGTGGTCCACCACCGGCGCCAGTTGGAAATCCAGGCCTGGCTCGATGGGAATGGCCGCAGCGACGCGGAATGGGTCGCACTTGACGATTGGCCCTCGAACTTCGAAGCGGGCTTCGCGCGGCTCGTCCTCACCGATCCCAAGCTTGCATTCGATCAAGACAGCTTCCAGGAACTGCGCTCGCACTTCCTGCGGTTTGTGGCCGGCCGATGCTTCGTCGCCACTTCGGCGCACATGAAATGAAACCTCTCACCCCGTCAGGCCCCCATGCGCGACCCGAGCACGAGCAGTCAGCGCCAAAGCTGATGTTCTTCGGCGACCCCCATGGCGACCTCGAGCCCGTGATCGCTGCGGTCGAGCGCTTCCGGCCTGAGGCGATCATCCTGCTAGGCGACATCCAGGCGCGCCAGCCCCTGCACATCGAATTGCGACCGATCTTGAATATCACCGAGGTCGCATGGATCCCAGGCAATCACGACACTGATTCGAATGGTGATTTCGATCACCTGTTTGGATCCGAACTCTCAGATCGCAACCTGCACGGGCGCATCGTAGAGATCGCCGGGTACAAGGTCGCGGGCCTGGGTGGCATCTTCCGCAGCAAGATCTGGGATCCGCGGCGGCCGATCGAAGAGGCGGCGTTCCAATCGAGCGACGCCATGCGCCGCACCATGAAGCGCGAGGAACGGTGGCGCGACGGCATCTCCCGCAAGCACCGGTCCTCAATCTTCCCGGATGAGTACCAGCGGTTGCTGCGGAGCGGACCCGCCGACATCCTGGTGACGCACGAGGCGCCGTCGGCTCACCCGCACGGCTGGCAGGTGATCGACGAGCTCGCCGAGAAGCTCGGCGTCCAGCTGGTGGTTCACGGCCACCACCACCGGTGCATCGACTATGTCGGGGAGGGCTTGATGACCACCGCGGCGCCGTTCCGGGCCTTCGGCGTCGACATGGGCTCGCACCTGGCGTGGCCGCGGAGTCCCCAGGAAGCAGCTGGGTTGGAAAGCCCGCCACAAGACTTACTGAATCTCGCGACCCAAGTGTTCGGCGGAGCAACCGAAGCCTGGTTAAACAAGCCGCACGAACTGCTCGATGGTCAAACGCCGGCGGCGTTCGCGGCCGGGGGTGGCTCTGACAAGGTGCGGTCGATCCTCAACGCGATTCAACACGGCGGTGTCGTATGAGGGCTGGTGGATATGGGCCAGGAGATTCGGGGTGATCCTGTTCCTCGACTTCGACGGTGTGCTGCATCCAGAGGGGGAAGATCACGTCCTCAACGGCAGCGCCGACTTCTGCTTCCTGCCGCGCCTGGAGGCGTTGTTGCGCCAGTTCCCGTTCGTGAAGATCGTGATCAGTTCGTCCTGGCGTGAGCACCTGCTCAACAAGACGCTGCTGAAGCCGTTCTCCAGCGACATCCGGACTCGCATCGTTGGCGTTATCCCTCCTTCGGGCTTTGGCCTTCAGCCGCCGTACAGGAATCGTGAAAGAGAAATCCTCGCCTGGCTCCAGCTTCACGATGCGGTCGACGAGCCCTGGGTTGCGCTCGATGATGCCTACTGGCAGTTCGACCACTGCAAGGACCGCTTGGTGCTGTGCGGCTCGTTCGTCGGCTTCGACGACAAGGCCAGTGCCGAGCTTCGCGCTCGCTTTGAAGGGGCATCTTGATGAAAGTGCTGATTCTTTCCGACCTTCACCTCGAGTTCGCCCCCTTCGAGCCGGTACCTGATCTCGAATTCGATGTTGTCATCCTCGCCGGTGACATTCACTCGCCTGCGAAGCGTGCCGTCCAGTGGGCGGCGGATCGCTTTCGCGGCAAGCCCGTGATTTACCTCCTGGGCAATCACGAGTACTTCGATGGTCGCCTGGACACGACACTGGCCGAGGCGCACCGCGAAGCCGAAGGCAGCAATGTCCATCTGCTCGATGGTGACGAGTTGGTGATCGATGGCGTACGCTTCCTTGGCGCAACGCTGTGGACCGACTTCGCGCTCGCCATCGAGACGCCTGAAGGTCTGGTCAGCGATGCCGGACGCGCAATGAAGATGGCGACCAATCTGCTGAACGACTATGCGCTGATCCGCACGTTCGACGAGTCGGCGGAACCCGATACCTGGCGCTACAAGCAAGGAAGAAAGCTCCAGGCGGCGGACACGCTTCGGATTCATCAGGTGCAGCGAGCATGGCTGCGCGAGAAGCTCGCGGAGCCGTTCTCCGGACCGACGGTGGTGGTGACGCACCATGCACCGCACCGCGGTTCACTTGCGCAGCGCTACGCCGATGACTGGGCCTCAGGCGCCTTCGTCAACGAGCTTCCAGAGGCAATCTTTGAGGTACCCGTGCTCTTCGTCCACGGCCACACGCATCAGTCGTTCGACTATCGAGTCCGCTCTTGCCGGGTCGTATGCAACCCGCGCGGCTACGTGAACTGGAGCGGCAGGATCGAAAATAAGGCATTCGATCCGGGTCTGGTCATAGACGTGAACTCTTCCGCCACTTAAGCAGCTCATGGAACTCCTCACACGCTTTGACCGAACGTCGCAGATCCGTTTGAAATGTCCGGCCAGCGCAGCGACGTGGATGACCGCTTTGTTCTGCGCGGCACAATGCGTCCATGCCAAATATCGCCTCGATACTCAAAGCCGAAATCTCCCGCGTTGCTCGCAAAGAAGTGCGCGCTGAGATAGAAACGCTCAAGAAGGCATCCGCCGCCCATCGGTCTTCGATTGCTGAGCTACGCCGCCAAGTGGATGCGCTCGAGAAGGAACTGCGTCGGGTTGAGAAGAGTTCGAGGCGCCCCACCAGCGCAGTTGCTTCGAACAATGAAGCGACAACAGGCACGAAACGCCGATTCAGCGCAGCCAGATTGGCGGCACATCGCGTGAAGCTTGGGCTGTCCGCAGCGATCTATGGGCAACTGGTCGGCGTGTCCGGGCAGACGATTTACCACTGGGAGCAAGGCAAGGCACGTCCGCGGGTGGCGCAACTCGAAAAACTTGCAGCAGTGCGAGATCTCGGCGCTGGCGAGATTGCAGAGCGCCTGACCACGCGGTAGTCAGAGCTTTTCGCAGATCAGCGAGGGATCGCACAGCGAAGTCAGCTCACCGATGTAAGAGGCGAGCGCCTCCCGGACCGAAGCCTCCCCTGCGTCGCAGCGACTCCCCATGATGATGTTCACGGCAACGTCGATCTTCTTCCAAGGACACACCTTGGATCGAAGCACGTCCAATCCCCATTGGTTCAGCCCTGCTTCGATGATTCGTTCCACGCAGATCACTCGGCCATGAAACGGTTCACGTGCTTCAGGCGGTAGCGCTGCGAGTGCGCGCAGCGCCCGCTTGTCTCCGGTCAGCAGCCGTGTATCCGGCGCTGCGACGAGCGATGCGAGCAGCACCGCCTCGCCAGCGTCGATGCCCAACACGTTTTCGAAATCTCCCAGGCTTTGACTCGCAGGCTCGATCGGCGCCTGCATCAAGGCGATAGCTTCGAGCACACGGTCGGCCGCCTCGACCGCGTGGAACACCCGTCCGTCAAGCTTGCTCTTTGCCTTGATGGCCCGGTACTTCGACGAGGCGAGCGTGGTGCACTCTTGCAGCGGGATACCCATCAACGACGGGATCTCCTCGAGAAGCCCCCAGTGCGCCAGCTTGCACAGCGCGTCGACGTCGATCAGCAGACGCACGCCTCAGTTCGCTCCATCCCAGCCGGTGATCTGCGACACGAGGTCTTGCAGGTCGTCGGCGACGCGGCTGAGATCCAGGTGCGAGCGCAGTTGCTGCAGCAGCGCCCCCTCTGGATCCAGGTCTTCACTGAGGAAGTTCAGCGCCGTCAACGCGGTGGGCCAACGCTTCGTGAGAAAGGCATATCTCAGAACGAAGTGTCCAGCCTCGATACCCACAGCGCCAGCAGCGCCGCGGGCCAGTACCGCGATATCCACGGGCGCGGCCAGCGCTGGCCACTTGGTCACATGCGCCGTCACCTCGTCGCCGCCCAACGTCTGGAGCGCGAAGCTGTCCGCTTCTGCTTCCTGGCCGTCTGTCGACAGCTCGGTTGCATACGTGCTCGTCTCCTGAAGCGATACATCGATGATGGAAGATCCGGGGCGCAGATGCCCCAGTGCGATGTGTCCGATTTCATGCGCCAGGATGAAGCTCAGCCAGGCCCGCGACGACTTCTTCTTCGCGATCACGATGGCCGGACGTCCGCCCAGCTGCAGCGCGGCTCCATCCATCTTGCGCACGCCCACAGGCAGGTGTGGCAAGGGAATGACCGGGATTCCGTGGGCCCAGCACAGGTCCAGAAGGGCACTGAAACCGAACTGACCAGCGCGACCGCGCATGGCCAGTGCGCGCAACTCACTTGGATTTTGGGGCAGCGGAACGTACGGGATCGGCAAGGCGGCCAGCACTGCCTGTGCGAGAGATGACGCAATGAAGCTGGCGGCCGACAGTGAAGACGCCTCGATGTTGACCGAGTGCTTATAGGCAACGCTGGCCATGGCGCCCTTGGGAACGATCTGCCCCAGCAGCAGCGGCTGAAGCTCGACGCTCAGCCGCCTGCTGATGTGCATCGCCAACTCCGCCGCGCCGCCGCGCTCCTTCTCCAGTGCAGGATCCCACCAGTCAGGCAGAAGCCGACGCACTTGCGCGCGCGTCAGGCCGATCGCCGACACGGCTTGGTAGATGGTCTTGGCATCCGGATGGGTCACTGCATGTTCCTGGTTGCCGTCGATGGCGCGTTCTTCAGGACGGGGCCTAACGCCTCGATCAATCGGGCGAGCAAGTCGGCCGTCTCCGGTCGCCCGTCCCAGACACGCTCGAGCGCGTCTCGCACACGAGGATTATCGAGCACACCGCCTATCTCGGTTATGCCATTTTCGAAATCAATATTTGCATAATCCAACAGCGGCCGAATGGCTGCCGTTACGGACTTCGTCCGCCCACTCAAAAATCGGCTCACTGTAGGCTGGCCTACACCTGCAGCCTGAGAAAGTGCATTCACAGAGATACTGTGCCGCTTCAGGTACAGCCTGAGTGCTTCTCGGGCCCGGACAGCTTCCAAGGTGGTGGGCTTTGCTGTTCTTGGCATAACTGCATTATATAATGCATAAAATGAGCACCCCCTCCATCACCGAGCGCGAGTTGCGCCAAGCAGTGCGTTCGCGACTGCTCGCGGACGCCACCAAGTCGGGGGGAAGGCTCTTCGAAGAGTTCGGGATCGAAGGTGGGGATGCACGAGTAGACCTCGCGCTGGTGGACACACAGCTCAGTGCTTTCGAGCTGAAGAGTGATCTCGATTCGTTCGCGCGCCTGCACAACCAGATTCATGCCTACAACCGCGTCTTCGACCGGGTGACGCTGGTCACGGGTCCGGTCTATTCCGAGGCCAGTCTGGCCTTGATGCCTGTATGGTGGGGCGTCTGGTCAGCCGCGCGTCGTACGGACGGTACGCTCTCGCTGCACGTGCTGCGCAAGCCGAAGGTCAATCCAGTACAGGAGCGTCTGAGCATGGCCATGCTGTTGTGGCGCGCCGAATGCATCAAAGCGCTGGCGTCGCATAGGGGCGAGTTGCCTCCCAAGCGGGCCACGAAGTTCGAGTTGCAAGAGATGCTCGCGCGGGAACTCAGCATGCGTACGCTGCGTGATGCTGTCACCGGTTTTCTTCGTGAACGGCAGTTGGGCTTCTTGCCGTCGACTTCGCTCGCGCCGGATGGCCCCTCGGATGCCGTTGCCTTCGCGCTGAACTGCTTGGCATAAGCCGTGGCGGCGTGCCCCGGCAACATGCGGCACACGCCCCGCGCACCGAAACCGCGGCATGGTGCATGCCTGGGAAATCCCGTAATCCAGTGTAAGTAATCGTGACGTACCCTCTAGACACAACGAGTCTGGAGGGACCAATGCCTGCGATATGGAAATACCTGCCCATCCTGAAATGGAAGCAGGGGGAACGGATCGCCTTGAGCAAGCTCACTGGTGCCCAGTGGGATGGAATGGTCCCGCTGATCGAAATCCTCCCCATCGACCCCAAGAAGGGGACGCTCTCCGAAATGCTGGTGCCTTACATCACCAAGATCGGGGGGCAAATGGCCAAATCGATTCCGGAGGGCACGCCAATCGCGATCGACATTCGGTACTTCATGCCTACCTACGCAAAACAGACCCAGGTGCTCACCTCGATCTGCAAGCGGCTCACGGCGCTGACCGGTCGTCAGATCATCCCGGTCATCACGGAGGCGATGGTTGCGCGTCCGGCAGACCTGCCGGACCTCGCCAAGGCCTTCGAGGTCTTCGTGCTCCGGATCCAGACACACGGCGTGACCTCCGACCAGGTCAAGGATTTCGTGAAGGTCGTGGTCGGCGCGGGAATCGCCAAATCGCGGCTTCATGTGCTCGTGGATCAGTTTTCGATCGTGGGCGTCGACCCGGCAGCGTGCGCCGCTGCCGCGCGGCATTATCTTGACGAGGCGCTCGCGGCCGGATGCAGCAGCACCACGCTCGCCGGCGGCTCCTTTCCACTGAACCTCGTGGGCCGCAAGCAAGGGCTCCACGACATCGAGCGCGTTGAATGGAAAGCGTGGAAGGCATTGGTTGCCAAGCCTGCTTACGCGAAAGTTCTCTTCAGCGACTACACCGTAAGCAACCCAGCTCCAGCGCCTGACATCGACCCCACCATGATGAATCCGTCGGTGGCCATCCGCTATGCCAGCGACGGATTCTGGCGCCTGTTCAAGGCTGGCGGCTTCAAGAAAGGGAAGCAGGATCAATACAAGAACCTGTGCATCCTACTCAAAGGCGATCCCGTGTACTCAGGTGCCGCGTTCAGTTTCGGCGACGATTGCTACGACAAAGCATCCGTCGGCGTGCTCGGCAATGGCAACCCGACCAGTTGGCGGCGCGATGCCGCGAGTCACCACCTAGTGTTCACGTCGTCGGCCATGTGAGACAGCGGTACTGATCCTGCCGCCTCCATTTTCCCCAGTGCAGCACTCACGCTCGCACGCAACAGCGCAACGTGCAGTCTCACCCCCCTGCAAACCAACCTTCGAGGAACAGCATGCCCCAACTTACAAAAGCCGATTTGCACTACACGGACTACAGCTGGACGGCCGTTCCCGGAGACGATCCGACCCAAGTCAAGACAGATGCGGATCGGTTGAGCCGCAAGGAAGGTTACGAAGTCCTTGCCTACCTCAACTCGTTTGTCGGGCCGGAGAAGGTCGACCTGTCAAAGGCAACGCGGCTCATCATCGAATGGATCGTGCATGAAAAATTGCCGTCGAATGTTCAAGGAAGAACCAAGGTCACCGCGTGGATCGTTGAAAACTACGTCACCCTGAAACCCAGTTATCCACGGTAGTGAGGGTTTCTCGCGACGGCGTGTCCTCCGGCGCCGCCCCTCAAGATCCTGTGGCGGCTGCGACCTTGACCTTGCCGACCATGCCGGCTTGGTAGTGTCCTGCGATGAGACAGGCGAAATCAAATTCACCCGCACGGTTGAAGGTCCAGACGATCTCGCCGGTCTGGCCAGGCGCGACATGCGCCATGTAGGGTTCGCAATGCTCCATGCCTGGGAACTTCATCATGAGCGCGGCATGTTCGTCGAGTTCCTTCTTCGCGCCGATCACGAACTCGTGCATGACCTGTCCTTCATTGCGAATGGACAGCCGGACGGTCTCGCCTTGCTTGACCTGGATGCGATCAGGTGTGAAGCGCATGCTGTCGCTCATCTTGAATTCCAGCGTTCGCTTGGCCGCGCTCGCATCGCCCGCGATGCCCCAGCTCTTTTGTTCCTTGCGTACCGGTCCGCTCGATGCGTTGTGATCCTCGTCGCCGTGTGCAAGGGCCAGGCCCGAGAACGCCACGGTGCTGGCGAGCAGCAATGTCTTGATCGATTTCATGTGATTCCTTGGGGGTAGTTGGGCTTGTCTGAAATGGGCTCGACGATTTTTCGACCGTCAGTGCGCGAGGATCTTGGAGAGGAAGTCCTGTGCGCGCGGTGCCCGGCTCTCGGGACGCCCGAAGAACTCATCGCTCGAGCAGTCCTCAACGATGCGCCCCTGGTCCATGAAGATCACCCGGTCGCTGACCTGCCTGGCAAACCCCATCTCGTGGGTCACCACCATCATCGTCATGCCTTCGCGTGCGAGCTTCACCATGACGTCGAGCACCTCACCCACCATCTCCGGGTCGAGCGCCGAGGTCGGCTCGTCGAACAGCATGACAATCGGGTCCATCGACAGCGCCCGCGCGATCGCGACGCGCTGTTGCTGGCCACCGGAGAGCTGGCCCGGGAACTTGTCCTTGTGAGTCGACAAGCCCACACGATCGAGCATGCGCAGCCCGCGTTCGACTGCTTCGGCACGCGAGCGTTTGAGCACCTGAACTTGCGCCAGTACGAGGTTCTCCATCACGCTCAGGTGCGGGAAGAGCTCGAAGTGCTGGAACACCATGCCGACGCGGGAGCGCAACTTCGGTAGATCGGTCTTTGGATCGCAGACCTGGATGCCATTGACCGTGATGCTGCCGCGTTGAATGGGCGCAAGTGCGTTGACCGTCTTGATGAGCGTGGACTCGCCAGAGCCGGAAGGTCGGCAGACCCCGCCCACCACGCCTTCACGAACATGGGTGCTGCAATCCGTGAGCACCGCGAACTGGCCGTACCACTTGGAAACGTCGTTGATTTCGATCATTGCGTTCATTCAGATCGCCGCTGCGGCCTTGCGCCGCTGCAGCCAGGTGACCCACCAGGCGCCCGCCGTGCACAGCACCAGGTAGACGACGGCGACCAGGATGTAGACCTCGACCACGCGGCCGTCGCGTTGTCCCACCTTGCTGGCGGCGCCCAGGAAGTCGTTCAGGCTGATCACGTAGACCAGAGAGGTGTCCTTGAGCAAGGCGATGGTCTGGTTGATGAGCGAGGGCGTCATGTTGCGAAACGCCTGTGGCAGGATCACGTGTCGCATGGCCTGCCATGGCGACATTCCCAGGGACTGGGCTGCCTGCATCTGGCCTGCGCGCACGCTGCCGATGCCGGCGCGGATGATCTCGCAGTAGTAGGCGGATTCCGCGAGCACGAACGCCACGAGCGCGGCATAGATCGGCCCGACGCTGAGGTTGGGGTCCCCGGTCACGCTGCGCAGCACCACCGGCATCAGGAAATAGATCCACAGGATCGTGAGGATCAGCGGGATCGAGCGAAACAGGTTCACATACCCCGCCACGAGAGCTGCCACCGGCCGGGGCGCGAAGATGCGGGTGATCGCCAGCAGCGTTCCAAGGCCGATCCCGGCGGCCATGGAGGCGGCGACCAGAAAGGCGGTCATCTGCAGGCCCTGCAGCAGATAGGGCCAGGCGCGCTGGAGGGAGACCCAATCGAAGTCGTAGCCCATCACGCGGCTCCCAGCAATCCAGGCACCCGAACCCGACGTTCGATGCGGCGCATGAGCACAATCACGCCGTAGGTGATCGCCATGTAGATGAACGTCGCCGCAATGAAGGCCTCGAACGGATGGGCGCTGAACTCACTGAGCTGGCGGGTCTGCCCGGTGAGCTCCATGAGCCCGATCGTGAGCGCGACGGCCGAGTTCTTGAAGACATTCAAGAAGTCCGAGGTCAGCGGCGGGATGACGATGCGCAGGGCCTGCGGCAGGACCACGTGCCGGTAAGCCGCCGTGGTTCCTAACCCGAGTGCCATGGCCGCCTGCTTCTGGCTGCGCGGCACCGATTCGATGCCCGCGCGCACCTGCTCGGCCGCCTTCGCCGCCGTGTACAGGGTGAGACCGACCAGCACGGTCAGGAATTGGTTCGCCGTCGGGTTCATCTGCTTGAGCGCATTGCCCCATTCGAGTGGCAACAGCTCCGGCACCACGAAGTACCAGAGAAACAGCTGCACAAGCAACGGCGTGTTGCGAAAACAGTGGATGTACACCGTCGACAGGTACCGTACAGCGCGGTTGGGCAACGTCCTGGCGACCCCGGCGATCAGACCAATGCCCAGTGCCAGTGTCCAGGCCAGCAAAGACAGCGCCACCGTCCACAATAGTCCGCGCAGCAGCATCATGCCGTACAGGCCCTCGCCTGTGACCGAGGGTTTGAAGAAGATCAGCCAATCCCAGCTGTAGTGCATCGTGAAGAGTGCTTGGATGGTTTGTGAGGACGATCGTCAAATGTGAGGCGCCAGCGGCTTACAGTGGCTGATCGTTTGGATGACGCAGGAGCTCCTGCATGTCGGGCGACATTGGGAAGTTGACCGTCACGCTGCCCTTCACCGCGATGGGCTTGAGGAAGTACTTCTCGTACAGCGCGGCAAACTCGCCGGAGCGCATCATTCCGGTGATCACGCCGTCGACCAGCTTCTTGAAGGCAACGTCTCCCTTGCGCAGCATGCAGCCATAGGCCTCCTTCTGCTGCGGTACACCGACCACCTCCCAGTCCGCCGGATTCCTGGCGCGGGCGATGTTGCTGAAGAGAATGATGTCGTCCTGTGTCGCGGCCACCGCGCGCCCCGTCTCCACGGTCAGGAAGTTCTCGTTGATGTCCTTGGCCAGGATGATGTTGATGCCCCACTTGTTCTTCTCGTTGAGCTGCCGCAGCATGCGCTCCGCGGTGGTGCCCGCACTGACCACGACGTTCTTGCCGACCAGGTCGGACCAGTGCTTGATGCCGGAGTTCTTGCGCACCAGCAGCCGCGCGCCCACGACGAAGAAGGTCGTCGAGAACGACACCTGGTTCTGCCGCTCTGCGTTGTTCGTCGTCGAGCTGCACTCCAGGTCGACGGTCTGGTTGGCCACCAGCGGAATGCGCGTCTGCGGCGTGACTTCCAGGGTCTTGACCTCCAGCCGGGCGAGCTGCAGGTCCTTCTTCACCTGGGCGACCACGCGCTGCGAGATTTCCCAGGCGAAACCGGCCTGCTTGTTGTGGTCGTCCAGGTAGTTGAACGGGATCGAGGCGCCGCGCGTGGCCACGGTGATCGCCCCGGTGTCCTTGATCTTCTTGAGCGTGCCGTCCAGCGGCGATGCGGTCTGCGCGGCAACGCCGGCGCACAGCGCGAGGCCGGCGACGGCAAGGAAGGGACGAATCAAGGCAGAGTGAATGGTTGACTTGAGGGTCATCGCGGGCTCCAGTAGCGTGGATCAGAGGTTGAAACTCGTTTCGCAGGCGCTCAAGGCGCCCAGCAACTCGTCAAGCAGCGCCTGGGGGTCATCCAGGCCGATCGACAGGCGAATGACCGGGCCTTGGACGTCGCAGAAATTGCGTTTTGCGAGTTCTTCCGCGGGGTAGAACGCCGCGATGCTGCGCACGCCGCCCCAGCTCGCGCCGATCGAGAACAGCTTCAGATGCCCGAACAGTGCCCGGTAGGCGTCGTAGGGGCCGTCCACGAGCTGCAGCGACATTACGCAGCCGGACTGCTTGAAGTCACGCGCCCAGAGTGCATGGTCCGGCGCGCCGGGCAGCGCGGGAAAGAGCATCCGGCGCACCAGGCGGTGCGTCGCGAGTCGCTCGGCGATCAACTGTGCGCTGGTGGCCTGGCGCTCCATGCGCACCTGCATCGTGTCGAGACCTCGGGCGACCAGGAAGCAGTCCTCCGGGCTCACGGCCAGTCCCATCTGCGACTGCAGGCCGCGCAAGGACTTGTACAGGCCTTCGTCATTGGTCGCGATGCTGCCCATCAACACATCCGAATGGCCACCCATGTACTTGGTGCAGGCGTGAATGCACAGGTCGACCCCATGTGCCAAGGCCGCGAAGCCCAGTGGGCTGGCCCAGGTGTTGTCGATGGCCGTAAGTACACCGCGTGTGCGCGCCAAGGCGGTGATCGCCGGCACGTCTTCCACTTCCATCGTCACCGTGCCGGGAGACTCCAGCCAGATGAGGCGCGTGTTGGGACGCACGAGCCGTTCGATCTCCGCGCCAATGCGCGGCGGATAGAACTCGACCTCGATGCCGAGCGCCTGCAGCCGCTCGACGGCGAAGGACTTGGCCAGGCCGTAGGCGGCGTCGGTCATCAGCAGGTGATCACCCTTCTTTAGCAGTGCGAGCAGCGCACTGCAGATGGCTGCTTGTCCAGAAGGGAAGACGACACAGTGCGCAGCGCCGTCCAGTTCGGCGATGCGCGTCTCCAGGGCGCGCTGCGTCGGCGTGCCGGTCGTGCCATAGCTGAAGCCATCGGGCAGGCGGGTGCGGCGGTTGACGAAATCGTCGAGTGAATCGAAGACGACGGTGGAGGCACGCCACACCGGCGGGACCAGGCTGGCGAATGCGCCCCGAGGAGAGGTGTCGAGATTGGGGATGGGAGAGTTCACGATGGAAGACGGCGTTGTTCGTTGGAAGTGCGATCAATTGGCGGGTGCGGATTCGATGAGCTGCAACGCTTGCTTCATCTGGTCGACGGCCATGTTCTCGAGGTCGGTGTAGACCTTCATCTCCACCGTCAGGCGGGCGAAGGTTTCCTTGGCCGCAGCGATCTTGGCCGGGTCGTTGGTCTTGGGGTTGGCCAGTGCCGCTTCGAGGCGCTTGTACTCGCTGGTGAGAAAGGCCGGTTGTTCACCGATGGCGCGCAGGCCCGCGTTGGTCATCGAGCGGATACGCAGCACCATCTTCACGTCCGACTGCTCCATCTCGCCCTGCGCGCGCTCCAGCGCGAGCTTCGCGGCGAGCGCTTGCTGGCTGTCCGGCTTCTTGGTGGCGGCGATGGCTTGGAACTTGGCGATGTCGCCGGAAAAATCGTGTGCCCACGCAGGTGCTGCACATGCCAGGGCGGTCACTGCAAGAACTGTTTGAAGTTTCATGTCGCTTCTCCGGAAGGTGGCTGAAGACGCCAACTTTAGGACGACGGGGATAATCTGAATCGCGCTCGAAATTCTTTGTCCATAAACGGTTGTTATATGTTGCTCCGAGAAATTGAGGTGTTCCGTTCCGTGATGTCCGTGGGGTCTGCGAGCAAGGCCGCCGCGCTGCTGGGCGTCACGCAGCCCGCCATCAGCCAGTCGCTGCGCAGGCTCGAGGAAGCGGCCGGATTCCCGTTGTTTCGCCGGCTGCGAGGCCGCCTGCAGCCCACGCCCGAAGCGCAAGCCCTGCTGGTCGAGGTCGAGCGTGTCTTCGTGGGTCTGAGCAGCATCGAACACCGGATGCGCAGCCTCAAGCGCTTCGGCGTCAACACGCTGCGCATGGCGGTCTACCCGGCCTTCGGCCTGACCTTCGTCCCCCGCGTGCTGTCGCGGCTCGTGTCCGAGCGCCGCGATGCCGATGCCCGGCCCCAGATCTCGCTGCAGGTGCTCAGTTCGCGGGAGGTGCACGAAGCCGTGCTGGGGCGCCAGGTCGACTTCGGATTGATGGCCGACGAGATGCCGACGACCGGCCTGGAGCATTCCGAATTTGCGCGCTTCCCGGGCGTGGTGGTGATGCATGCGAAGCACCGGCTGACCAAGGCCAGGACGATCCAGCCGCATCAGCTCGCGGAAGAGCCGTTCCTCGCGCTCAACCCCGAGGACGCGTCCAGGCGGCGCCTGGAGCGGGCATTGGCGGAGTGCAACGTCGGTTTGAGCGTGCTGGTCGAAACCCCCTACGCAGCAAGCGTGTGCGAAATGGCCCTGAGCGGCATGGGCATCGGCTTTGTCAATCCGGTCACCGCCATGGAGTACGCCCAACGTGGACTGGTCATCCGTCCACTGTCTCTGGAAGTCTCCTTCGCGGGGGTGCTGGTACTGCCCCCGGGACAGCCGCTGTCCGGCCTCGCCTCGCGAGTGCTTCAGCTCATGCGCATGCAACTGGCCGAAGACCAGAAGGCCCTCGCAAATCTTCTCAAACCCCGCGCCAAAGCTTGACCGCCAAGCCTCAGTGACGCTTCGTTCTCGTCCCGCAGCAACGAGGCTTTTGCGCCTCGGCGGCCAGGACCCCGTAGGCCTTGGCCACTGTCTCGCTGATCGGTGCATCGGCAGGGGCGCAGGCCTCGATGGCGCACAGCAAGTGCTCGGCAACCGCCCAGTTTCGCTGTCGCAGGGCCTCCTCGTAGATCTCCAGCAAGTGCAGCTCGAGTGGCTTGGGTCTCTTCATGGGAACTCCTTCGCGCGCAGCGAAGCCGCCCGGGCCGCAGGCCCCTAGGTCGATCTTTCGCCGACGTGGGACGCATGAACATCGCTCTTGGCTCCACGCAAGCGCAAGGCGTTGGTGATGACCGAGGCCGAACTCAGGCTCATCGCCAGCGCCGCGATCATTGGCGACAGCAGCCATCCCGTGAACGGGAACAGTACGCCTGCGGCCAGCGGCACGCCAAGGGCGTTGTAGAGAAAAGCGAAACCAAGGTTCTGCTTCATGTTGGCGATGGTCTGCTCGGAGATGACGCGCGCCTGCGCGATGCCTCGCAGATCGCCCTTGACCAGTGTCACCTGGGCGCTGTTCATGGCGACATCGGTGCCGGTGCCCATCGCCACGCCGACGTCGGCCTTGGCAAGCGCGGGGGCGTCGTTGATGCCGTCACCTGCCATCGCGACGACGCGGCCCTCGCGCTGCAGCTTGTCCACCAGCGCGAGCTTGTCCGCGGGCTTGACTTCTCCGTGCACCTCGTCGATGCCCAGCTTCGCAGCGACGGCCCGGGCCGTGGTCAGCCCGTCGCCTGTGGCCATGATGACCCGCATGCCCGAGGCCTTGAGTGCGGCCAGCGCCACCATGGTGGTGGCCTTGATCGGGTCCGAGACTGCAAGCAGGCCGGCCGGCTGGCCGACCACCGCCAGGAACATGACACTCGCGCCCTCGGCTCGCATCGCCTCTGCCTGCGGCTTCAGGTCGTCGACCCGCACGCGCAGCTGTTCCATGAGCGCCGTGTTGCCGAGCGCCAGCTTCCTGCCGCCCACGCCGCCGCTCACGCCGATGCCGCTGCTGGATTCGAAACCGTCGGGCGTGTCCAGCGCCAGGTTGCGCTCGCGCGCCGCCCGCACGATGGCATCGGCCAGCGGGTGTTCGCTTCCCTGGTCCAGGCTGGCCGCAAGGCGCAGCACCTCATCTTCGGTGAAGCCTGGCGCGGGCACGGCCCGCTCGAACTGCGGCCGGCCTTCCGTGAGGGTGCCGGTCTTGTCGACGATGAGCGCATCGACCTTGCGGAAGTTCTCGATCGCCGCGGCATCGCGGAACAGCACGCCCTGCGTGGCCGCCTTGCCCGTGGCGACCATGATCGACATCGGCGTCGCGAGGCCGAGCGCACAGGGACATGCAATGATGAGCACCGCCACGGCATTGATGAGGCCGTAGACCCAGCTCGGCTGCGGTCCGAAGAATCCCCAAGCGAAGAATGTCAGCACCGCGATGCCGATGACGGTCATGACGAAGTAGCCGGCGACGTGATCGGCCATGCGTTGCATCGGCGCTCTGGAGCGTTGAGCCTGCGCGACCATTTGGACGATGCTCGCCAGAACGGTCTGCGAGCCGACCTTTTCCGACTGCATCACCAGGGCGCCGTTGGTGTTCAACGTCGCACCGATGAGCTTGTCGCCGACTCGCTTGGTCACGGGCAATGGCTCACCTGTCAGCATGGACTCGTCGACGGCGCTGCTGCCTTCGATCACCACGCCGTCCACGGGCACTTTTTCTCCCGGCCTGACGCGCAGCTTGTCTCCGACGTGCACATGGCCGATGGGGACGTCTTCCTCCGTGCCGTCGGCGCCGATCCGGCGTGCCGTCTTGGGCGCGAGACCCAGCAGAGATTTGATGGCTGCGGAGGTTTGCGAACGTGCCTTGAGCTCGAGGATCTGCCCCAGCAAGGTCAAAGAAATGATCACCGCGGCCGCTTCGAAATACACCGCCACGCGCCCCATCGAAACGAACGAGGCGGGAAATACGTGCGGCGCTACTGTGGCGACCACGCTGTAGATGAACGCGGCGGCTGTGCCCAGACCGATCAGGGTCCACATGTTCGGGCTGCGGTTCGCCACGGATTGCACCGCGCGCTCGAAGAACGGCCACCCGGCCCACAGCACGATCGGCACGGCGAGCACGAGTTCGATCCAGCTCTGCGTGCCCATCTCGAACCACTGCAGGCGGTGGCCGGCCATGGCGAGCACGGTGACGACGACGGTGAGCGGCAACGTCCAGAAAAAGCGCCGCTTGAAGTCCTTCAGTTCGGGATCTTCCCCCTCGTCGAGCGTCGGCATCTCGGGCTCCAGCGACATGCCGCACTTGGGGCAGTTGCCTGGGTGATCCTGTCGGATCTCCGGATGCATGGGGCAGGTGTAGATCGTGCCTGGAGGATCGGGTTGAGCCGGCTGCGCGGGTGCAAGCACGAGCGGCGCCGCCGACTGCGCGCCGCGCTTTGCGTACTTGTCTGGGTTGGCCTCAAACTTGGCTTTGCACCCCGCACTGCAGAAATAGACCGGCCTGCCTTCGTGCTGCAAGACGTGCGCGGACCGCGTGGTCACCGTCATCCCGCAAACGGGATCCTTCAGAATCGCATCGGTCTCAGGCGAAGGTTCTCCGGAGGCGGGCGGGTGCGCCCCGTGATGCCCCTGGTGGTGTTCATGCGGGTTGGAAGGCGTAGGGTTCATTCGAGTTCTCCAACGAAAAATTGGCTGGATGCACCCCACACGGCAGTGCATTCAGTCCGCACAGGCCAGCATGAGACCACCAGCCGATTGAGGCCGCTGTCCCGTGCGGGCGGATCACTTCGGCGGGTAGCCGGCTTCCGTCAGGGCCGCGGTCACAGACTCACGGTCCTCGGCGCTGTCGACGCGCAACGTTTTGGTCGGCAGGTCGACTTCGATCTTCGCCGTGGCGTCCAGATTCTTCACGGCCTGAGCGATCCGGCTCGCGCAGCCACCGCAGGACATCGACTGGATGACGAACTCTTGCATGAGAGACTCCTTGGTTGAAATTGATCCCAGTGTCAGGCTTGACATCGTGTGAAGGTCAAGCGACTTGCGCCAGATCCTCCAACCGTGTGGCCCCTTGCATTCAGGCTTCCACCTCGAGGACCATCATCAGGCCGCCGCCTCCGTCCTGCTCGACGTTGTTGTTGGTCGTGTGGTGCGGGATGTGGCAGTGGACCAGCCATTTTCCGGGCCGCAAGGCCTTCCATATCACGTCGTAGCGCTGACCGGGGCCGACATTGACGGTGTCGGCCTGGAAGCGCGCCGCCTCTGGCAGGACGTACCCGTCCCTTGCGACGACAGTGAACGGGCCGCCGTGAACGTGCATGGGGTGCACGAAGTTGTTGTTGCTACCCACGAACCTGAGTTTGATCGTCTCGCCGACCTTCATCTTCACCGTGTCGGTTGCGGGAAATGCCTTGCCGTTGATGGTGAAGTAGTTGGGAAGACCGCCTTCCATCAGCATGGCGGGATAGGTCAGGCCTTCGCGCTTGAGCCACTCCTGCAACTGCAACACGTACTCATGATCGGCCTTGGGGGCCTCCTGCGGGCTCTTGGGATCGATGATTAGCGCACCGTACAGACCGAAGGCCTGCTGACGATCGACATGATCGTGTGTGTGATAGAAAAAAGTCCCAGCCTGCTCGGTCGTGAACTCGTAGGTGTACGAGCCGCCGGGCTGGATCGGCTTCTGCGTGATCTTGGCGGGGCCGTCCATTTCGTTCGGCAAGATCAGGCCGTGCCAGTGCACCGTGGTGCTTTCGGGCAAGCGATTGGTCACCTTGATGCGCACGCGATCACCTTCCGTGACCCGAATCCTCGGGCCCGGAATCGTCGCATTGAACGCATAGCCTTCGACCGTCACATCCGGGAGAATGTTCCAACGGATGACGCTGGTCTCGAGATTGAAGACCTTGACCCCGTTGTCCAGCGTCGGGACCAGGTCCACGTCGCCACGGGCCTGCGCTGCGGCAGCCTGTGTGACCAGACGCGGGTGGATGGCCGACATGTCGCGCATCGCGTCGCCCGGTGTGTCCCACCCCATGATCATCGACGGGGGCATGATGGCGCCGCGCACATCCCGGTTCGACAAGCACATGTTCACGAACATCGCGGGCATCGTCATGCCGGCGAGCAGCATGAGCGTGGTCGTCATGGTCACCGCAGCCAGCTGGGGCCGCGTCACATTGGGGCGCATGCTGTGGCCATTGCGGCCACCATGTCCATCCTGGCCGGGCCGCGTGCCGTGCGCGTTGCCGGCTGGAGCGTCAGTTGGCGCCTTTTCCGGGAACGAGCCTTCTGCGCCTTCTTCATGGCCCGCGTGAGCACCATGACCGTGCCCCGTGTTGGTTGGCGTGCCGTGCCCCTCCGTAGCCACTGCGGCGATCCCATGATCGCCTTCTGCGGGCATGTCCGATCGGCCGCCGGTTGCCTTCTTGAGCTGACGTTCGGTCATCAATCCGTGCTTCATCTTGCGCGACACCATCCAGACGTTCACCGGGTAGGCCACTGCAAATCCGACGGCCACGCCCAGGGACATCACGCCCCAGAAGACGAGTTCGGTCGGATCCATGGCGCGCATGTCCCGGCCCATCATCAGCAGCGCCATCACCGGTGCCATGCCCGCCATCATCGCGTTCATGCTGATGAACTCCGGCATGAAGGACTTCTTGACGTTCTCCAGATACGTGCCGCCCATCATGTTCTTCATGAAGAGGGACTGAAAGACGAAGAGGCCGAACGCGAAGCCTGCGACGTACTCGACGATCAGGTCGACCCACATCGGAAGACCCAGCACGGCGGTTACGACGGCGGCCAGGATGATCCCGGTCGCATCGCCTGCAACGCAGTGGATCGTCGAGCCTACGCCTTGCTTCCACAGCGGTTTGACGAATTCTTCGTGCTCTCCGGGAGCTGGCTCCTTGTCTGCCATCACGTACAGCAGAAGGCCCAAAGGCCCCAGGTACAGGGTGACGAGGATGAACCCCCACTTCATCACCAGCGGCTCGGGGTTATGGCGCAACTGGTCCCATGCAACGTAGGCCGTCGACAAAGCAGCCAGTACAAACCAGACAACGAGAAAGTAGTCAATCGGCTGAACGAACATGGAGCTTGCCTTTTCAAGAGGCCGGACAAAGCGACTCGCAGGAACAGTTGGTCAGCGTCCTCGTGACTTGTCTCTTCGAGACAGACGCAAGGGGTCTGAATGCATACAGACAAGGACGCCGTCGGGCCTCTCAGACTGGCCGGTGATGGACGCGATGTCTGTCAGACGCTCGCTCTACCAGGATGCGGCGGTCATCGAGCGCCCCGTCGACGGCGCTTGGCTTTCCTCGAACCACTCAGGCGAGCTGAGCCCTGGTGTTTGTCGCCCGCGGGGTTTCTCTTCCGATGCTTCCGGCGTTGCCACACGATGACGGCCACGAAGACGACCACGCCAACGAGCCAGGCGATGAACATCGTGCCTACAACATTGGTTGGGACCCAACGCCCCGTCACGTACATGCCTACCTCCTAAGGCGAGAGCAACTCTGGGTGCATGGCGTCGTTCAATGCAGCCCCGCGATGTAGTCGGACACGGCCTTGATCTCGCGATCGTTGAGCCTGGCTGCAACGCCGCTCATGGGCACGCTGTTGAGTCGCGCCCCATCGCGAAACGCAGTCAGCTGCGCGGCGATGTATTCGGCGTGCTGCCCGCCCAATCTCGGGTACTGGATCGGGATGCCAGCACCGTTGGGACTGTGACAGCCCGCGCAGGCCGGCACATTGCGATCCCCGATGCCACCGCGATAAATCCTCTCGCCCAGTGTCACCAGGTCCCCGTCTTTCGCGAACCCTGGCTTGATAGGCTTGGAACCCAGGAACCAGGCGACGTCGCGCATTTCCTGCTCAGACAGCATCGCGGCCATGCCGCTCATGACCGGACTCTTGCGTTTGCCGGATTTGAACTCCTGCAGCTGCTTGACCAAGTACTCGGGATGCTGCTGAGCCAGCTTGGGATTGGCGGGGATGGCCGAATTTCCGTCCGCGCTGTGGCACGCGGCGCACGACTTTCCATTGAAAACGACTTCGCCGTTTGCAATGTCGGGTTTCGATTTGGCGGAGACCCTGTCGATCGACGCCGGTGCGGCAGGATCGGCCGCGAACGAAAAACCTGAAGCGAGTCCACCGAGGGTGAAGAGAAGAAGGGACGCAAACAATTTCATGAGGTGCTCAGGTTTGTGATGGGCTGGCTGCAAAGACGGTTGGAGGTCGTGTGGAGGCCGCGTCAGCCACCAGACGCTCGTGCATGCGACAGCACGCGAACGGGTGTGTCGCACCTGACGACGTTGGTCCAGACGACGTCGCCTAGCGCGACAGATGTCGCAGGATCCAGCATCACGATGTGTGCATGTCGCCGCCCCGTGGAACGATCGACCAGGATGGCGAAGCGCCGTACTGCAAGTTCATCGGCGCTGGCCGTCTTCCTGCAGTCCGTGCGCCCGCCGCGCTGGATCTCGTTGGCGCGGCCAATTTCGACAATCTCGCCCGTGCGCCAGCCGTCCTGAAAATCGCGATGCTGCCGGTAGAAATCGGCGCAGCCCGTCAGGCCGGCGGAAATCGCCACAACGAGAATCCTGTTCGCAACAGAATGCGCCATCACGATGGTGCGATGCCTCGACTTCCCCGTGTCGACGGCAGGCAACGTAGATCCCGACCTTCCGGGACTGGCCAAGGCCTGTCGACGCCCTGCTTGGCGCTGCTCAAATGGCAAAGTAAAGGCCACTGAATGTCGGGAAGCATCGCGCGGGAAATCCCGGCAGGTAGAGTGAACGCTCGGGAACCTGCCATTGGTCGCGAAGGGTGTAGCCCAGCGCTTCGATTTCCGTGATGAAGCGTTGGCGGTTGTAGACGTGCATCGGCGCAAAGCAGCCAGCGCCGGCGTTCTGCGTCGTGACGTAGTCCTCGCCGTCGTAGAGTGGGAGCTTGTTCAGCAAGACATGCCGCGGCCGCATCTCGCACCGTTGCAGCAGGTCGCCAGGACGCGCGTTCTCCAGATAGTGCAGGGAGCCTGCAGCGATCCAGATGTCGTTTCCGTTCAGCGCCTGCGCCAGGCCGTCGACGAAGCTCAGTGCACCGGCCCCGGCACTGCTGGCCATTTCCCGTCCGATGGAAGCAATAGCAGGCACTTCGACGACGCGCCAGGACAAGCCACGAGGCATGTCGAAATAGCGGCGATACGCGTAGAAGTGCACGCCCACCGAGCCGCCGATGTCGAGCACCTTGGTGGCACCGCCTCTGAACGCGCGTTCGAGCCACCACATCACGGGGTAGTCGTATGCGAACACCTTCTTCGTGCGGACATTCACGTACTCTTCCGCCAAAGCTGCGTGGTCGAATTCCGGACTGTCAGGCAGCCAATCCCGCGCTTCGGAAAAGTTGTCGAAGACGCCGAAGTAACTGCCGAACCCGGCCTCGGAAAAGAACTGCTGGCGTCGCCAGCGCCGCAACGCCGGCCGGGTGACCGGTCCCTCCAGGATCTTCCGAACGACTTGCGAAGCACTCGAGTAAGCCATTCTTTCCTCCATCCTTCGGTGGTCGCTGCCCGTTGATTTTTTACGCGCTCAGCGGGCCGATTCGATCTTCGTGACAACGATCTTGCCGTCGATCTTTTCCGCCTGGAAACGGACCTTGGCGCCCGTCTCGAGCTTGTCGAGCATGGCGTCGTCCTTGACCCCGAACACCATCGTCATGCCAGGCATGTCGAGGTTCTTGAGCGGGCCGTGCTTGATCGTGAGCTTCTTGTTGTCCTTGTCCACCTTGCGGACCTCGCCTTCGGTGAGGTCCGAGGCAGCGGCCGCGTCCGAGGCGCCGGCCGCTGGAGCCTTTTCGGACATGCCCGGCATGTCAGCCATGGATTTGGATGATTGCGCGCCGGCAGCGCCAGTGAACGAGAGTGCGGCAACGAAGGCCAAGAGTGCGATGCGGGTGTTGGTCATGAGGATCTCCTGAGATATGAATGAATTTGGAGTCCCGCCGCGTTCCGATGGAAGCCGGCGGCGGGAGCGCCTCGCTTACTTTCCGGTCTTGGTCACGTTCACGGCACCCTTCATCCCGGCGTCGTAGTGGCCGGGCTGCAGGCATGCGAAGTCGACCTTGCCGGCCTTGGTGAACTGCCAGACGATCTCGCCGGTCTTGCCCGCGGCCAGCGTCACCATGTTCGGATCGGAGTGCTCCATCTCCGGGTTCTTCTTCATGACTTCGTAGTGCTCCTTGAGCTCCTTCTCGGTCCCGATCACGAGCTCGTGCTTGAGTTGACCGGAGTTCTTGATGACGAAGCGCACGGTCTCGCCTTGCTTGACGCTGATGTTCGCCGGCGTGAAGCGCATGCTGTCGGTCATGTCGACGTTGATCGTGCGTGTCGCCTTGGTGGCCACGCCGGGCTTGCCGATCGCCTCGTCGGCATCGTGGCCGTGACCACCGGCATGGGTGCCGGATGCCGAAGCGCCGGCGGCGGCCAGGGCCACCAGTGCCGCGAGCGCCGTGTTGCGGAAGTTGTGTTTCATGGGTTTTCCTTTGAGAGTTGGAGGTTGAAACGGAGGGTGAGAAAACTAATGGCCCGAGTGGCCGCTGGCGGGCTTTCGAATCTGGACTTCGATGTTCTTGGCGGGCATGTTCTGGGCAGGCATCGCGGCTGCGCCGGCACCACGTTGGCGCGAGGTCTCAGGCGGCGGTCCATTGAATTCGTAGGCGACCGTGCCCTTCGGATGCTTGAACCAGCCGGGATTCGAGTAATCGCCGGCCTTCTGGTTTTTGCGGACCTTGACCATGCTGAACATGCCGCCCATCTCGACCGAACCGAACGGGCCTTCACCCGTCATCATTCGCGCGGTGTTGTCGGGAATGGGCATTTCCATCTCGGCCATGTCGGCCATGCCGCGCTCGCCCATGACCATGTAGTCCGGCACCAGGCTTGTGATCTGCTTGGCCACGTCCTTGTGGTCCAGGCCGATCATGGTCGGCACGTCGTGGCCCATGGCGTTCATCGTGTGATGGCTCTTGTGGCAGTGGAAGGCCCAGTCGCCTTCCTCGTCGGCCAGGAACTCGATCTGGCGCATCTGGCCGACAGCCACGTCGGTGGTCACCTCGTACTGGCGCGATGTCTTGGGCGTCGGGCCGCCGTCGGTGCCCGTGACCAGGAACTCGTGCCCGTGCAGGTGCATCGGGTGGTTGGTCATCGTGAGGTTGCCGATGCGGATGCGCACCTTGTCGTTGAGCCGCACGTTGAGCGAATCGATGCCGGGAAAGATCCGGCTGTTCCAGGACCACAGGTTGAAGTCCAGCATCGTCATGATCTTGGGCGTGGCACTGCCGGGCTCCACGTCGTAGGCGTTGAGCAGGAACACGAAGTCGCGGTCGACCTTCTCGATCAGCGGATGCTCGGCCTTGGGGTGCGTCACCCAGAAGCCCATCATGCCCATGGCCATCTGCGTCATCTCGTCCGCATGCGGGTGGTACATGAAGGTGCCGGGACGGCGCGCGACGAACTCGTAGACGAAGGTCTTGCCTGGGTTGATCGGTGGCTGGTTCAGCCCGACAACGCCGTCCATGCCGTTGGGCAGGCGCTGGCCGTGCCAGTGGATGCTGGTGTGCTCGGGCAGCTTGTTGGTCACGAAGATGCGCACGCGGTCGCCTTCCACCACCTCGATGGTCGGGCCGGGCGACTGGCCGTTGTAGCCCCACAGGTTGGCCTTGAAGCCGGGCGCCATCTCGCGCACCACGGGCTCGGCCACCAGGTGGAATTCCTTCACGCCGTTGTTCATGCGCCAGGGCAGCGTCCAGCCGTTGAGCGTGACCACGGGGTTGTAGGGGCGTCCGCTCGAGGGCATCAGCGGCGGCATGGTGTTGGGTGTGGTCTGGAGCACGGGCTCCGGCAAAGCTGCCATGGCCACCTTGCTCACGCTGGCCGCGGCGATGGCGCCCGTGATGGCACCCGCACCGCTCAGGAAATTGCGTCTGTTTGTCATGTGGTTCAATTCGGTTGGAGAACTCGGAGGGCGGGCTCAGTGCGCCGCACCCGCGGAAGCGCCTTCGCCGCCCGAGCTGGCCATCGAGGCCCCCGCGGACGTGGGCTTGCCCATCACCGACGCCGCCAGCGCGGCATCGGCCAGCCAGAACTGCTGCTGGGCATTGATCGCGTTGGTCACGCTGGCGATCTGGTCGCGCGCCTCGGCCAACAGCTCGAAAACGCCGATCAGCATCCCGTTGTAGCGAAGGACGTTCTCGTCGGCCATCGCTTGGCGCAGCGGGACGATCTCGTCGCGGTAGTGCCGCGCGATGTCGTAGGCCGTGCGGTAGGCCGAGTAGCCTTCTCTCAGCTGCGAAGAGGCGCCGCGCACGGTCGCGTCGTAGCGGTTGGCTGCGGCCAGCGACTGCGCGTTCAACATGTCGCGCTGCGCTGATCCCCAGTCGAACAGCGGCAGGCGCATGTCGAGCTCGAAGCCGCGGCGGGTGCTCTTTGTGTTTTCCGCGTTGTCGAACACCGTGTCGCGCCGACCGCCCACCTCGACGTCGATGAAGGTCGACAGCAGATTGATGCCTTGCGACTTGCCCGCCACATCCAGTTGGGCACGCGCGAGTTGGACATCCAGGCGCTGTTCGGTTGCGGTCGCCGCGACTTCCTTCGCCTCGCGAGGGGCCTTGGGCAGATCAGGCAAACGTTCGGGCAAAGCCAGCTTGGCCGCCTGTTCATCGTTCAATCCCAGCACACGAACCAGTTCTTCGCGCGCAGCGGTGGTGGCGTGCTGTGCCGAGGCGAGTTGGGTCGTCGCGTCGGCGTAGAAAACCTGTTGGCGTGCACGCTGTAGCTTGGAGAAATTCCCGATGAGCTGCATGCGGCGCGCAAGTTCGGCACTGGCCTGGGCCGACTTGTTGACCTGCTCGGCATACTTCAGCGACTGCTGTGCAGCGACTGCACGGACCCAGGCCTGTTTGACCTGCGTGACCTGGTCGACCACGGCGCCGGTCAGTTGGACTTTGGCCTGGGCTGCTTGGCTCCTGGAGATCGACAAACGCTGCGGCAACAGGATGAGGTCCACCAGTCCGAACGACAGCAGGCGTTCGAGCTCGAGCTCGCTGTTCAGGCGTGTGCGTGCGAACGAGAGGATCGGGTTCGGCAGCCTGCTGCTCTGGTTGGTCGCAGCGATGTCGCCCCAGCTCTGGGCGATCAAGGCCTGGACGGACGGGCTGTTGGCCAGCGCAAGCTGCACCGCGTCACTCTGCGACAGCGGCTTGGCGAGCAGTTCCTGCGACAGCGCGGCGCGGCGGTCGCGCTGCTCCTGGGTCCGGCTGAGTTCGAGTTTTCCACCGGTGAACTGCTGGGCATTGGTGTTTGTATCGCTCAGGGCGTCGTCGATGCTGACGGACGCGCATCCGGCGAGGACAGCCGTCGCGACGGCAATGGCTGTCAAACGAAGGGCGCGCTTCATGGCTTCTCCTTCTTCGCAGGCATGGGCATCGAATGGCCTGGCTGCGCGGCCGGCGCAGCGGCTGCGCCCTTGGGCGAATCGGCCTCGGCTGCGCTGGAGCCTGAGGCCTCCTTGGCGTAGGCCTGCCAGCCACCGCGGCGGTAGACCGTCTCGTTGGCTTCTTTCCAGGGGATGGGCTTTTCGTCGGCAAAGGGCTGATAGCCCTCGAGCGCGGACTTGTAGGTCAGGACGGTGGGCGCCGCAGCCTCAGCGGATTTCGCGGGCGCAGGCTGAGCCACCGCGACAGCGGCACTCAGGGTCGCCAACGCGCAGAACGCAGCCAAGGCGGGAAAAGCTGCCGACCAACGGGTCGGCGATGAATGGAACATGGAGTCCTCGCAAATTCATGAACGGAGTACGTCAGAGCTGCCCGAAAGGCATGACGCAGGCGATGCATGAGCGTTCGCGGCGGCCCGTGACGAGAGTCACAGGCGCACGAACGCGTTAAGCGCGAGGAGGTTTGTCGAGAACGCGCGGAGCGAGCGTGGCCACCGTGATGGCTGGCTCCGCCAAGTCGGCTTTGGGAAGGCCGTGGAAGACCGCCACGTCCATCGTGCTGGTCAGCGCGGTGGCATGGCATGCGCCGCAGGTACCGCACTTGTGCATCGCATCAGGCTCGGCACTCGCTGTCTTGGCGGTGCTGTCCTTTGTGGGAGGCTTGGCGGCCTGTACCGCCTTGTGCTCGTGATCGCCGTGCCCGTCCGCATGAGGGTGGCGGGCATGGTCGTGGGCGCCGGGCTGTGCGAGCGACACTTCGGCCGCTGCACCGGCGTGACCCGGTCCGCAAAAGACCATGGCCGCCGCCGCGTACCCCTGGAAGGGCACGGCGAACATCATGATCCAAAGGACGAACAGGCGAACCCGGTGCATGTGGCGAATTCTAAGTCGAGCGGTGTGTCAAGAAGCCTGTATGGACATCCAGTTTGTACGCAACCCTCAGGGCTGCGCTTGTGCGCGAGCCTTGCTCGCATCACCTCTGGGCGCTGGCAGAGGCGCACCGAGCCTTGCTGCGGCATCCCAGTTGGGTTGCTTCTGCGCGGCTTCCAGTTCGGCCACCACTTCGGCGCGCGACTTGGCGGCTCCGACCTTCGGTGTACTCATCGATCCCCAGCGCAGCATGCTGGCCCCGGCAGGGGTTTTCTGCGCGTCCGCGAGTTCAGCTGATACCTGAGCCTGGGATTTGGCCTGTCCCGCTTCACCCGGGTGGTAGACCACGCCGGCTTCGTTGGGCGCAAAGTGGGACGGGCCTTCCGCGTAGGCTGCAAACGGCGCAACGAATGCAGCGCCTACGCCAACGGCAAGTGCGAGCGAGAGGATTTGACGGTTCTTCATGATAGGTCTCCTTCGATGAGTTGCTCGACTTCGCGAGCTGCACTGAACGCGTCGTCATCGACCACCGAGCCGGCGATGCCAGTCAACTGGCTGGCATGCAATGACTCTAGGAAGCCACTCCGCCAATCACCCGCCACGTGGATTACAAAGAAGTAATCCACGCTCGCGACCCCGCGCCGTAGCATTCAACGATGCGAATCCTGGTCATCGAAGACGAACACAAATTGGGCGACTACCTCGTCAAGGGCCTGACTGAGAGCGGCTTCGTGGTAGACCTCGCGCGCTCCGGCCTTGAGGGGCGCAGCCTCGCCTTGGACGGCGACTACGACCTGCTGGTGCTGGACGTGATGCTGCCGGGCATCGATGGTTTCGCCGTTCTGGAGGCCCTGCGCAAATCCAAGTCGATGCCTGTGCTGATGCTTACAGCCCGAGATGAAGTGGCGGACCGCGTGCGTGGACTTCAAAGCGGTGCGGATGACTACCTTGCCAAGCCCTTCGCGTTTTCCGAACTGCTCGCCCGGATCCAGGCGCTGCTGCGCCGCGGCAAATTGCACGAGGTGTCCAACTACACGCTCAAAGACCTGAACCTCGATGTAGTGGCGCGCAAGGCGACGCGCAACGGGCTTCGCCTGGAGCTGACTGCCAAGGAGTTCGCGCTGCTGACGCTGCTCATGCGCCGCCAGGGCAATGTGCTGTCGCGCACCCAGTTGGCCGAGCAGATATGGGACATCAATTTCGACAGCGACACCAACATCGTGGAAGTGGCCATCCGGCGGCTGCGCAGCAAGATCGACGATCCTTTTGACGAGAAGCTGCTGCACACGGTACGCGGCATGGGGTACGTGCTGGAGAGCCGGCAAGGCGGCATCCCGTGAGCGCCGCCAAGACCGTGGCAGAAGGACTGAGCCCGGCCACCGACATCGTGGCAGTCCCGCCAGAGGGGCGTGCGCAGGCCGTCACGGCGCATGCGCAGGGCACTGGATCCATCCAGGCCGCACTGTCGCGCTGGTTTGCAGCCCAGGCCTTGATCGGTCTCAGCCTGGTGTGCGTGGCGATCTACGCCGTCACCGCCTGGAGCTTCCAGGTCAAGCAGGCCAGCGAGTTCGAGCGCCAGTCCGAGTTGATCAAGCACCTGATTCAGGAATCGCGCGATGACCCGGGGCGCGACGGACTGCGCCACAAGCTGGACGACTTCTTTTCGACCCACGCGGAGATCAGTCTCGTGTTGCGCAGTGGCGACGAGATCATCTATTCGTCCGCGCCGGCTCGGACCTCGGGGCGCTGGGTGTGGATGCCCATGCAGGAGCAGCCGATGCCGTCGGGCGACGCTGCAATGCAACTGCAGCTCGGCATCGACGTCCGGGAGGACGCCAAGATTCTGGCTCGGCTGGCTTGGACGCTCGTCGGGGCGGTCGTCCTCGGCTCCGCGGTCATCTCACTGACCGGCGCCTTGCTGGTGCATCGGGGGATGCAGCCATTGAAGAAGCTCGTTCAGCAGACTGCCGCGACCGGGCCAGAGCATCCGGGGCGACGCATCGATCCCGCCCCGTATGCCTCCGAGATCACGCCGTGGGTGGCGCAGTTCAATGCGGTGCTCGATCGCGCCGAACAGGCCTATCAGCAGCTGGAATCCTTCAACGCGGATGTGGCGCATGAACTTCGCACGCCGCTGGCCAACCTGATCGGGATGGTCGAAGTCGAGTTGGCCCGGCCGCGATCGATCGAGGAACTGCGCGACGCCTTGCTGTCGGCGCTGGAAGAGGCGAGACGGGTCTCCGCGATCGTGATCGACATGCTCTTCCTGTCGAAGGCAGACCGCGGCACGGTGGCGCGCCGATCTGCGCCAGTCAGTCTGGCCGACCAGGTGCGAACGGTGCTGGATTTTCACGAAGCCATGCTGGAAGACACAGGCCTTCGGGTCCACGTCAGCGGCGACGCGCGCATCGGCATCGATGCCGGGCTGGTACGCCGTGCGCTGTCGAATCTGTTGAGCAACGCGAGCCGCTATGCAACGCCCGGCTCCACGATCGCGGTGGTGATCGACACCCAGCCCGATGGAATCTGGATCAAGGTTGCCAATCGCGGTGAACCGGTCGCCGCCGAGGTGTTGCCCAATCTTTTCAAGCGGTTCTTCCGGGCAGAGCGGTCTCGCACCGACTCGTCAGAACACCATGGGCTTGGCTTGGCGATCGTGGCCGCCATCGCACGAATGCATGGCGGCCAGACCCGTGCTACATCCCGCTCGGGTGTCACCGAGATCAGCTTTTCGATAGCGCCAGAAAGTTGATGTGCGTTGCCCGGTGCGGCGCGCTTCACTGAACAAGGGGCGCCTGTGCCTCATGCGATCCCATTGCGGGGTCAGGCTGCGAGACGACTGCCAGAGATTCCCGCGAGAAATGCTGACCTGACCGGATCGGCCCGTGCTTCAATTGACGGTGTCGCGCCTTGCGCACTTCAATCCTCCGTGCCCATGTCCCTTGGTCTTGAAGTTCTCATCGGTCACTGGAAGTCCGATTCATTGAGCACCTACAACTCGTGGTTTCTGTGGGACGAACGGCTGAAGAATTTCCGATCCATCCGACGGGGCCTGGCCCAGGTAGTCAAGGACATCGATGCGGGGACCTTCGGCAGCGCGTTTCGAGGCTCCTCGCTCGAGACCGTCGTCGCGTCGGTGGCGGAGCAGCGCCAGATCTTCAAGGGCGCCGACCACGCGTTTCTCTGGAAGCCCAAGCTGCGGATCCCCGACATCTACGAGAACGCTGCCAATCAGCGTGCCTTCGCCCGGCTGCTGCATGCCTGCGACTGCTGCGACAACGCTGAGGAGGTGGTCGAGGCCATCCGCCGCATCGATGCGCATCGGATCAAGGGCCTCGGGCCAGCTGTGGCGAACCTGCTGTACTTCGTCCATCCCACGATCGTGATGCCGTTCAACACCGCGATCGTGAAAGGCTACAACGCCGTCACGGGCAGCAACGTCAAGCTCGGCAAGTGGGATCACTACCTTTCCATGCGCGAGGGCTGCCTTCGGCTGAACGAGCAGCACCGCCGGCTGCTGTCCAACGACATGGGAGCACTGGCCGGACTGCTCTTCGACATCGGCTCGGGCCGGTACACGGCGCCGCCGCGCAGCGACGACGTCGCGGCCGTTCAGGGCTGGGAGGCCGACCTCGAGAAGGTCCGTGAAGATTCAGCGGCCGCTCACAAGCGCTGGGCCGCGGACCGCGAGAGCGAGGCAACCCACACGCAAATCCAGGGATGGCTGCGCGATCTGGGCAAGTCGCTCGGCTTCGGCGTCTGGATCGCCTCGAACGACCAGGGACGCGGCTATGCGGGGGGCCGGCTCGGCGATGGTTGCCTGACGCAGCTGCCCGCCGGCGCCCAGCCCGGCTTGGACTCGGTGCGCCTGATCGACGTGATCTGGGTCGAGGCCGACGGTTCGAAGATCGCTGCAGCCTTCGAGGTGGAGCACTCGACTTCCATTTACTCAGGCATCGTGCGAATGCTGGACCTCGCGCTGGGCACCGCGCTGGGCGTCGGCGTGTCGATGTTCCTGGTGGCGCCCGATGCGCGACGCGAGGATGTCCGGCTTCAGCTACGCCGCCCGGCGTTTTCGCGCGTCGCCGAGCTCGGCATCCGTTATCTGCCTTACAGCGAACTCGGGACACATCGCGAAGCGATCGGACGATTCGGCTCGGGCTTGAAGCCGTTGAGCGAGATCTCTCACTTGCTGTGATCCAGATTCCTGCTGGCGCGGGTTGCCTACTTTCAGGAAGGGGTAAAGGGCATGTCCTCTGCAAAGCGAGACTTCGAGCAATTCGTCCAGTGGCTGCATGGGCAACCCCGGGGCATCGCCGATGACGTGAAACGCCTGGCGCACTTGGTGCTCGCCAATTTCGATGGCGTCGCACGCACCTCGAACCGTCAGTCGCAGAGAGCGGGTCTCCTGGCAGAACTCTGTCGTCGCGATCTTGCGGGTTCTCTGACCGACATGCCAGACATCGCTGCCAATGCGGCAGCACAGGATTGGGCATGGACACGACTGAATCGTTTACGAGTTGGGCCCTTCAGAGGCTTTCGCCAAGCCGAAGATTTCGATCTCAGCAGGCGTATCACCTTGATGTACGGCCCAAACGGAAGCGGCAAGAGCAGTTTCTGCGAAGCCTTGGAGTACGCGCTGCTCGGCAGTGTTGATGAAGCGGAGGCGACACGCCTTGGCGCTGACGCATATCTGGCGAATGTCCATGAGCGTCGCTTCGTCGCACCTGCGCTCAGCGCGAGGGATGCACGCGGCGAAGTCGTCAACCTGCGGCCCAACCAGGACGCGCACCGATTTCTGTTCGTGGAGAAGAACCGGATCGATTCATTCTCTCGATTGGCCTCCAGGGCGCCAGCCGAGCGCTCCGCGCTGATTGCCACGCTTTTCGGGATGGACCAGTTCAACGACTTCGTGGGGAATTTCAACGATTCCATGGATGCGAAGTTGAAACTGATGTCCGTCAAACAGAGGCAACTGGCCACCGCACGCGCCGGCCTGACCCAGGACCAGCAGACCCTGGAAAGAGAAAGAGAGGCGATCACTGCTTTGAACCTCGAAGACGCCGCCTTGGCCGCCGAGTTGCCGCCGGATCTCGGCTTCGATGCCATGCAGGCTTACATCGGGACAGAGCAGGCGCCTGGACGATTGCAAGAGCTTTCGGCGCTGATCGATCGGGTTCAACCGGCCTTGGTGGGCGTGTCGCGCGCAGTCGCTGATCGTCGTTTGACTGAGGCCACGGAAAAACAGACCGAACTTGATGCTCGTGAGGGACAGTTGCGGGGCAAGGGCGATGAAATCTCCTTCCAGGAGCTTTACACCGCCGTCTCGAAGTTGCGCAAGGTCGACAGTGCGACGTGCCCCGCGTGCGACACTCCGCTGGCTCAAGTCGCTCGCGATCCGTTCGTCAAGGCGGTCGATGGTCTCGCCCAACTTCGCGAACTGGCAGAACTGCAAACCGCGCGAAATGCGGCGCGCACGACACGCGACACAGCTTCCGAAGCGCTGCGCGCAGTGGTCGACAGACTGCGGAGGTTCGAGGACGAAGAGTTGGGCGACGCAGCTCCCGCGCGAGCACCCCTACAAATCGAAATTGCCAGCCCTTGGTGGACTGCGTTGCAGGAGCCAGCCGACGGCGGCGCGACGCAATTCGAGAAGCTCTGCACAGCAGCGGATCGAGCCGAGTTGCGCGATGCCGAGACGAGGACCGCCGCGGACGAGCGTGCACAGCGAATCCGCGAGCGCGACAAGTTGCAAGGTCTAAAGGAACGCGCCGTGGCCCAGGCTTCCAGGCGACAACAACTTACGCTCCTAGTCGACACGGCACGCGCGCGCGTGGCTGCGTTCGACGGGCAGAACGCGGCACTCATCGAGGAGGCTGAGGCGGAAAGAATCGAGATCGAACTCGATATGCGCATTGGCGTGGCCTACGACGCATTTCTTCGATTGCTCAGGCAATACCGTGACGGCTTGCCGGCGCAACTGATGGCGGGGCTGAACGAATCGGCGATGGCGCTCTACAACGACTTTAATCGGCAGGACCGCAACGAGGACAAGCTTGCCGCATTGTTCCTGCCGACATCGAACGCCATGCGCATTCAGGTTGCCTTCCGAGGCAGCCCCGAGCGGCGGCATGACGCGCTGCAGGTGCTCAGCGAAGGGCACATTCGGTGCCTTGGATTGGCCGTGCTGATGGCCAAGGCGACCGCCATTGGCGCACCGCTGATCGTCTTCGACGATGCGATCAACGCCATTGACACCGAGCATCGTCAAGGGATCCGGGAAACCATCTTCGATGCACAGCGCTTCGCCGACACGCAACTCATCGTGACCTGTCACAGCCAAGAGTTCATCAAGGACATCCAAAATCACCTGCTGCCGGCTCACCGCAACGATCTGCAAGTGTATGGAATCCGTCCCCACGGAGGCGACTACCACCCTGTGATCCATGCCGATCCGCAGATTCGCAGCTATCTCGTGGAAGCCCGGGCGGCCATCAACGGCATGAACGATCGCGGCGCCCTCGCTGCGTCCCGCCAAGCGTTGGAGATGCTCAGCGGCCGAGTCTGGAAATGGTTGATCAACCACGACCATGGCAACCTGTCTATTTCCATGCGCCGACCGGGTGCGGAGCCAGAGCTGCGGAACCTGTGCGAGCAGCTTCTCAGCAAAGCCAGGGCAGCCGGATTCGCGCATCAGGACAAAGCGGAAGTGATCGAATGCCTCCGGACGCTTCTTGCCGCCAACGCTCACGTCTGGACTTACCTGAACAAGGGAACGCACGAGGAAGAGGATCGCGAGGACTTCGAGCCCGGAGTTGTCGAACTGGTGGTCGGCACGCTTGAACGTCTCGATGCTCTTGTGCTGGGAAGAGCCGTGGCACCCCAACCTGTGCCCGCGGCACCCGCCGCCGGCGCCTGAAAGCCATGTGATCCAACGCACCCTGCAGATGACATAACTGTAATCTGCGCGTGCGGCAACTCGCGGACCCGCGGCCTAAAGTTGGCACATCGGAAAGACAAGTCACAGCGCTGTTCATTTCCGGAAATGCCAACCCTCTGACCGCCAAAGGACCGATCATGAAGACTTCCATCAAGACCTCCCTGACCCTCGCCGCATTGCTCAGCGCGATCGCAGGACCCGCACTGGCCGGCAACTATGCCGAAGGCGATCCTCGCCCGGCGCCGCTAACGTCGAGCACCAGCCGCGCGGCAGTGGCTTCGGACACGCAGCGCTGGCTGCAAAGCTCGGTGGACCAGGGCTACCCCGAAGGCAATCCGCGCGCTGTCGTGAGCGTGTCTTCCAACACCCGTGCGACGGTCCAGGCGGACACGCTGGCCTGGATGCGTTCGGGTCTGGCCGCCGCCACCAACGGCGAAGCAGGTGCGGACACGACTCGACCTGCCTATCGACAAGCCGCTGCCGAGTACGCACGCCTGCGCGGCGAGCAGCCGGAGTTCGGCACGCCGGCGCAACGCCTCACCCAGCAGGGCCAGTTGCCGGACGCACCCGCGACCATGCGCCGCTGAGCGACCTGGCCGTCGAGCGACGGCCAGGCGACTGAGCGCCGATCACGACGCGATCGTCCACCGCAAGCCGCACATGTCACCGCGGCTTGCCCCGTTTCCTGAGCAACAGGCCTAGAATTCGCGGAAGCACTTTTCAAAGCACCGACTCCATTCGCAGCGTTCCACGCATCCCTCCATGCCGATCACCGCAACCCTTCCCACACGGCTCGCCGGCGAATCACGCGGTGAGAAGGTGGTCGTGTCGGTGTTGCCGGAAGTGCAGCGATGACACGCGGACTCGTGCGGATGGTGGCCCGCGCACTGATCGGCCTCCTGCTGTTCTCGCAGTTGGCGATTGCTGCCTACGCCTGCCCCTCGCTCTCCGCGGGTCTGGCGGGTGGTTCGCCCACCGAGATGTCGATGGCACAAGACGCTGTCGCTGCAACAGACGACTCCCGAGACTCAGCCATGCAAGGATCGCCCTGTGCGGACATGGTGGGCGCGACAGACACGGCATCCGGCAACCTGTGTGCGGAGCACTGCAAGTACGGGCAGCAAAGCGACCATGCCTCCACGCTGACGATCCCCGCAGTGTTGCTGTCGTCTCTCTACCCCATGACCCCCTGGGTGCCTGAGACGGCATCCCCGCCGCGCTCTGCAGCGGCTTCCTTGAGTGCACTGGTTGCGGCATCTCCGCCGCACGCCATCCTGCACTGCGTCTACCGAACTTGATCGCCTGATCGACCTTGCGCCGACGGCCCGTTGTGGGCCGGTACGGCGCACCGGTCGTGCCTTGCCGTATTCGTCGAGCAACGCTCGACGTACCGGCGCGGCCCGACAACCTACTCGCAGGTTCGTCAGGAGATTCCATGTTCCCCATTCCTTTTCCGGCTGCGCCGATCGTGCGATCCGCGCGACGCCCCGTTCGTCTTTGGGCTGTGGCGTTGGCGCTGTGCGCGAGCACCCTCGGCCTGAGCGCCCATGCACAGCAGACGCTTTCCCTCGATGCTGCGCTGCGGCTCGCCGAGGAGCGCTCGAGGCAACTCGTCGCGCAGGACGCGGCCGCCGGTGCTGCACGAGCCATGGCGGTCGCTGCCGGGCAACTGCCCGACCC